>JAEZCY010000091.1 GCA_023429845.1 Acidobacteriota bacterium
CCTCGCCCCTCCCTCTCCCCGATTTCCGATTGCCGGTTGCCGGTGGCCGCGCCCCGGTTCCCACTTGCCGATTGCCCGTTGCCCGTTCCCGGGGCCCGCTCCCGTACCCCGCTCCCCCGTGCGCTACACTCGACAGCCGTGATTGGCGACGACCTTCGGCAAGCAGTACTCGCGCGCGAAGACGTGCGTCGTCTCTACGAGCCGCCCGATGGCGAACCAGCGGCGCTCCGCCGTGTCGAGGGCTATCTCAAGGAGCTGAGGGCGACGCAGCGGCGTTCCATCTACCGCGCACTGAAACACCCGCTCTATCCCATCCTGCGCAAGGTCGAACGCATCCCGGAAGGCGTGGACCACGTGCGGCACGCGCTCGACACCGGTCGCGTCGTGTACGTCTCCAACCACAAGAGCCATCTCGACTACCTGATCGAGCTGCTGATCCTCGAGGATCACGACCTGCGGCCGCCGATCATCGCCGCGGGGATCAACCTGTTCGGCGGCGCACTCGGGCTGCTGCACAAGCACGTCACCGGCGCGATCCCGATCAGACGCGGCGCACGTGACGCGGCGTACTTGGTCACGCTCAAGGCCTTCGTCGCGGAGCTGCTCGAAGCACACGACCTGTTCTTCTACCCCGAAGGCGGCCGCAGCTACAGCGGCGAGCTGAAGCCGGCCAAGACGGGCCTGTTCAACGCCGTGGTGCTCGCCGAGGTGCCGACGCTGCACATCGTTCCCGTGGCGATCGCCTACGACATCGTCCTGGAGGACCGGATCCTCGCGCCGCAGGTCACCAAGAGCCGCCAGCGCCCGTTCACGCGCGAACTGGCCGAGATGGTGGGCACGGCCGTCGGCTACCAGTCGCGTGCGTTCGTCACCTTCGGCGCTCCGGTGACGCTGAGCGGAGGCGAGGCTCATTCGCGACGGGACGTCATGGGGCTGGCCCGCCAGGTGCACGGCGAAATCGGTCGTCTGCACAAGGTGCTGCCCACGGCGCTCGTGGCGCGGGCGATGCGGCCGTCGATACCCAAGAGGGAACTGATCGCCGAGGTCGGGCAGTTGATCGATCAACTGTCGGCAGCCGGTGCGAACCTGGACACCACACATGCACGAGCGGCGGTGAACCATGGGTTGCCGATGCTCGACGAACGCGGTGTGGTGGCCGTCGAGGGCGATCGCGTCCGCGTGCGCGATCGCTTCGTGCTGCGGTACTACGCGCGGCAGCTGACGCACCTGCTGAGGCGACCTCCGGCGTCGAAAGCATGATCGACGCGCTCTCGAAGGCGGCCTTCGGCTCGCTCGCCGGGAGCGCACGGCTCAAGCGCCTTGCGTCGCGCTACGGGATGCGCTCCCCGCGGAGTTTCGCCCGCCGCTTCGTCGCGGGCGAGTCGATCGAGGACGCCATCGCCGCGGCGCGTGCCCTCGAAGCACAGGGGCTCTCACAGACGCTCGACCTGCTTGGCGAGAGCGTCGCCAGCGAGGCCGAGGCACGGGCGGCCACCGAGGCCTATCTCGCGATGATCCCGCGCATCGCGGCCGCGGGCGTCGGCCGCAACGTCTCGATCAAGCTGACGCAACTGGGACTCGGCCTCTCGGGCCCGCTGGCGGAAGCGAATCTGCGAGTCATCCTCGAGCGCGCCGCGAGCGACGGCTTCTTCGTGCGCATCGACATGGAGAACTCGCCGTACGTCGAGACTACCCTGACGATCTTCGAGCGATTGTTCGTCTCGGGGCTGACCAATGTCGGCGTCGTGTTGCAGTCTGCACTGAAGCGAAGCGATGCCGATCTCGAGCGCGTGATGGCGCTGGGCGCGAGGGTGCGCCTCGTCAAAGGCGCGTACAAGGAACCGTCCGAGGTAGCGTGGCAGTCCAAGTCCGACGTGGACGCCGCGTACGTGCGACTGCTGGACCGCCTGCTCCGGGCCGGCACCTTCCCCGCCGTGGCGACGCACGATCCGGACATGATCGCCGCGGCGCACCGCATCGCGCGCGACGCCGCGATTCCGCCCGATCGCTACGAGTTCCAGATGCTCTACGGGGTGCGGCGCGACCTGCAGGCCGCGCTGCGCAGCCAGGGGTTCGGGGTGCGTGTCTACATTCCCTACGGCCGCGAATGGTTCCCATACTTCATGCGCCGGCTCGGTGAACGACCGGCCAACGTCGGGTTCGTCCTGAAGAGCTTGTTGCGCGAGCGCTGAGCCTCGGTACTGGCACACAACGCCCACGCACGCGCCGCGTGCGGACGGCCGGTGCTCTGCTGGCACGCTCCTCGCAGCCTTCCCTGCCGTTCGCTGCTTGCCGCTCACAGCGTTCATCACGAACGAGGGCATTCGCCGCAGCACCCCAGCGCCGGCGAGCGCCGAGGCAAGAGAGGGGAAAGCACCATGGCCAGCCAGGCCCAGGCCACGCAATTCGAAACGACGTTCCCGGCGCTGCGTTCCGCGCGCCTGTCCGAGCGCGCCTCGCGCGCCGGCATCTGGGTTCGCCAGTCCCTGTGCGGATTGAACGGGCACGACAAGTACCTGCACGTGGATGGATCGCGCGTCACGCTGCGTTGCGTGAGCTGCCAGCACGAATCACCGGGCTGGAACACCGGCGGTCGCGCCTACCAGCGCACCTACGCCGGCGATCCGAGCCGCCATCGCATCAAGTAGGCAGTCGTTTACTGAATCGATCCGACTGGCCGTTCCGCCGTCGTCTTTTCGTCGAGGCTCACGCCCGGCGAGGTCGGGTGATCGACGAGGGCGCCGCTCCGGCTCGCGCTCCGGCTGCCGGAGGCTATGTGAGGAACTGCCGCGCGAGTGCGGCGAGCGTGAACGCGCATTCCTCGACGCTGGCAAGCTCCACGTACTCCCCGGGACCGTGCAGCCCTGCGCCGCGCGGTCCGAAGATCACGGTCGGAATGCCCGCCGCGCCGAGAATCGCGGCATCGGTCCAATAGCTCATGCCGGTGACCCGCGCTTCCAGCCCGCGGGCACGGCCAGCGACGACGAGCTGCTGCGGCAGTTCGGCGCGCTCGTCCAGGTCGTATCCCGGGCGTTCGACGACGAGACGCACCTCCGCACGGAACTCGGGATCGTTCCGGCGCAGCGCGGCGAGCATCTGCTCGATCTCGTGCAGGGCGCGAGTGCCGTCCTCGCCGGGCAGCGTGCGGCGTTCGAGCAGCAGCTGGCAGAGCGCCGGATACACGCTGGGGCCGGTGCCGCCGGTGATCGTCGACGCATGCAGCGAGCCGCTGCCGAGCAGCGGGTGGGTCGGCCGCGCTCGCAGCTCCTGGTCGAAACGTTCGAGCACGCCGAGCACGCGGCCCATGGCCAGGATCGCGTCGCGGCCTTCGTCGGGACGGCTGCCGTGCGCGGCGAGGCCGTGCGACTGCAGTTCGAGCCAGGCAAAGCCCTTGTGGGCGACGGCCACCGTCAGGTCCGTGGGCTCGGTGATCACGGCGGCGTCAGCCCGCCAGTCGCGCACGAGCGCCTCGGCGCCGATGCTCGCGTACTCCTCATCCACCACACCGGCGACGAGCAGTCGTCCTTGCGGCAGCCCTTCGGCGGCAATCAGCCGTGCCGCCCCGACGCACGCGGCCATGCCCGACTTCATGTCCTGCGCGCCCCGGCCGTAGAGCCGGCCGTCCCGCTCGACGGGCGTGAACGGCGCCTCCATGGACTCGACCCCCACCGTATCGAGATGGCCGCACAGCATCAGCGTGCGTCCCGGCTGCGCGCCGTCGAGCACGCCGACCACGTTGGGCCGGCCCGGCGCGACATCGGTGACGCTGACGTCGAGCCCGGCGTCGCGCATGGCGGCGGCCAGGCACTGGGCGGCCTCGCCCTCGCCGGGCGCCCCAGGCACGAGCGACGGGTTGACCGAGTTGATGGCAACCAGATCCCGCAGCAGCTGTCGCGTGCGCTCCACGTTACGGCTTCCAGCGCGCGATGAAGACGTTCGTGTCGCCGCGGGTCCGCTGCTGGCGATTCGAGGCGAACACCAGGTGCGTGCCGTCGGGCGAGAACATCGGGAAGCCGTCGAAGTCCGGATGGTGCGTCACGCGCTCGAGGTTGCGGCCGTCGGCATCGACGAGGAACAGCTCGAAGTCGCGGCCCTTCACGTTGTGCAGGTTCGACGAGAAGATCAGCCGCTTGCCGTCGGGCGTCCAATAGGGCGCGAAGTTCGCGGCGCCGTTGTCGGTGATCTGCCGGAGGTTGGAGCCGTCGGCGTTCATCACGTACAACTCGGTGGACGTCGGCCGCCACAGCCCTTCCGCGAGCAGCGCGAAGTAGTCGCGCAACTCGGTGCTGCCGGGCGCAGGGTGCCGGCCACGGAAGACGATCTGCGTACCGTCCGGCGAGTAGAAGGCGCCGCCGTCCGGGCCCGGCCTGTTGGTCAGGCGCCTGACGTCCGAACCGTCGAGCGCCATCGAGTAGATTTCCATGTCGCCGTCGCGCACGCTCGTGAAGACGACGCGGCCGTGCGGACCGACGGTCGCTTCGGCGTCGTATCCGGGAGTGCTGGTAATCGCCACGGCATTGCTGCCGTCGGCGTCGGCCCTGTAGATGTCGTAGCCGTCGTAGATCGGCCACACGTAGCCGCGCGCCATCGACGGCCGCGCCGGGCACGACGGTGACTGCCCATGCGTGGACGCGTAGACGATCTGTTTCCCGTCCGGCGTGAAGAAGCCGCAGGTGGTGCGCCCCTGGCCGTTGCTGACGCGCCGCACGCCCGAGCCGTCCAGGTTCATCACGTACATCTGATCGCAGGCCTGCGTGTCGGGCGAGGACTGGAAGATCAGCTGCGTGCCGTCCGGCGAGAAGTAGGCCTCGGCGTTCTCGCCCTCGACGGTCAGCATCCGGACGTCGGTGAGGCGCGTCTCGAGTCTGGCGAGTTCCTCGACCGACGGCGCCGGCCGCTGGGAGGCCGCCGGCGACTGCGCCGTCAGGAACGTGTCGGGACGTCCGAAGCCCACCGCAATCGCGACGGCCACGGCTGCGGTCAGCAGGCGAGCGTTCATCAGGCCGAGGATAGCACCAGCGGCTGCTACGATCGGCCGATGAGCAGCGGGCGTACGGCGGTGATCACGGGCGCATCGTCAGGCATCGGTGAAGCCTGCGCGCACGCCTTCGCACGCGAAGGGTTGCACGTGGTGCTGGCGGCTCGACGGGCCGATCGGCTCGCGGCGGTCGTGGCCGCGATCAGCGCCGGCGGCGGGCAGGCGACGGCAATCCCCTGCGACGTGACCGACGGCGCGCAGGTCGAGGCGCTCGTCGCCGGCGCCATCGCCGCCACTGGTCGCCTCGACGTGATGGTGTGCAACGCCGGGCTCGGCTACAACGGACGCCTGGACGAGACGAGTGCCGACACCATGCGCCGGTTGATGGACGTGAACTACTTCGGCACCTTCCACGCGGCGCGCGCCGCCGTGGCGCACTTCCGCGACAGAGGCCGCGGGCACCTCTTCATCGTGTCGTCGATCGTCGGTCGCAAGGGCGTGCCGCGCATGGGCGCGTACGCCGCGACGAAGTTCGCGCAGGCCGGACTTGGTGAATCGGTGCGCGCCGAACTGGCAGGCACGGGCGTCCACGTGACGATGGTCTACCCGATCAGCACGGAGACGGAGTTCCGCCGCGCGATGGCGCGGGAGTGGGGGCACGACGTCGCGGGCGCCGGCCCCCGGCAGACACCGGAGCGCGTCGCAGCAGCAATGGTGAAGGCCTTGCGTCGGCCCCGTGCGGACGTGTACCCGTTTCGCGGCTCGCGCCTCGTGGCGGTCGCGTCAGCGCTCGTGCCGGGCCTGGCCGACCGCGTCTCGGCACACTTCAGCCGCAAGCCGAAGTAGACGCCGGCATCCGGCGCGGGCGGGCCCGAGTCACAGCAACGATCGGCCGGCGGCCTGAGCCTCCTCGAGGGTCGTGACCTGGCCATCGAGTTGCCGTTCGTAGACGGCCCGGAGAATCTCGCCCATGCGCGGCCCGGGAGCCACACCGAGCGCAATGAGGTGTCGGCCCAGCAGGAGCGGCGCGGGCGGGGCGTGCTCCACGCCCAGCGCGGTCACGCGATCGAGGAACCACTGCCCGAACGAGCAATCGAAGTGCCCGCCGCGGCCATTGCAGTCGGCCTCCGACAACCGCGCCAGCAGCACCATGTCCACCTTGCGGGCGAGGCGACGAAAGGCGCCGTCCGACACGGGCTCGGGCGCCTTCCACCATGCGCCGGGCAACATGTGCCACGCCACCAGGCCGAGCACCTGCTGCCGCACCGGGTAGCCGTCCAGCGTGTGGACCTGCAGCCCATCGAGGATGCCGGTGGCCAGGGGCACGCCTTCAGACTCGTGGCCCGGAGACTTGATGCGGCCGTCGATTTCGGCCGTGACGAGCGGCTTCCCGATGTCGTGCAGCAGCGCGCCGAGCATCAGCGCGACCTGCTCGGGATACGTGAAGGCCTGCTTTCGCGCCGCGGCCTCGTCCACCACCATTGTCGTGTGCGTCCAGACATCGCCCTCGGGATGCCACTCCGGATCCTGTGGGCAGGCGCGCAGCGCTTCCAGCGTCGGCCACAGGCGAACGACGACGTCCAGGTCGCGAGCCACGCGCAAGCCGATCGACGGCCGGGGTGCGCGCAACAGCAGCTTCTCCACCTCGCCCCAGATGCGTTCGGGGGGCAGGTCGTCGAGCGCCGTGGCCCGACACACGGCCGCGGTCCCGCCCTCGACGGTGCAGTCGAACCTGGCGGCGAACTGCAGCGCACGCAGCACGCGGAGGCTGTCGTCGCCGAACGTCCGGCCGTCCACCATGCGCAGGACCCGCCGCTCCAGGTCGCCACGTCCGCCGTGCGGGTCGAAGTACTCGTCGGTCAGCGGATCCCAGCCGATGGCGTTGATGGTGAAGTCGCGGCGGCGTGCGGCCTCGTCGAACGGGAGGAACGGATCGCCGTGGACGGCGAACCCTCGGTGCCCGCGGCCGGTCTTCGACTCGCGCCGCGGCAGCGACACGTCGATCCCGTGCACCTTGAACACCGTGAAGCTCTCGCCCACCGTGTTCACCGGCCCGAATGCCGACAGGGTCGCCTTGAGGTCCTCGGCGGGCAGGCCGAACACCTCGAGGTCGACGTCCTTCGACGGGTGGCCGAGCAGTGCGTCGCGCACGTAGCCGCCCACGACGAGGGCCCGGCCGCCCCGCGCGCGCACGGTCTCCGCGATGGCACGGGCCAGTGACAGGGAGTCGGGGGGTATGTGCATGTCGGTCGATGGTGTCTGTCGAAGCCCGCCGCGCCGACGACGCCGCGCGCAGGCCGACCCGCTCCTAGCCGCGGTCCGCGTCGAGGAGCGCGGCGAGGGCGGACAGGGAGATGTTGCCGCCGCTCAGGATGGCCACGACAGGCCCGGCGGCGGACCACTCGGCAAGGCACGGCAGGGCACCGGCGACCGACGTGGCGCCACTCGGTTCGATGGCAATCCGCGCCACGTCCCACAGCATGCGCGACGCGGCGATGATTTCGTCCTCGTCCACCGTCACCACCTCGTCCACGAATGCCTCGGCATGGAGGAAGTTGAGCTCCCCCAACCGCACGGCGAGCAGGCCATCGGCGATGCTCTTGACCTGCGTGAGCGTCACCGGCGCACCTGCGGCACGCGACTGCGACAGCTTCGGCGCGCCCGCCGGTTCGACGCCGACGACGCGGACTGCTGGATTGGTGAGCTTCACCGCGGCCGCCACGCCCGAGACGAGCCCGCCGCCGCCGACGGGCACACACACGGTGCGCACGGCCGGAAGTTGTTCGAGGATCTCCATCCCCGCGGTGCCCTGCCCTTCGATGATCGGCAGGCTGTCGAACGGCGGCACCATGCGGAGCCCGCGTTCGGCGGCGATCTCCTCGGCGCGTGCCTGCCGGTGCAAGCTCGTGGCGCCGGCAAACAACACCTCGGCGCCCCACCGTCGCGCCCCAGCGACTTTCACGGGCGGCGCCGTCTCGGGCATGACGACGACCGCCGGCACGCCGAACTGCCGCGCCGCAAACGCCACGGCCTGTCCGTGGTTGCCCGATGAATAGGTGATGACGCCGTTGGCACGCTCGGTCGCCGAGAGGCTGGCGAGGTAGTTGTAGGCCCCGCGGATCTTGAACGCGCCGATCGGCTGCATCTGTTCGCACTTGACGTGCAGCCCGATCGACGGCGCCAGGTCGAGCACCGGTGTCCGCCGCGCCACGCCGCTGATGCGTCCGGCGGCGGCGCGGATGCCGTCGAGGGTCGCGAGCATCAGCGACCGCCCGCCTTCGCCCGCGGCAGGGCGAACTGGTCACCCGCCTTGTAGGCCGGCATCTGCGGCAGCGCCGCGATGCGCCATCCGAGCGCGGCCATCAACCGCGTGTCCTCCACGGCGCCCGTCCAGTCCCAGTCGTCCGAGATCTCGTCGGACGGCTGGTGATAATGCGTCGCGTTGTAGGCGTCGCTCATCTCGCGAGCCCTGGCGGCCCGTGGACCTCGGAAGCCGCTGGGGTCGCCGAGCGTCAGCGAGAACGCCGGCACGCCGGCCTTCGCGAACGGGAAGTGATCCGAGCGGAAGAAGTACCCGCGTTCCGGGTGGGCATCGACGCCGGGTTCGCGCGCCTGGGCTCGCGCGACTTCTTCCACGAGCGCCACGGCATCTGTGCGGTCGGCGCCCAGCAAGACGAACGATGCCGAGGATCCGTAGACGTTCATGCTGTCCACGTTGAGGTTCGCGGCAAAGGCGCCGATGGGTATCGGCGGGTCCTGCGCGAAGTATTCGGACCCGAGCAGCCCGCGCTCTTCCGCCGTCGGCGCGAGGAAGTAGACGGTGCGCCCGGGCCTGGCGTCCGCCGTCACGAAGACGCGAGCGAGCTCGAGCAACGCCGCCACTCCGGACGCGTTGTCGCGTGCACCGTTCCAGATGCCGTCCGAGCCATCAGTCGTGTCGCGGCGGCCCATGTGGTCGTAGTGCGACGAGTAGACGATGGCTTGGTCGGCGCGCCGACCCGTGAGCTTGCCGACGACGTTCGGCGACATCTTGCGCGTGGTCTGCTGCTGCACGCGCAACGACACCGTCACGCCGAGCGGCACCGGCGCCGCGCCACGCGTGAGCGCCCGCTTCCTCAACGCGGACAGATCGTGCCCACCCAGCGCCGCCAGCGAACTCGAGGCCGCCTCGGTGAGCCACGACTTCAGTTGCAGCCCGCCCGCACCGGGGGCGGGCGGCAGGAACACCTGTTCCCCCACCGTCGTCGAGAGCACGACGCCGAACGGATAGGTCGCGGAGGGCTCGGTATGGATGAGGATCACCCCCGCCGCTCCCTGGCGGATCGCTTCCTCGTACTTGTAGGTCCAGCGTCCGTAATACGTCAGGGCCTTGCCTCCGAACAGCTCCGGCTCGGCCTCGGTGGCAGGCGGGTCGTTGACCATGGCCATCACGACCTTGCCCTTGAGGTCGGCGCCCGCGTAGTCGTCCCAGCGAAACTCCGGTGCGACGATGCCGTGGCCGACGAAGACGACCTCGGCGTCGAGTGTCACGGCCGGGGCCTCGACGGAGGCGAGCAATGCCAGGTCGTCTCCTGCCGTGAAGGCGCGCGTACCTTTGGGCCCCTTTGCCTGCATGCTCGTGCCGTCGCGCGCAATCGTCGCCGCGACGATTGGCACCGGCTGGAAGTAGCTGCCGTCCTTCGCGCCGGGCTCGAGCCCCAGCAGCGCGAACTGAGTCGCGATGTACCTGGCCGCCAGCTCACCACCCCTGGCGCCGGGCGCGCGTCCCTCCAGCAGGTCGTCGCTGAGGAACCGCGCGTGGGCGAGCATGCGGTCTCCGCTGATCGACGCCAGGTCGAGTCCCGCCGGCGCCTGCGCTGCAGGACGCCCGGGCATCGCAAGCACGGCGACGAGAGCGACGAGCGAGGCGGCGGCCGCGGTGCGGCCGGGCATTCGGGAGACCATCCGCCGATTGTAGCCGGCAGCCCGTCCCGGTTCGACGCAGCGTCACCGCCATGGATCGACGCCTGCCGCGCACCCGGCCTATACTCGCGGCGATGCGCGTGCCCGCCAGAACCCTTGCACTCGTCACCGCATGCTTACTCGTGGCGGTGGCGCCGGCTGCGGCACAGCCAACGGAGCCGCCCGGACCGTTCGCGGTGGACGTTCGGGGCGCCTTCAGCAGCGTCGGCCGTTCAGACGACCTGGCCGCGCCTCGCGGACTCCGCGCGGGGGAACTGCCCAAGAGGGTCCTCGGGCTCGACGTCGGCGCGCATGTGTACCCGGTGCGCGGGCGCGTCACCCTCGGCCTTGGTGCGTCGCTGTTGGTGATCGGGGGCACGCAGGCGCCCGGCGAGCCCGAGGAAGGCGCCACCGACGTCGGCATCGTCTCGGGCGAGTACGCGGTGCGGGCAGTCGTGCCGCAGTTGTCGCTGAACTTCGGGTCGAGTCGCGGCTGGAGTTATCTCGGCGCCGGGCTCGGCTTCTCCCAGCTCAAGGCAGGACCGTCGGAGTCGGAACTGAGCTACAGCCCGCAGTTGCTGACGCTGAACCTGGGAGGCGGCGCCCGCTGGTTCGTCAGCGAGCATGTCGCCTTCACGTTCGACGGCCGCTACTACCGGATCGGCGCGAAGGATCTCGACAGCGGCTACGTGGGCAATCCCATGGTGTCGATGTTCGTCCTCAGCGCCGGTCTCAGTTTCAAGTAGTCGCCGCCTACTTCAGGTGCTGTTTGAGGAAGGCCAGCATGGTCGGCCAGGCCTGCTGCGTCGCCTTCAGGTTCGCTCCCTCGCGGCCACTCTGTGCGCGAAGGAAGCCGTGGCCGGCGCCCGCGTACGTGTGCACGTCGAACACCTTCCCGAGCGTCTTCATGGCCGCCTGCGCCGGCGGCACCGTCGCATTGACCCGCGCATCGTCTTCGCCGTACAGGCCGAGGACGGCGGCCCTGGTGCTGCCGAGCGTCGACAGGTCCGAGGGGGAGCCTCCGTAGTACACGACGGCCGCATCGAGATCCGGCTGCTTCGTGGCGTACACGAAGCTCGTTGACCCGCCCCAGCAGTACCCGACGGTCGCAGTACGGCCGTTGGCGGCCGGCAGCTTGGCACCGTGCGCGTGCACGGCGTTCAGCTTCGTGACGACCTCGTCGGGCGTGAGCCCGCGGACGCCGGCCACCACGTCGTCGCGCGACGCGTAGGCCTCGGTGCCGCCGCCGTTCGGGCCCTTGCCCGTCAGCAGGTCAGGTGCGATCGCGATGTACCCGTCGGCCGCGAGTTGGTCGGCCACGCCGCGAATCCAGTCGGTCAACCCGTAGATCTCGTGGATGACGATCACCACCGGCGCCTTGTCCTTGCGCTCCGGATACGACGTCCAGGCTCGCAGCGTGCCGCCACCCGGCACGCTGACGTCGGTGTATTCGCCATGCCGCGGCGACGCGTTCAGCCGGGCCTTGGCGTCCTCCTCGCCTGCCGGCAGGCCGGCCGTTCCGAGAGCGGCCCCGCCCTGTCCGGTCGCCTGAGTGGCGGACTGCGCGGGGGACGACTCGGCGGCGTGGCCCGCATGCGGGTCCGCGGCGGCAGCGATCTGCGCGGTTGCGGGCCGCGGCGTGCCGACGAGCACGGCGGCGAGCAGCGCGAGTACGTGGTGCAGCTTCATGCAGTCTGCTCCTTACGGATTGTGCTGTTCCTGTTCCTGCTCCTGCTTGGCCCGCCGCCCGCGGCGCAGTTCCTCGAACAGGCGCGGGATGTTCCCGGCCACCGATCGCAGCGACGGCGTCCAGCCCAGGGCCCGCGCCTTCGGGCTTCGCACTCGCTGATCGAGCGCCAGGGCGTCGGCGTACGGGCCCATCTTCGTGCGCGCCTCGGCAAGCGGCACGAACCGGATGTCGGGCGCATGCGGGCGGTGCGCCGCGATTGCGTCGGCAATGGTGCGTACCTGCTCGTCGGCCTCGTCAGTGGCGTGGAAGACGCCGCGGCCTTCGTCGGAGGTGAGGACCTTGACGTACAGATCCGCGAGATCGCGGTCGTACACCAGCGACCAGTGGTTGTCACCCGCGCCAACGATGCGCATCAGCCCGTTCTCCGCGCCGCTCAGCAGGTCGCTGACGATGCCACGCGAGCCGCCGTAGACGATGCCGGGGCGGATCACGGCGGTGCGCAGCGTGTCGGTCGCGGCCTCGAGCACGAGCCGCTCGTGCGCCGGCCGCCAGGCCGAGAACTCGATGGGCGCGATGGGGGCGGTTTCGTCGACCGGCTCTGGCGCGGGCCCGAGCACCCAGACTCCGGAGGTGTACACGAACGAGGCCGGGCCGCGCGCTCCGGCGTGCCGGGCAATCTCGACGAGCGTGTCCAGAGCGATGCGCTCGATCTCGACGCCCTTCGGCGAGAACTCGAACGCGGCGTGCACGAACGCGTCGCAACCGGACGCCTGCTGTCGCCACGTGCTGGGGTTGCCGAGCGTACCAACGGCGGTTGCGATGCCCCGCTCCGCGAGACGACGAGCCTTCTCCTGGTGCCGCACCAGCCCGACGACCTCATGGGAGGCACGCTGGAGCGCGTCGACCACCACGGACCCGATGTAGCCGGTCGCTCCCGTTACGAACACTCGCATACGAGCTGTCGCTTTCCTGTGGCCTCACCCGAGGCACGTCATCTGCGGGTGCCAGCGGCGTCACCTGGTCGGCACGCGCAGGCGCGAGCAGGTCCTTCCGGCAGCGGAGGGCCATTCTAGCCCGCTTCGCCGACGACATCCTCGTGACGAGCCGCTACCTCTGCCGTGCCGAGCCGACGCCCCTGACGCGTCCTCAGATGTCCCAGAGCCGCCGGCCGTCGTAGCACGTGATCATCCCGTCCGTGCTCACCTTGAGCACCGGCCCGAACTGGCTGGCGGTCTGCGCCGCGGTCGTGCGCGCCCCCTCCGACACCCAGGCGTCGCCGGTGTCCACGTGCGGATGCATGAGGATCGCTCCGGCGGCGATGAGGCGCCCGTGCGAGTCCACAACCGTTGCGCCGTCGAGACTCGCCAGGCCGAGCAGCACGCTGTCGTTCACGTCGTCGAGGTTCCGCCCGCGCAGGAGGTAGTGCAGCGGCCGTCGTCCGCCGTCGCGATCCGAGCCGTCGCCGTTCTGGACGTCGAGACGGTCCACCGGGGCGACGAGCGCACCGGCGGCCGCCCGGTCGCGCAGTACGACGAGCAGGGCGCCCTGGCGCGCGTCGGCCATGTCGAGGGCGCATTGGAACAGCTTCTCCGCGATCTCGCGCGAACCGACCGCCTGGAGCCACTGGGCGTACTTGGCCTCGACGTCGGTCAGGTGCCATGCGGCGTTGCGGAAGGTGAAGACGTGCGCGCCTTCGGCAAACACCTTGATCTCGTGCGAGGGCGTCAGCACGATGCAGGTGTCGCGCGTGCCGAGCGTCGCAGCGGCGTGCTGCCGGTACGAGGACGGGCACGGCGAGGTCACGGCGATCATCGGGTGGATCTCGCGGGCGCGGTGGGTGATGTCGATGATGTCGAGGAGCAGGCCGTCGGGCGCGATCAGGAAGACGGTGTGCAGGCCGTCACACAGGCGGTAGAAGCTCTTGACGACGGTGAGCGGGTGCCCGTAGAGCCTCGCCGCATGCTGCCGCTCGTGCGCGTCGTCTTCGCCGAGCACGAGCACGCCCGACGAGATGGCGCGGCTCTCGTAACTCGAGAGCGCGGCCACGCGCAGCACCTCGATGCAACTGGCCAGGCGATCGGCGCGGCTCCGCTCGGCGCTGGCCAGGTAAGGCCGGCGGTCGAGGAACGCCGCGACGTACCGGTCCTCGATCATCCCCTGGAACAGGTCGGCGCGTGCGGTCAGGATGGCGGGGTCGAAGATGGCGCGATAGCGCGCCGAGAGCACCTCGCCGATGGCCCGGGCCACGCGCAGTTCGTGCGACGTGAAGGGCTGGGCGCGGGGCACGTGCAGGATGTGCCGCGTGCCGAACCAGCGCAGGACGAGCTCACTCGGGTTGGCCGTCGCCTCGATGGCGAGCGTGCCGGTCGAGGAATCGGACAGCGACGCCTCGACTTCGAGCGTGGCTCGCGCGAGGAAGCGCTGAAGTGCGTTCTGCAGCAGGCTGTCGTAGAGCGCGCTTGCGGCAATGGCCGTCGGCACTGACATGAGCGTCCACTATCATAAGCGGCCAATGGCGTTTCGCTTCCGGCGGCCGCGTGAGCGCAGGCATCCGGCCGGCGCGCGTCGGGCCACGCTCCTCGACTTCTTCCACGACGTCACGGTCCGCACCGATCCGTTTCTGGTCCACGACGACGGCTACCGCTCCTGGACGTACACCTACGCGGAGGTGGGGGCGGCATCGAGGCGGCTCGCGGCGCGGCTGCACGCCGCGGGGATCACCCGTGGCGACGCCGTGCTGCTCTGGGGCGAGAACCGCCCCGAATGGATCGTCGCGTTCTGGGCCTGCCTGCTGCGCGGCATCGTCGTCGTGCCGATCGACTACAGGTCCGCACCCGCGCTCGCGGACCGCATCGGCCGCATCGTGTCGGCACGGCTGCTGCTCGTCGGCGACGACGTGGAGGTGGACGCGGTGCCACTCGACGTGCCCCGCTGGCCGCTCGCGGGCGTGTTGCGCGAGGCCGACGAGGACTATCCGGCTCCCCCGCCAGAGATGATCACGGCCGACGACACCGCCGAAATCATCTTCACGTCGGGCGCCACGGCGGACCCGAAGGGCGTCATCATCACGCACCGCAACGTGCTCGCCAACATCGTGCCCATCGAGCGCGAGATGGCGAAGTATCAGCGTTACATCCGCCCCTTCTCGCCCATCCGCTTCCTGAACCTGCTGCCCCTCAGCCACATGTTCGGGCAGGCGATGGCCACGTTCGTGCCGCCGATGCTGGGCGGCACCGTGGTGTTCATGCGCAGCCTGGCGCCGGCCGACATCGTCGGTCAGATCCGATCGCAGCGGATTTCCGTGCTGGTGTCCGTGCCGAAGATTCTCGAAGTGCTGCGCGCATACGTGCGGCTTCGCTTCCCCGAGACGATGGCGGTGCAGCCGCCAGCAGGCGCAGGCATCGAGCCGCTGCCGAAAGAGAAGTGGTACCGCCGCTGGTGGCGCTTCCGCCGCGTGCATCGCGCGTTCGGCTTCAAGTTCTGGAGCGCTGTGGTTGGCGCGGCGCCGCTCGATCCGTCGGTGGAGGAGTTCTGGGGAGGGCTGGGGTTCCTCGTCGTGCAGGGCTATGGCCTCACCGAGACCGCGCCGATCGTCACGCTGAACCATCCCCTCAACGCCCGCAAGGGGAGCGTGGGCAAGCCCATTCACGGCGTCGAAGTGAAGATTGCCGAGGACGGCGAGATCCTCGTCCGCGGCGACAACGTGTCGCAGGGCTACTTCGGCGGCACCACCGACACCACGCGCACCCTCGACGATGGCTGGCTGCACACGGGCGACATCGGCGGCCTCGACGAACAGGGCCGGCTGTACATCAAGGGCCGCAAGAAGGAGATGATCGTCACGCCGGAGGGACTGAACGTCTTTCCGGAAGATGTCGAGCGCGCGCTCGTCGCCCATCCCGCCGTGCGCGACGCCGCGGTCGTCGGCCGCCAGTGGGAGGGCGAGGAGCGCATTCACGCGGTGCTGGTGCTCGACGATCCCCTCAGCCTCGACGCCGTGGTTCGCGACGCGAACACGCGGCTCGACGATCACCAGAAGATTCGCAGCGCGTCGATCTGGCCCGGCGCCGACCTGCCGCGTACCGAGGGCACGCGCAAGTTGAAGCGCACCGCGCTGCGCGCCTGGGTGGCATCCGGCGAGCAGGACGATGCGCGCCCCGTGGAGGGCGAAGACGGGCTGCTGCTGGTGGTGTCGCGGTTTGCCAGGGGCCGGCACGACGTCGGCGACGCGACGACGCTCGAGGATCTCGCCATGAGTTCGCTCGAGCGCGTGGAACTCCTGATGGCGCTCGAGCAGCACTTCCACGCGATCGTGGACGAGGGGGCGTTCGCGGCGGCGCGCACGGTCGGCGATCTGCGGCAGCTGGTGGGGACGGTCGCCCCGCCGCCGGCTCCGTCTGCATCCGCAGCAGAACCTGCCGTGGCCATCGACCCGCTCGAATCTCAGGCCGGGCCGGCAGCCGCTGCCGCGTCGTCCACGGGCTCGGCGCAGGTGTCAGCGCCGTTCGACTTCCCGGCATGGAACCGCGCCACCCTGCCCTACTGGCTCAGGCGCGTCAGTCTGCCAACGTGGATCCTGCCGCTGGCGCGGGTGTTCGCGCGGGTACGCGTCGAGGGGCTGGAGCACCTCGACGGACTGGATGGGCCGGTGGTCTTCGCGGCCAATCATCAGAGCCACCTCGATACACCGGCGATCCTCATGGCGCTGCCGGCTCGCTGGCGGTACCGGACTTCAGTGGCGATGGCCAAGGAGTTCTTCACGCCGCATTTCCATCCGGCCGGATACAGCGCGCGCCAGCGGCTCACGAACGGGCTGAACTACTACCTGGCGTCGCTGTTCTTCAACGCATTCCCGCTTCCGCAGCGTGAGGCCGGTGCGCGCCGGACGCTGCGCTACATCGGGCACCTGCTCGAGGAGGGCCAGTCGCTGCTGATCTTCCCCGAGGGCAAGCGGACGCTGGCCGGCGAGATCAACGAGTTCCGCGGCGGCATCGGCATGATCGGCGCGCGGCTCGGCGTGCCCGTCGTGCCCGTCCGGATCACGGGCGCCGAGGCCGTGCTGCACCAGCACGCACGATTCCCGAGCGCCGGGCCGGTAACCGTGCGGTTCGGCGCGCCCCTGTTGCTCGAAGGGGACGATTACAGGGCGCTCGCCAGGCAGGTGGAGGACGCGGTCAGGGCTCTGGACGCGAGCGGGTAGGGCGAGAGACGGCAGGGCCGCGCCCCCGAAGCGTGCCGGCCCGTTGACGTCTGCGGTCCCGGAGGTGGACGCCTCCGCGAGGCGTCCCTACCAGCTCCAAGTGTGGGACAATGGCGTGTTGGAGACCTACTGATTGAGCAAAGACGATCTGATTGATGTCCAGGGCACGGTGTCGGCCGTGCACAGCGGCGGCCTGTACCGCGTGCAGTGTGACTCCGGCCAGGAAGTGCTCGCACAGCTGAGCGGGCGCATGCGCCGGTTCCGCATCAAAGTGGTGCCGGGCGACCGGGTGACGGTGGGCGTATCGCCCTACGATCCCGTTCGAGGCATCATCACCTTCCGCGTGAGGTAGGGCTGGCAGCCGGCCAGCGAGCCTGCGCCGGGACGTCCCTATTCCCCGAACTCGCGCGCCAGCGCGATCCACTCGCCCTCCGGAGCGAGTTGCTGGTATCGCTGCCAGAGCGGTCGCGCGTCCTGCGAGCGGCCAAGCTTCTCGTATGCCACCGCGAGGTAGAAGCACGCCTCCGGCGACTCCGGACTCAGCTCGACGCCGCGCGCATAGCACTGCACCGCCTCGGCGAAGCGCCCTTCGTCGTGGTGCGTGTGCCCGAGGTTGAACCACCCTTCGAAGGACTCCGGCGCAAGCCGGATCGCACGTTCGTACAGCGCCGCAGCTTCGGGCAGGTGCCCGTCGGCGTAATGCAGGTTGCCCAGGTTGATGAGGGCGGGCACGAGGGACGGGTCGAAGGCGAGTGCCTCTCGGTAGGCCCGCATCACCTCGCCCACCGCGTGGCCGGGCGTGCCGTCCATCGACGTGGCGCGTTCGAACAGTTCCTCGGCACGCGAACTGTCCACGGGCGAGTCCACCGACTCCGCATCGGCCCGCATCGCCGCCCGTGGCGCCAGCGTGACGACACGGGCACGCGCGCCTGCCTCCCCCGAGGAACTGCCGTCGAAGAGGGTGAGCTGTCCCTGGCGCGCCGCCAGGAGCTGCCGCACGACCGCCTTCAGCGGCGTGCCGCGGCCGAGCGCCTCGTGCACCTCGCGTAACGTCGCGAGGTCGGCAAACGAGAACCACGTCTCGCCTTGATCGCGGCTCGGCTGGACGAGCCGCCACTGCGCGAGCGACCGCAGTTGGTCGTCGCGCAACGCGGGAAAACGGGACCGGACCACGCGCGAGGGCACACGGGCGTCGGCCATGGCCGCAGCGTAGCAGAAGCCGCCGCGCCGCCGTGACCGCAGGCCGGACCCGGCGTGTATCCTTTGCCAATGCTGCTGGCAGGCGATTTGGGCGGCACCAAGACGCAGCTCGGCCTGTTCCGCCCTCACAGCGGACGCCCCGAGATGCTCGACGTGCGCGAGTACACCACGCTCGATTACCCGAGCCTGTCGGCCATGATCTCGAGCTTTCTCGGCGCCACGGGCGTGCGGCCGCAGGAGGTGCAGTTCTGCTGCGTCGGCGTGGCCGGGCCCAACGTGAAGCAGGTCGCCCGCCTCACGAACGTGCCATGGCTCATCGACGGCCGCGAACTCATGGCCCACACCGGCATCCGGCGCGCATGGATCCTCAACGACGTCGAGGCAATGGCGTACGGCGTGCCGGCCCTCAGGCCCGACGAACTGCACGTGCTCCAGCGCGGCGAATTCAATGCCGACGGCAACGCCTGTCTCATGGCCGCGGGCACGGGGCTCGGCCAGGCGGTTCTCGTGCGGCAGCAGGGCCGGCTGGTGCCGTCGCCCTCGGAAGGTGGCCACGCCGACCTCGGCGCGCGCACGCCGCGCGAGATCGAACTCCTGCAGTTCCTGACCAAGGCGTACGGTCGTGCCACGTACGAGCACGTGATTTCGGGCCGCGGCTTCATCAACCTGCTCAAGTTCACCAGCGGGGGCGCCTCGCCGCTGCTTACCGAGTTCGACGAGGCGGCGTTGCCGGCCGAGATCAGCCGGCGAGGGATCGAGCGCAGCGATCCGCAGTGCGTCGAGGCGCTCGAGATGTTCGTGTCGATGTACGGCAGTGCGGCAGGCAACTTCGGCCTGACTTGTGTGGCCACGGGCGGCGTCTACCTCGGAGGCGGCATCCCTCCGAAAATCCTGTCCGCCTTCGACGACTCGCGGTTCCTGGACGCCTTCAGGTCCAAGCCTCCCATGGCGCGGCTGCTCGAGCGGATGCCGGTGGCGATCGTGTTGAACCGGCAGACCGGTCTCCTGGGCGCCGCCGTGTATGGCGCCAGCCTCGTGAGCTGAGTGCCGGCGACACGCGCGTGGTGCAGGCCACCGCACTCCTCCGTTCCGACGTTCCCTTCGTTCCCCGTTCCCCGTTCCCCGTTCCCTCGTTCCCCCGTTTCCGGCGTTCCGTTCTTGCAACGCCGCGCACCCGTCGGTAGCATCACTCGGCTGGTCGGGACCAACTGGCTCCATAAGGGGGCGAGTTGGCCCGTACCGGGTTCGTGAGGGGCTTTCCGATGACGACCAGGCGCTGGCTGGCATGCATGCTGGCCGTGATCTCCTGCGTGCTGCCCGGCGTGGCGCGCGCACAGACCACCGGCTCGATTTCCGGCGTGGTGTTCGATCAAGGAGGCCAACTGGTCGAAGGCGCCACGGCCCGGCTCACGGGCGACACCCTGCCCGGAGAGCGCACCGCGGTCACCGGTGCGCAGGGCACGTACTCGTTCCCGCTCCTCCTTGGCGGCAACTACACGCTGGAGGTGAGCAAGCCCGGCGTCGGGGCGTCGCGCCGCGACGTCGTCGTGCAAATCGCCGTGGACACCCAGGTTGACGTGGTGCTCGGGCTGAATCTCGACGAGACGGTGCAGGTGAGCGCCGCCGCGCCGGTGGTGGACCTGAAGAGCACCGAGGTGAACTTCAACTACGACGCGCAGCTGATCAAGGAACTGCCGCTCCAGCGCACGTATGCCGGCCTCTTCCAGTTGATTCCCGGCGTGGCCGAGAACAACGCCGCGACGGCGGGCATGGTGAGCGGCGGCGCGAGCCGGCAGGACAACACCTACCTGGTTGACGGGGTGAACATCACCAACCCGGGCTTCGGTTACCTGTCGACGGAAGTCAACGAGTTCGACATCGCCGAATTCAACGTGAAGCGCGGCGCGATCTCGGCCGAGTTCGGACGCTCCTCGGGGTTCGTGACCAACGCGGTCACGCGCTCGGGCACCAACGAGCTGCGCGGCGGGGTGCGCTTCGAAGCCATCCCGAAGTCGCTCATCGCCGAGGCGGAGACCCCGCTCGCCCTGGAGAACACCGACCGCTGGATTCCGGCGTACGCGATCGGCGGTCCGATCCTGCGCAACAAGCTGTTCTTCTACACGTCCGGGCAGCTGATCAAGTCCACGACGTCGGGCCGCGTCAACAATCTCGGTCCGGTGCCCGACAGCGAGAGCACGACGACGGAGTTCTTCGGCAAGCTGACGTTCGCGCCAGTGCAGTCGCAGTTCTTCAACGTCGGCTACCGCGTGCGGCCGAGCGAGACGAAGTTCGCGAGCGTCGGCGTCAACGACTCGCCGGAGGTGGCCACCGACAACGAGGGCACCAACCGCATCGCGACGGCGAACTGGAACCTCTTCTTCGCGCAGCGCAGCTTCGTCGAGGTGAAGTACCTGCGGCTCGACGAGGAAAGCGACGCGGTGGCGCGGACCGACCTGGGGTACCGGCCGAACTTCGACCTCGGGAACCTGCGCCAGATGGGCTATTTCGTCGATCCGGTCAGCGGCTTCCGCTATGGTGGCGCGGCGCTGGCGCTCAATCGGCAGAACTATGCGCGCGACGAGTTCCGGGCCAACACGGGCACGTACTTCAATCTCGGGAAGTCTTCGCACGAACTGCGCGCCGGGTTCATGTACGAGACGACCGTCGAGGACCTCACGCGAAACGCCAACGGGTGGGGCACGATCACCCTCGTCGAGGCGGGCCGCCGCTGGCAGGGCGCGTACTACCCGACGCAGAACCCGCAGCTCTCGAAGTCGCGCACTTACAGCCTCTTCGTGCAGGACAACATCCAGATCGGCCCGCGCCTGGTGGTCAACGCCGGCGTGCTCGTCAACCGCGACGAGTTCGCGCAGCAGATCGGCGACACCCGCAACACGTTCCTGACGTTCGACTACGGCAGCCAGGTGCAGCCGCGCCTCGGCGCGAACCTGCAGCTCAGCAAGTCGCGCGGCGACAAGGTGTACGCCAACTACGGGCGCTACTACGGCAGCGATCAGAAGAGCAGCGCCCGCGCACACGCGCCGCTGCGGCTCGTGCAGAACACCCCGTTCTTCGACGCAGCGACCGGCGCGCTGATCAGCGACACGACGAGCCCGAACACCACCGGCCGCGTCATCCTGCCCGAGCTGCAGCCCACCTACACCGACGAGTTCCTTGGTGGTTACGCGACGCCGCTCGGCGGCAACTGGGGCCTCGACGTGTTCTACCTCGATCGCACCGCCAAGGACTTCATCGAGGATCAGCCGAGCGTGCTCCCCGCGTCCACGTTCGTCGTGGGCAACGTTGCCAATGCCCGCCGCGACTATCGTGCGTTCACGGTCGAACTCACGCGGCGCATGGCCGACCGCTGGAGCACCACGGTCAGTTACGCGTGGAGCGAGCTCGAGGGCAATTTCGACCTCGATTACTCGGCCGGCGCCGTGTTCAACACGTCGTCGATCCTGCAGGACGGCCCGGGCGTGTTCGTCGAGGACGACTTCCGCTACGGCAAGCTCGGTGAGGATCGCCCGCACGTGCTCAAGCTCTTTGGCACGTACATGGTGACCGATGCGTTGTCGCTCGGCGGCTACGTGCGCGCGCAGAGCGGCACGCCGTGGGAGCGGCGGGCCCAGGACTGGTACAGCGGCTACCGCCTGCTGCTCGAGCCGCTCGGCACCGAGCGGAACGACTTCTGGACCAACGTCGATTTCCTGGCGGCATACAACCTGCGCTTCGGGCGGTTTGCCACGCGTCTCGAGGCGCGCGTGCTGAACCTGTTCAACTCGCAGACATCGCTCAGTCGCGACAACCGCGCCTTCCTGGATCCCCGGACGCGTCAGTTCGACGGCAGCCAGGTGCCCGGCGACCCGGCCAGCTACACGCGGGCGATGATCGTGAATCGCAACCAGCCCAACCCGCTGCTCGGTCAGCCCACCAGCTACGCGCCGCCACGGCGGCTGCTGCTCACCGCGAGGGTGGACTTCTAGAGCCGGTCGTCGGCGGCGTTCGTCGTTCGTCGTTTCGTCGCCCCTTCGTGCATGTAGCCGCCGGGCCTTGCCCGGCGGTCCGCCCGCCTTCTGTACCCTGTTCTCATGGAACTCGGCATCACGACCTTCGGCGATCGCTTCCCCGAGCCCGACACCGGTCAGCTCGTCTCAAGCGAGCAGCGCATGCACGACCTCCTCGAAGAAGTGCGGCTTGCCGACCAGGTCGGACTCGACGTCTATGCCGTCGGCGAACACCATCGCCGGGACTTCATCGTGTCGGCGCCCGCTGTCGTCCTCGCAGCGGCGGCGGCACGGACCTCCCGCATCCGCCTCGCCAGCGGCGTCACGGTACTCAGTTCCGACGACCCCGTCCGCGTCTACCAGCAGTTCGCCACGCTCGACCTCGCGTCCGGGGGGCGGGCGGAGATCATCGCCGGTCGCGGCTCCTTCATCGAGTCCTACCCGCTCTTCGGGCAGGATCTGCAGGACTACGACTCACTCTTTGCCGAGAAGCTCGACCTGCTGCTGCAGGTACGCGAGCACGAACGCGTGACATGGCGCGGCCGTCATCGTGCGCACATCGACGATCGCGGCGTGTATCCGCGCGCCGTCCAGGAACCGCTGCCGGTCTGGATCGGCGTCGGCGGCACGCCCGCGTCGGCCGAACGCGCCGGCCGCCTCGGCCTGCCCATGACGCTCGCCATCATCGGCGGCATCCCGGCGCGGTTCCGGCCGTTCGTCGATCTGCACCAGGATGCCGGTCACCGAGCCGGCCACGGCCGGCTGCGCGTCGCGGTGAACTCGCATGGCTACGTGGCGGCCACGTCGCAGCAGGCCGCCGACGAGTTCTTCCCGCCTTATCAGGTCGCCATGACCGCCATCGGGCGCGAACGCGGCTGGCCAGCGATGTCGCGCCAGGCCTTCGACGCGATGCGTGAGCCGCACGGCGCCCTGCTGGTGGGCAGTCCGCAGCAGGTCGCCGACAAGATCCTGCAGCAGCAGGCGGATCTGGGCTTCGATCGCTTCATGCTCCACATCAGCGTGGGCACCATGCCGCACGCGCAGGTGATGAAGTCGATCGAGTTGTTCGGCACGGAGGTCGCGCCCCTCGTGCGCAAGGAGTCCACCACCGCGGCCGCGCAGCTGTAGCCGCGTGGCCCCGCCCCGCGAGCGGACGTCTCCGTCGGGCAGGGCCCGACGGCTACGCGCCCTACGCGCTCTCGCCCGTCAACTCACTGCAGCAGTTCGCGGAGCGCGCCGGCAGCCTGCGCGTACGTCGGGTCGATGCGCAGGGCGTCCCGCAACAGCGCGACGGCCTCGTCGCGGCGGCCCTGCCGCGCGCGCAGCACCGCGAGATTGA
Organism: Acidobacteriota bacterium; assembly: GCA_023429845.1. Lineage (GTDB taxonomy): Bacteria > Acidobacteriota > Vicinamibacteria > Vicinamibacterales > Vicinamibacteraceae > Luteitalea. The sequence goes on from JAEZCY010000091.1 coordinate 23,356, forward strand.
AACGGGCCGTGGCACGATGCGGGTCGAGCCGTGCTGCTTCTTCGAGCAGGGACACCGCACCGTCGGTGTCGCCGAGCTGCGCCTTCATCAGGCCCAGCTTCTCGGACACTTCCGCATCGCCTCGTACATGTCGGTGGTATTCCGACAGCAGCCACTCGGCCAGGTCCGTGCGACGAGCCTCGACCGCGGCCAGCGCCTGCGCACGCAGGCCCGGCAACCCCTCAGGCGTGACACCGGACTCGAGCACGCCACGCGCCAGGGCGTGATCGCCCGACTGCCAGTGCGCGAGCGCAACACCCAGGCGCAGCCGCTCCACGCGAGCCGTGGGCGCGGCGCGATCACCGGCGCGCTCCAGTTGCTGCAGCAGCGGCAGCGCGTCGGCGCCCTTGCCCCGCGACAGCAACACGCCGGCGAGCGCGAACGTCGCATCCGACACGTCGGGGTCGAGGCGGTGCGCCTCCCGAAGCGCACGTTCTGCGCGCGCGAGGTCGTTGCGTGCCTGCCAGGCGAGGCCGGCCCTGAAGCACGCCAGCCCGGGCAACGGATGCCGGGCGATCGCCCGTCCGAGCCACCGATCGGCATCCTCGTCTCGACCCTGCTCGATTGCGTGCAATGCCATCTGCGTGTCGGCATCGCCCTCGCCGAGCTGGAACGGCAGGGGCACCAGACCACCGATGAACACCATGAGGGCGATCGCCATCGCCATGACCGCGCCACGGCCATCCTGCTGCTGCCCGCGCGCACGTGGCATCGCGCAAAGCACGCCGAGGACCAGCGCCCCGATCACGAGCGCCGGTGCGCGGTAGCGGTCGACGACGAAGAACAGGGCCACGCTGAGCAGGTACACCGGCAGCACCCAGCGGAACCAGGACCAGGCGGCCCGGTGCTGCGGCGCCACCAGGAGGCGTCCGCCGATGCTCGCCGCAAGTCCGAGCGGGATGAGCAGCCAGGCGCCAATCGGCAGGACCCACAGCAGCCACACCTGCTCGCGGAACCAGGTGTAGCTGACGTTCACCGGGAGCTCCCACGCGTGGGTCGAGAGCCACGCCTTGTACGCGAGGAGCCGCAGCGCGTCGAGCGGGGCGGCACGCCACCATCCGACCGAACGACGGAAGAAGTGCGCGGAGACGTCGGCTGGCATGAGTGAACGGCCTTCTGCAATCGACGCGACTGCCTGCGCGTCGGTGCGCTGCCCTGCCATCGAGGGCCGGATGCCGTCGAGCACCGTGTAGGTGCCGTTGGCGCCGGCGTGATTGCCGATGTAGAAGTTCAGGCCGCCATGTCCCGGCAGTGCCTGCCAGTGTCCCGTGGCGATGCCGGTCCGGACCGTGAACGGCGCGAGGACCAGGGCCGCGCCGAGCACGCACGCGCCTATCGCGCGCCCGCGCGCCGCGAGCGTTCCGGCGGTGAACACGGCAGCGGGGAGGGCTGCAAGCGCGAGCAGCCATGCGTTCGGTCTGTTGGTGGCCAGCAGCGCGAGTGCCGCGCCGCACGTCGCCCAGCGGCGCGCCGACGGCCGCAGCAGCGCGCCCGTGAACGCGAGGGCGAACAGCGCCATCAACAGCGGGTCGAGCGCCGACTGCAGGATCAACGCCTCCTGCAGCGCGACCACGCCCGTGAGCGCGAGGGCGCCCCCGGCGACCATCGCGGCGCGCCCCTGCATGTCTGGCATGACCCAGGCGGCAGCAGCGCGGCCGATGACCGCCACCGCGGCCGTGCCGAGGATGGCCTGCAACACGAGCACACCCACCACGCTTCCACCTGCCACCGTCATCGCCAGCGCCAGCCAGTAGATGTAGAGCGGAGCCACGTAGAACGGCGTGCCTGACAGCAGCACGTCGCCCGCCGCGACGCGTTGCGCGAGCCGCCAGTACTCACCGGCGTCGAGTTCGCCTGCGGGCTGCAGCAATGGATGCGGTGCGAGGGTCAGCGCGAGAGCGACCTTCAGGCACAGGACCGACGCGAGCAGGCCCGCCACCCACAATCGCGTGGCGTTGCGGGAGAGACGAGGGGACTCTTCGGCGATGTGCGGGATTGGCGTGGCGCCCCGACGCGCCCGTGACGCACGGGACATCGGCGAGAGCGTATCAGGGCCGGCGCGCCCTGGAGGGCCGATTACGGCAGGAGGAACGAGAGAGCCCGCGCGTCGTCCGGACGTTCGGCAGGCACGGGCGACAGCGTCTGCATGATGGCGTCGCTGAAGGCCGCGGGGACGTCGGTCCGCACGTCAGCCAGCGGTTTCGGACGCGTCCGCAGCATCGCGCCGAGCAGTTGCGGCAGCGTGGGCTCGAGGAAGGGCGGACCACCCGTGGCCATCATGTACGCCAGCGCGCCGATGGTGAACAGGTCGGCGGCCACCGCCGGCGGCTCGCCCATCAGCACTTCCGGTGCGACGTACGGCAGTTCCGACTCACGCAGCTCCGATCCGCGAAGCGTGCCGACGCTCACGGTATCGAGCAGGTCCTGGAGCTCCGCGACACCGCCCGACGACACGAGCAGGCGCAGCTCGCCGTCATCGTCCGTGGTCAGCCGCGTGGTCCTGGGAGAGATGCCGCAGATGAAGGCCCCGCGCCGGTGAAGCGCCGCCACGGCATCGACAAGCTGCGACACGACGCGCTCCAGCTCCGGCCAGGGCAGCGATCCCGCCTTCAAGACGCGCTCGGCGAGGCTCTCGCCTTCGATCATGTTGGTGACGACGTACACCAGGCCGGTGGTCTCGCCGAAGTCGCGCACCTGCAGCACGCTCGGATGCGTCACCTGCATGGCGCGCGCCTCGCGGATGAAGCGCTCGCGTGCGGCGTCCCAGTCCGCGACGCCGTCTCGACGGAGCACGCGGATGGCGACCGGCGTGCCGAGGGCCGAATGCGTGCCGAGATGCACATGGCTGCCGAGGCGTCCGGCTCCGAGCGGTTCCCCCACGTCGTACCCCGGGATGTGCGGGGCGGCAGTCGGATCGGGCGTCGCAGCCGTCGTCACGACGGTGGGCTCGATCGTCGAACGGCGCAGTGCGTTGGCAAGCGCGGCCATGCTCGGGGGCCGCTTGTCGCGATCCTTCGCGAGGCCTTGCAGAACCACCGCTTCGATGTGCGGAGGGACGTGCGGCGCGGCATCCCGGAGCGGGGCCGGCTCGCTCATCAGGTGCTTGGTGATCACGACGAAGGGGTCGGTGTGCTCGAAGGGGGGCTGGCCGGTCAGCAGTTCGTACAGCATCGCGGAGAAGCTGTAGATATCCGACCGTGCGTCGACGGGTTCACCACGCAACTGCTCCGGCGATGCGTACGACACGGTGCCGAGGAACTGGCGATCCATCGTCAGCCGCTGCGCGCCCGAGACCTCGCGCACGTTGACGAGCCCGAAGTCGACGACCTTGTAGAGATAGCGGCCCGGCGTGTACTCGTGGCTGACGACGTTGGCGGGCTTGAGGTCGCGATGGACGACGCCGGCGTCGTGCGCGAGCTGCAGCGCTCCGCAGAGATTGCCCGCGATCTCGAGCACCTCCGGCACCGGCAGCTGCCGATCGAGAGCCACCCGCTGCAGGAGGCTCGGCCCGTTCAGGTACTCCATCACCAGGAACGGATGCCCCTGCGCATCGACGTCGTAGTCGAGCACGCTGACGATGTGCGGGTGGCGGAGCTGTGCGGCGGCGCGGCTCTCGCGCAGGAAGCGTTCGCGCAGCGACGCGTCGCCTGGCGCGGTGAGCACCTTGACGGCAACGTCGTCACCGAGCAGGGTGCGCCGTGCACGGTACACCGCGCCCATGCCGCCGCGGGCCAGCAGTTCGAGGATTTCGTAGCGGCCGTCGAGGACCTCGCCGGGGGTCAGCACTCGGACGGAATCTCCTATGATCGAGGGAATTCGCCTGGCGGGGAACCGTCAGCCCTTCCCGGACCGGGCGGCCCTCCCGGAATCGTCGATCGTAGCAGAGCCTTCATGGTCCGACTCGTCCTGCTGTGCCTCGCAGCCATTGCCTTCAGCCCGCCCATGACCACCGATGCCCAGACCCGCAGGGCGGCAGCCGTCGCCCGAACGCCCGCGCCGGCCGCCGGCGCCGTCATCACCTACACGCTGCGCTTCGGTGATGCCGCCCGGCACTACGTCGATGTCGAGGCGACCTATCCCACCGCCGGACAGCGGCGCGTCGAGTTGATGATGGCGGTCTGGACGCCCGGCTCCTATCTGGTGCGCGAGTACGCGCGCCACGTCGAGGGCCTGGAGATCATCGCCCCCGCCGGCGCAGCCGCGCCGGTGAAGACACGCAAGAACCGCTGGGCCATCGAGACGGGTGGCGCCGAGCGCGTGACGATCCGCTATCGCGTGTACGCACGCGAGATGAGCGTGCGCACGAACTGGGTGGAATCGGGCTTCGCCATGCTCAACGGCGCGCCCACGTTCATCACGATGGTCGGCGGTCTGAAGCGTCCGCACCACGTGACGCTCGACCTCCCGGGGAGCTGGCCCCGCGCGATGTCCGGTCTGCCGCAACCGGATGCGGCGCGACCGGCCTACGTGGCTGCCGACTTCGACACGCTCGTGGACAGCCCCATCGTCGCCGGCGACCTGAGAGTCCACGAGTTCACGCGGAGCGGCAAGCCGCACTACCTCGTGAACGTGAACGAGAGCGGCACCTGGGACGGAGCACGGGCGGCCGCCGATGTCGAGCGCATCGTCGTCGAGCACGAGCGCATGTGGGGCCAGCTGCCTTACGACAAGTACGTGTTCATCAACATGATCACGGAAGGCACCGGCGGGCTCGAACACCTGAACTCGACGGTGCTCATGACGAGCCGCTGGGCAATGGGGACGCGTGAGTCGTACGTCGGCTGGCTCAATCTCGTGAGCCATGAGTTGTTCCACGTCTGGAACGTGAAGCGCCTTCGGCCTGAGGCCCTGGGCCCGTTCGACTACGAGAACGAGAACTATTCGCCGAGCCTCTGGCTGTCGGAAGGCTTCACCTCGTACTACGGCGACCTGCTCGTGGCGCGGGCCGGGCTCACGCAGGAGCACGAGTACCTGTGGCAGCTGTCGAGTGACATCCGGACGCTGGAGACCACGCCGGGCCGGCTGGTGCAGCCGGTCACGCAGTCGTCATACGACGCCTGGATCAAGCAGTACCGGCCGGACGAGAACTCCGCCAACACGTCGGTGAGCTACTACACCAAGGGGCTCGTCATCGCGGCGCTGCTCGATGCGAGGATCCGCTCGGCCAGCGACGGCCGCAGGTCGCTGGACGACGTGATGCGAGCCGCGTACGAGCGGTACTCCGGCACGCGCGGGTACACGGAGGCGGAAATCCGGACGCTGATCGGCGACGTGGCCGGCGTGGGCCTGGGCGAGGTGCTGACGCGCGTGCTCGACACCACGCAGCCGCTGGACTACGAGCCGCTGCTCGACACGTTCGGACTGTCGTTCATGCCCCCTGACAGCCGTGCGAACCGCGGCTGGTTGGGCGTCCAGACGAAGAACGTCGCCGGGCGGTTGGTAATCGCTCAGGTGCGCCGCGATACACCCGCTGCCGAGGCGGGCCTCAACGTGGACGACGAGATCATCGCGATCGACGACTTCCGCGTGGGTCCCGAGCAATGGGAACGGCGTCTCGAGCAGTATCCGCCCACCACGGCGGCGAACCTTCTCGTAGCGCGGCGCGACCAGCTGTTGCGCATCGCCGTCACCTTCGGACAGGAGCCTGGCAACGCGTGGCGGCTCCAACCGCGGCCCAACGCCACGGCCGCCCAGAACGCCGCTCGGCGAGCGTGGCTCGGGATGGAGTGACGGGGAGTGGAGAACGAGGAACGGGGAACGCGGGCGGCGGACGGCGGACGGCGGACGGGAAGGAACGACGAGCGTACGTAGCCGTCGGGGCACGTCCCTCCGGCTGATCGCGCTGACGCGCCCCGCTCGTCGGCGGGCGCACCTGCCCGGGCAACATCCGCATCTGGTATATCTCTCCGGACATACCCATGACGTTCGGTTCCGGGCGGACAGGCCGGCTGGTCTCGGTCGATGCGGTGCGCGGGCTGGTGATGGTCGTGATGGCGCTCGACCACGTGCGCGATTTCGTGCACGCCGGCGCCATGACGTTCTCGCCGGAAGACCTGACGCAGACGACGCCCTTCCTGTTCTTCACGCGCTGGATCACGCACGTGTGTGCGCCCGCGTTCGTGTTCCTGGCCGGGATGGCGGTGTCGCTCAAGCTGCGGCGGGGCGGCTCGCGTCAAGGCCTGGCGGGCTTTCTCGTCAGCCGCGGGCTGTGGCTGATCGTCGCGGAAGTCGTGGTGCTGCGGTTCGCGCTCAACTTCCGGTTGTTCGGACCAGACCCCGTGCTGCTCCTGGTGCTGTGGGCGATCGGCATCTCGATGATCGCGCTGGCAGGCCTGCTCTTCCTGCCGCGCCCCCTCGTCTTCGCGCTCGGACTCGCGACCGTTGCCCTGCACAATGCCCTGGACCCGGTCAGCGCGGGTGATCTCGGCGCGCTGGCGCCGTTGTGGACGGCATTGCACGAACAGGGTGCGATTCCCCTCGCCGGCGTCATCGTGGTGGTCGGTTATCCCGTGCTGCCGTGGATCGGGCTGATGGCGACCGGGTTCGGCGCGGGCGTCGTGTTCGAGCTGGATTCGGGCCGGCGTCAGCAACTGCTGGTCGGCATCGGCGTGGCGTTGGGGATCGCCTTCCTCGTGCTCCGGTGGTTCAACGGCTACGGCGACCCGCAGCCGTGGGCCACGCAGGCGACGCCGGCGATGACGCTGGTGTCGTTCCTGCGGACGACCAAGTACCCGCCGTCACTGCTGTTCCTGCTGATGACGATGGCGCCCGTGCTGGTGGGGCTGGCCTGGTTCGACCGTCGGTCGCCGGCGGCCACGCACCCGCTCGCGGTGATCGGCCGTGTGCCGTTCTTCTACTACTTCACGCACTTCTTCCTGGCGCATCTTGTCGCGTCGTGCCTCGTGTGGGCGCGCTACGGCAGCGCCCGACTGGCGTTCCTGTCGGGCCCGTTTCCCTCGGTAGGAGGCGCCGCAGAGGCCTTTCCTCCCGACATCGGCTGGCCGCTCGGCGTGGTGTATGTCGTGTGGCTCGCCGTGGTGCTGCTCACGTATCCATTGTGCCGGTGGTTCGATGCCGTCAAGCGGCGTCGCGGCTCGCGGTGGCTCAGCTACTTGTAAGTGACGGCGGACACGAATGAGCGTGCCCGCCGTGCCGATCACAGGCTTCCTCGCTACGCGCCTGCTTTGGCGGCCAGGAAGCCGTTCACGTCGAGCCAGTGGATGAACGCGTCGAACCAGCGATTGCTCGTGCGGTTCGGGTTTCCGAGACCAAAGCCGTGGCCGCCGTTCTGATAGAGGTGGAACTCGACGGGCCGGCCCGCATCGAACCACGACTTGACGACGCCGAACTGGCCGCGAAAGAGGAAGTCATCGGCGGCAATGGCCGTGAACATCGGCGGCGCGTCCTTCGGCACCTCCACTGGCCCCATGCCGCCGTAGATAGGGCCGATGAACGCGAGCTTCATCGTCTTGGAGTTCAGCGTGCTGTGCATCGTCAGGCCGGCGCCGGCCGAGAAGCCGATCATGCCGATGCGCGCGGTGTCGACGCCCCATTCCTTCGCCCGCTTGACGATCAGCGCATATGCGGCTTCGGCGTCCTGGAGTTGGTTGGACAGGTCCCAGCGAGGCTGTGGCGGCCGGGGCGCTCCGGCGGGCGCGCCAGCCGATCCGGGCGATCCCGCGGCCGCGGCAAACGTCCGCTCCATCGATTCCTTGAACTCGTCGAGCGAGCCCGGCGTCGGCTGGAGTCGATACTTCACCACGAACGCGGCAATGCCTTTGGCGTTCAGGGCCTGCGCAACTTCCCACCCCTCGTTGCCCATCGACAGCCAGCGGAAGCCCCCGCCGGGCGCCACGATCACGGCGGCGCCGTTCGCCTTGCCGGGTTCGGGCAGGAACGGCGTCAGCGTCGCGGTGGAGACGTTGCGCGCCATCGGATCGCCCCACTGACGGAACCAGCTTTCCTGTGCGGGCTGTCCCTCGACGCCACCCGTGCCGAGAGGAATGGCGTTGGGCTCGGGTGGTGCGGCGAGTGGGTAGATCGTGCCGTCCTGCGCACGGGCAGACGAGCCGAGTGCGAGCAGGATGGCGCAGACGACCGTGCGGGCCAGGCTCGAACGAGATGGCATAGGTAGAGTCTCCTCGGGAACGCGGGTGAGTCTACCGTACTCCGCGTGCTCGCCTGGGCCCATGCTCACTGCGGCATCCGTGAGCATGTCCTTCAACGCGCTGGCGCAAGGCGACGCAAGTGTTCGAACGCATTCACGAGCACCACCACCTCGTGCGGACCGCCCCGCGGCGGGCGAGGCGGACTCATCACCGCGACGATACCGTCGCCGTCAGGCAGTACGTCGAAGCTCCAGAAGGTTGCGCCGACCTCGGCGACCGGTGTCTCGGACCAGCGCCGGGTGCGGTCGGCGACGAATGCGCGTCCCCGCTCTTCGTACCGCACCGACATCACGTGACGATCCGGGCCGAGGAAGTACAGCTCGTTTCGGGCCCGGGAGAACAACGGCTGCCACCCGCCGCCGCTGGACACCTGCCAGGTCCGACCATCGTCCGGCCACGCCTTTACGTAAACCTCGGGGTTTCCTGCCGTGACAGTCGCGTACGCCACCCACCGGCCATCCCGGGAGAACGACGGATGGCTCTCGTCGGCGGCGGTGGCCGCGAATGGCTTCGGCTCACCGGCCATCAGCGAGTCGCCTTCACTTTCGACGTCGACCGTCCACACGTCCGACGGTCCCACGAGTCCCCCACCCTCGTAGAACGCCAGGGTTCGTCCATCGGGACTGAACGACGCGGGTGTCTGGCTGCCGCGGCTGGTGGTCAGCCGCCGCGGCGTGCCTGGTTGATCGGTCCGCACCCAGAACATTCCGCCGTTCCCGCGCAGCACGACGAACCGACCGTCGGGCGTCCACACGGCGAAGGGCGCCCAGGGCGACGTCAACCCGGACGTGTACGGCACGAACTGATGGAGGGCTGCGCGACGAATGTCGAACGCGGAGAGCGCCAGCTCGGACGGGTTGCGCACGCTCATGAGCACGCGTCCGCCGTCGGGTGACACGCGCGGGTTCAGGTACGTGCCTGGCGCGTCGAGGAGCGGGCTGCGGCGCCCGCGGCCATCGAGCCGATCGAGCGTGACCTGGTTGACCGACGAACCGCCAGTGACGTAGACCACAGTTCCGGAAGGGGTGGTGTCCACCTGCGCCGCGCCGTACAGTGAGTACAGGACGTCGTCCGCGACGCGCACCGGATCGCCGCGCACCTCGAGACGTTCGGCATCGAACGGGACCGCGAACAGCACGCCGCGGCTGACGTACAGTACGTGGCCGCTTCCCACATAGCGCCCGAAGGTGCCACCGTGAACGAGGCGCTTGCGCCGACCATCGGCGAGCGTGACCACGTCGATGCTGGCGTCGTCGAAGCCCGTGATTGCTCCGTGAACCGTGAAGAGGATCGCTTGTCCTCCCGGCAGGAACTGGGGGAGCCGGTGCGTCGTCTCGCCGCGCTGCTGATCGAGCACGGTCAGCGCACGTGGCGTGCCTCCCGACGCCGGCATCGCTTGCAACGGCCCCGCGGGTGCCAGCGCCGCGACGATGGTACCGTCGGGCCCCCAGGCGCCGCCGGCAAAGTGCGCGCTCGTCGAGCTGAGATCGCGCACGTTGTCGCCATCGATGCCGACGGTGCGCAGTTGCCCTTGCGCGAAGAACCCGATGGAGCGGCCGTCGGGTGAGAAGAACGGCGACTGGACGCCCTCGACTGTGCCTACCTGCTTCGAGGAACCATCGAGCAGGCTGCGCAGGAACAGTCGTCCGCGCGACACGAAGGCGAGGCTCGAGCCGTCTGGCGACACGGCCAGGTTGGCCGCACCGGACAAGTCGAGCGGCAGTTGCGGATCCAGAGCCATCCGCAGCCGCATCGGTGGCGGTGCTGCGCCGCTTCGCGACTGCGTGGGAGCGCCGACGGCAAGCAGGCCGAGCGCCACGGTGGCCGCCAGGAGAACGGGCACGGCCACGCGTGAGGCCCGCGTTGTGCGGCTCGGCAGCGACTCCACCCGCTCCAGGAGTTCCCAGGCATCTCCGATATCTCGTAACCGATGCCTGACGTCTTTGGCGAGGCACCTGCGGACGAGGCGGCGCACCGGAACGGGGAGCGCGTCCCAATCGGGTTCGGCGTCGAGCACCGCCTGCTGCGTTTCGACCAGCGTGGCACGTTCGAACGGGTTCACGCCCGTGACGAGCAGATGAACGAGCAAGCCGAACGCCCAGATGTCGCACCGCTTGTCCACGGATGCGCCGCGCAACTGTTCCGGGCTCATCCAGGCCGGCGTTCCGATCACCACGTCCTCATGCGCCGCGGCGTCCGCGTTCGGCCCATCGCCGGACGTGGCAATGCCGAAGTCGAGCACCTTCAGCGTCCTGTCGGCGGTAATGCGGATGTTGGCCGGCTTGAGATCGCGATGGACGATCCCCTTCGTGTGAGCGGCGTCCAGCGCATCGGCGAGCTGGCGTGCCAGACCGATGGCAGCGGCGATGGACGTCGGTCCGACCGGCGCGGTGCCGTCCACGAACTCCATGACCAGGTAGTCGGGGCCCACGTCGTACAGCTGGCAGATGTTGGGGTGATTGAGCGCGGCGATGGCCCGTGCTTCACCGGCGAACCGCTGAGTGAAGCGCGCGTCGCAGAACTTTACCGCTACGTCGCGCGCCAGCCGCACGTCCCGGGCGCGCCACACTTCCCCCATGCCGCCACGGCCGGCCAGTTCGACGAGTCGGTATGGTCCGATGTTCTCGCCCGCTTGGCGGGCCCGGCTCGACCGGTCGAAAAGGCGACCAACCATCGGCAGCGCTGACGCTTCGAGGAAGTCACCGCCATCGTGCTCGGCGGCCAGCAACGCCTCCACCTCGCCACGGAGCAGCAGATCGTCCGGACATTCTCGCTCGAGGAACACAGACCGCTCGTTGGGCGGGAGCGCGCCCGCCGTCTGGAACAGGTGCTGCAACCGAGCCCACCTCGTCGCGTTCACGCGTGTGACTCTCCCTCCAGCGCCCGGTAGAGCCACGCCTTGGCGAAGTTCCACTCGCGGATCACGGTGATGCCGGAGATCCCGAGCGCCTCTGCCGTTTCTTCAACGGTCAACCCGGCAAAGAACCGCAACTCGACGACCCGGCACTTGCGCTCGTCGACCCGGGCGAGCGCGTCGAGCGCGGCATCGAGAGCCAGCAGGCTCTCGGCCGTCGGCTCGCTGAAGACGGCGTCATCGTCGAGGGGCACCCGCTGCAGTCCCCCACCGCGTCTGGTGCCCAGCCGACGCGCGTGGTCGATCAGCACGCGGCGCATCATCCGGCTCGCCATGGAGAAGAAATGCACGCGGTCGCGCCAATCGACCCGCGAGCAGTTCATCAACCGGCAGCACGCCTCGTGCAGGAGGGCCGTCGCTTGGAGCGTATGGTCCGAACGTTCCCCTGCCATGTGACTGCTCGCGATGCGATGGAGCTCGGCGTAGACGAGCGGGGTGAGCTGCTCCAGCGCACGCGCGTCGCCGTCGCGCCAGGCATGAAGCAACTGGCTGACCTCGCCCGGCTCCGTTGGGGTCACGCGCGAATGATAGCGTCGGCGTGAGTTCTGCGCCTACGTGGACGGCGTCACATTCCGACGCCAGGAGGAGCTCATCCGATGGAGTGCACGAGGCGCGAACTGTGGCAGGTGGGAATGGCGTCGGCGATCCTGGCGACACCATCGATTGGCAAGACTCCGGTGCAGCCGACGGCTCAGTCTGACGCAGCCGCGATGTCTTCGGAGCGTCGGCTCCTCACGGACATGATCAGCGGCTTGCGGTGGTCGCAGATGCTCTCGGTGGCGGCTCGGCTCCGGGCCGCCGATCGTCTGGGAGCTGGGCCACTCCCGATTCGGACCCTTGCCGAAGCCACGGGCTCTCACGAAGACGCGCTGTACCGGGTACTCCGCGCGCTGGCGAGTCGCGGCGTGTTCGCCGAAGACCCGGATCGGCGGTTCCGCCTCACGCCCGCCGCCGAACTCCTGAGATCGGATGTGCCGGGATCGCTGCGGCTCACGGCCCACGTCATGGGCGAGGACTGGTACTGGAACGCCTGGGGTGCGCTGTCGCACAC
>JAEZCY010000147.1 GCA_023429845.1 Acidobacteriota bacterium
CCTCCGGGATGCCCTGCCCCGTGTCCTGCACCTCGAGGCGGGCACGGCCGTCGTAGGCGCGGCAGCTGACGCGCACCCTGCCGCCGACGGGCGTGAATTTCACGGCATTGGTGAAGAGATTCGACACGACCTGGCGGATGCGCTCGCGATCGGCCACGACCAGCAGGTCGCCGTGTACCGAGACGTCCACGCGCAGGTCCTTGGCCGCCGCCAGGGGGCGCAGTTCGTCAACGGTCTCGCGCACGACGCTGGCCAGCGGCAGCGTGGTGAGGTGGAAGGCCAGCTTGCCGGTGACGATGCGCGAGACGTCGAGCATGTCGTTGATCAGCTGCGCCTGCTGACGAAGGTTGCGCTCGATGGTATCGAGCGCCCGGCGCGCCGCATCGACGTCCAGTGACGTGTCGCGCAGGACCTGCACCCACCCCAGCACCGACTGCATCGGCGACCGCAGTTCGTGCGACAGCACGGCGAGGAAATCGTCCTTGGCGCGGCTCGATCGTTCTGCGGCTTCCCGCGAGGCCTCGGCGGCCTCCAGCAGTGCCTGACGTTCCGCAATCCCCGCCTGAAGGTCCTGGTTCAGGGCCCTGATCCGCTCCTCGGTGGCGCGTTGCTCGGTGACGTCCTGGAGCACGCCCTGGATCACGGTCGGCTGCCCCACGCTGTCGAAGAGGATTCGGCCGCGATCGTCGAGCCAGACCGGGCCCCGCCGGCCGTGCAGGTAGCGATCGGCAAGCCGGTACTGCGACTGGTACTGTCCAAGTGCCGAGCGTGCGGCACGGCGAACGCTGGCCGCATGGGCGGCGCTGTCGTCGGGGTGAATCAGCCTCTCGGCGTCCTCTCGCGTTGCAGGGAGCATGTCCGCCGGAATGCCGAGCACGTCGCTTGCCGAGGGACTGAACGTCACCTGCCCGGTGCGCATGTCGTACTCCCATGCCGCCATGCGCGCCGCGTCGAGCGACCGGTGCAGCCGCTCCTGGTGACGCAGGTTGGCTTCGCGCAGCTGGCGCGCCTCGGTGACGTCCCGGAAGGTCACCGAGATGCCTTCCGCCGTGGGCGCGACCCGCACCTGCGCCCAGCGACCCGGCGCCAAGGTTGCGGCCAGCTCCACTTCGACCGGTTCGCGCTCGTCCATCACCTGCCGCAGGTAGCTTTCGAAGGGGCTGCCAACGGCTTCGGGGAACACCTCCCAGCAGTTGCGGCCGAGCAGCGCCGCCTCTGGCTTGCCGAAGTACTCCTGCGCCGCAGGGTTGACGTACGTGTAGCGCCAGGCGAAATCCACCGTGACGAACCCTTCGGTGATGCTGTCGAGCACCGTCTGGAGCCGATGCTCCGCGCGCTCGGCATCGCTGCGAGCCGTCCACGTGGCGAGCAGGAGCCAGGCGATCGCACCGACGATCAGCAGGACACTCACGAAGACGACGGTCACCGGGATGGCACGGGGGAGTGGTGCGACCCGCGACCACAGGATGAGGCTTGCTGCGGCCGCAACGAGGAGGAGCAGGCCGAGCCCATACCGGCCCACCGCCGAATCGACTCGCCAGATGCGCACGGAGTTTCAGGAGACGGGCGCCGCGTGCGCCGCAATCGTGCGAGTTGACCCGACTCGACCGCCTCAGGTCAAGCTGAGCCGGGGAGGCTGGTCCGCGGGCACGCGATCGAGCACGGCCCGCAGCGCGGCGAGTTGCACGGGCTTGCTGATGAAGTCGTCCATGCCGGCCGCCGCGCACTGCTGGCGATGGTCGTCCAGCGCGTGCGCCGTGACGGCGATCACCCAGGGCTGGCGGCCATTGGTCGAGCGGAGGCGCCGCGTCGCCTCGAGGCCGTCGAGCACAGGCATCTGCACGTCCATCAGGACGACGTCGTAGGCGCGTCGGTCGATCGCGTCGAGCGCGTCGGCGCCGTTGCCGACCACGTCCACCGAATGTCCCAACCGCTGCAGCATGGTGGTTGCGACCCGCTGGTTCACGACGTTGTCCTCGGCAAGGAGCACCTGAAGGCATCGCCCGGCGCTGCGTGCTTCTACTGGCATGTCCGCCATTCCGGGCGCGTCGGCGACCGCCGCCATCGGCAGGTCCACGGTAAAGGTCGAGCCCACGCCCGGCGTGCTCTCGCACCGGAGTTGCCCGCCCATCAGCGTCGTCAGCCTGTGGCTGATCGTGAGGCCCAGCCCGGTGCCGCCGTACCGGCGGGTGACCGAGGCGTCGCCCTGCGCGAATGGCGTGAAGATGACCGCCTGCTGTGCAGGCTCGATGCCGATGCCGGTGTCGTGCACGCGGACTCGCAGCCACCGGTTCCCGGCATCTGCATGCGCGCTCGCGTGAACCGTCACCGATCCGGCCTCGGTGAACTTCACGGCGTTGCCGAGGAGGTTGATCAGGATCTGTCCGACGCGCAGCGCGTCGATCATCACGCGCGCCGGCAGCGGGTCGCAGGTCACGCGCAGGTGCAGGCCCTTGGCACGTGCGGCGGGCGCCACGCAGTGCACGGCCACGTCGATCACGTTTCGCGGGTCGTGCGTCTCCGGCGTGATCTCGACGTGTCCCGACTCGATCTTCGAAAGGTCGAGGATGTTGTTGATCAGGCCGACCAGGATCTGGCCGCTCGATCGGATCATCTCGGCCTGCTCGCGCTGCTCCGGGTCGAGGTCGGCTGTCAGCAGCAGGTCGGCCATGCCGATGACGCCGTTCATCGGCGTCCGGATCTCGTGGCTCATGTTGGCGAGGAACTCGCTCTTGGCGCGGTTGGCCTGCTCGGCGCGCGCTGTAGCGTCGGCGAGCGCAGCCGTGCGCTGGGCGACGCGTGCTTCGAGTTCGTCGAGCGCGCGGCTGAGCGCAAGGTTGGCGTCCTCGCGCTGTGCGAGCGCCAGCTGGAGGTGGACATGGCTGTCGTGCAGCCGACTGATCATCGCGTCGAAGTCGGCAGCGAGCTGCCGCACTTCGAGGGGGGCACTGGCGCCCACGTCGATCGGCGGGGGACGGGCGCCGTCCGGTCCCACCCGGCGGGCCGACTCCACGAGCTGCTCGAGCGGCCTCGTGATCCGCGCTGATGTCAGGCGCGCGAGCGGCAGGGCCACGAGCAGGCACAGCAGGGCGCCCGCGGTGGTGATGACGTAGAAGCGCGCCACCGGCGCCTGCACGAGGCGCGCGGACGTGCGCGTATGCACCGTCCATCCGAGAGACGGAACGGCGGTGTGCTGACTGAAGAATCGGCCCGCCCGGGCTGTGCCGCCTCGCCGCGACTCATGTGCGCCGTCGGGCGACCCTGCGGCGCGCACCCAGGCCGTGCCGCTGGCGTCGGTGAGCAGTGGCAGGCCGTGCGTACCCGCAGAGGCGAGCACCCGGCCGTCGCGGTCGAGGATGATCGCCGACTCGTTCTCGTCGATCACCTGCCGCAGGTGCTCGGCCAGCTGTTGCAGGTCGAGCGACCCTTCCGCGACGCCGATCACCTTGCCCGAGTCGCGGTTTCGGATCGGCGCGCTGACAGACACCACGGCGTCACTGCCGAAGCCGCCCCGGAACACGTCGGACCGGAATGGCGTGCCGGTGCGCATGGGCTCCACGAAGTAGTTGCGGTTGGCAACCGAGGGCCCTGCGGCAATCGGTGCGGGCTGGTGCAAGCGATTGAGGCGCGACGACCCGGTGCGAATCACACCGGCCTCGTCGATCGCGAGCATCCGCAGGAAGCCGCCATACAGGCGGTGGTGCTCGCCGACGATCCGTACAGCTTCCGGTGTCGCGAGCGGCGTGTCCTCGAGTCGGTGCGCCAGCCCGGCCACCGCGCGCTCGTGGGAGTCCATGTACGCCACCAGCCGATGGGCGAGGATGCGTGAGTGATCGCCGAGACGGTCGAGCGCGTCCCGTTCCGACGACTGCGTGTAGAGGCGTCCGAGCCCGAGCCCCAGCAGCAGCACGGGAAGCGCGCCGAGCGGCAGCAGGCGTTGCAGGATGTCGGCACGCAGGCCGTGTGAGGCCAGCACGTAGCCGTCGCCGCGCAACAGGCGCACCACCGTGCTCTGCCCTGCGAGCAGTTGCGCGAGGACGATGTTCAGCAGGCTGTTGAGCGGCTGCTTGGCGACCGCGATCATGACGACCGCCGGGTCGAATCCCTGCAGGTGCGCCACCCCAACCATGAACGGCAGCCCCAGGACCAGCCAGTAGGCCGCGCCCGCGAACACCGGCAGCACGCCGCGCCGCGTGAGTGCCATGACGGTCAGCACCTCGGCACCGGCGAGAACGGCTACGGCTGGCGTGCCCATCTCCAGGCAGACGCGCGCCGTGGCCGCCATGGCCACGGCGGCACCGAGCCATGGGTGCACGGCAAACGCGATCAGCAGCGCGATGGCGCCGTCGAGGCGGAACACCGTTCCCTCGAGCAGCGTCGGCCCGTACGCGATCGCCAGATCGCCGAGCACGGCGCCGCCGACTCCTATCAGCAGGTGGCGGGTTCGCACGCTGGCGATGGGCGGAGGCAGCGCGTGTCGGGGCATTCGTCTTTCGGTTGGGCAATCGGCGGCGCGCCAGCGGCCTTGACTATGCGGGCACGACGGGCGCCGGCCGGCGACCGGGCTGCACCGCACGCACCGTGGTGGCTGCAAGCACGATACCGCCTCCGACCGTGCCCAGCAGCCCCGGGGTCTCGCCGTGGATCAACCACGTCCAGAGGGGATTCAGGGCTGGTTCGAGCAGCAACAGCAGCGACGCCTCGACTGCGGTGAGCGTGCCGATGCCGCGTGTGAGCAGCACGTAAGCGAGCGCCAGCTGGAAACATCCCAGGTAGCCGATCACCGCCCAGTCGATCGGGCCGGCCCCGGTGACGGGGAATGCCAGCGGCGCGCAGAGCACGAACGCGAAGACGTTGCCATAGAACGTCGCCGCCATCGCGACGTCGTGGCCTCCCGACCTGGAGACGAGACGTACGCCCGCGAGTACCAGCGCCCACGTGACGCCGCTGATGGCTCCGACGATGTTGCCCGCGACCGGATTCGGCGCGGTGGCGCTCGGCGTCACCGACCCGGAGAAGAGCAGCGCGATGCCGACGCCGACGATCACCAGAAAGGGCACATCGCGCGCCTGGACGCGCTCGTGGAGCAGCCACGGCCCGAGCAGCACCAGGTACAACGGCGCCGCGGCCTGCAGGAAGACGGCATGCGCCGCCGTCGTGAGCTTGTTGGCGACGATGAAGGTGATGAAGGTGACGGCGATGATCACGCCGACGAGCATCGTGCGGCGCGTCGGGCGCAGCGGCACACGCGTGACGGCGAGGAGGAAGAGGGCGGCCACGGCGGACCTGAAGCCCGCCACCTGCCATGCGGTCAGCGTCGTGGCCTTGACCACGAC
>JAEZCY010000156.1 GCA_023429845.1 Acidobacteriota bacterium
ATCTACGAGGAGCCAGACATCTGGCTCGTCGGCTGGACCATGCCGACCTTCTGGCGGCCATCGACGGCGACCGTACGGATCGGCGATCGCGTGGAGAGCGGGCTACATCTCGTGCAGGTGTGGGTGATCCGGCCCATGGGCGGCGAGGAGGTGCTCGGCTTCTATCCGCAGGACGGGTACTGGCGCATGCGACCCAAGGCACCGGCCGGGCTCGCGCCGACGGCCTTCGGCTCGTCCCTGCTGATCGGCCCGATCGAGATGGACGGACGGCCGATCGTCAGGATCAAGGAAATCGCCTTCGATCCCCAGGCGCGGACCTTCACGCTGCAGTACGCCCTCGGCGGGTCGGCGACGATCCGGCTCGCCCATATCGACGAGCATCGTCAAACGCTTGAAGTCTCCCTGGACAAACCCATATCCGGTAAGCCCTTCGCCGGCCTGCGCTCCATGTACGTAACGGAGTTCAACAACGACGTGGCGCGGATCGCGGTACGCGAGCCGGGTGCGAAAGGCTGGCGCGAGAGCCCGATCCTGGACTTCCGGACATCTGCTGCCAGTGCGGTGTGGATGGGACGCACCACCATATCGCGGCATAATACGTCGTCCCCGGATATCGTCCTGAACGGGTTCTCGGCGGCGCCCCGTCCGTAGTATGGTCGGGGCGGAAAGTGGCGCCCCTAACCGCCCGGCCGAGCCATCATGAGCAAGTCACCACGTAAATCCGCCCCCGCGGCGGCCAAGTCCTCACTGTCATCGCTGCAGCCTGTCGCAACACCGGCAAGCCTGATGAAGACGATCCACGTGCGCGGTGCGCGCGAGCACAATCTCAAGAACGTGGATCTGGAGATTCCGCGCGACGCGCTCGTCGTGTTCACGGGGCTGTCCGGATCGGGCAAGTCGTCGCTCGCGTTCGACACGATCTACGCCGAAGGTCAACGGCGGTACGTGGAGTCGATGTCGGCCTACGCGCGCCAGTTCCTCGAGCAGATGGAGAAGCCCGACGTCGACCTGATCGACGGGTTGTCGCCGGCCATCTCCATCGAGCAGAAGACGACCGCCTCCAATCCGCGATCGACGGTCGGCACGGTCACCGAGATCGCCGATTACCTGCGTCTGCTGTTTGCCAACCTGGGCCAGCCGCATTGCCCGCGGTGCGGGCAGCCCATCGCCAGCCAGTCGGTGGATCGCATCCTCGATCTCGCACGGCAGTTCCCCGGCGACGAGCGCATCAACGTGCTGGCGCCGGTCGTGCGCGGTCGGAAGGGCGAGTTCAAGAAGGAGCTGGCGGCCTGGCGGCAGCGCGGCTTCACGCGGGTTCGCGTGGACGGCGAACTCAAGTCCCTCGAAGACGACATCGTCCTCGACAAGCGTCGCAACCACACGCTCGAGGTCGTCGTGGACCGGCTCATCGTCAAGGCGGGCATGGAGCGGCGGCTGGGCGAGTCCATCGAGACGGCGCTGGCCCTCGCCAACGACCTCGTGGTCATCAACACGTGGGACGGCGGCGATCGGCTGTTCTCGCGCCGGCTTGCCTGTGCCGATTGCGGCATCAGCGTGCCCGAGCTGACGCCGCGGGCGTTCTCGTTCAACTCGCCCCATGGAGCGTGCCCGCAGTGCCAGGGGCTGGGCGAGGTCTACGACTTCGATCCCGCACGCGTCATTCCTGATGACGGCCTGTCCTTGGCCGGAGGGGCCGTGGCGCCCTGGGCCAATGGCGACGTGCGCCTGATACGCGATGCGCTTCAGCGGCTGCACGAGGTGCACGGGATCGAGCCTGATCTGCCCGTCCGGAAACTGACGAAGAAGCAGCGCGACGTGCTGCTCTTCGGCACCGGTGCGTCGCACGCCGCGACGGCAACCAAGCGGAAGAAGGCGCTTGCCGATCCGTTCGGCGCCGACTTCGAGGGGCTGATCCCGAACCTGCGTCGCCGCTACGACGAGGGCACCTGGGCGGAGCGGGAGGCGCTCGAGCCGTATCGCGCGTTGGCGACGTGCCCCGCGTGCGAGGGTGCGCGCCTGAAGCCCGAAAGCCGTGCAGTGCGCGTGAAGGGGCAGACCATCGTCGCCCTGACGTCGCTGCCGGTGAGCGAATCGGCGGTGGTGTTCGACGAGATGGAGCTCACGCCGCGCGAAGAGCTGGTGGCGGGACGCATCCTCAAGGAGATTCGCGAGCGCCTGCGCTTCCTCAACGACGTGGGTGTCGGCTACCTCACGCTTGCACGCTCCGCCGTGACGCTGTCGGGCGGGGAAGGGCAGCGCATCCGCCTCGCGACGCAGATCGGTTCGAGTCTCAGCGGCGTGCTGTACGTGCTCGACGAGCCGTCCATCGGCCTGCACCAGCGCGACAACAGGCGCCTGCTGGAGACGCTCGAACGGCTGCGCGATCTCGGCAACACGGTGCTGGTGGTCGAGCACGACGAAGAGACGATTCGCACCGCGGACTACCTCGTCGACCTCGGGCCAGGCGCCGGCGAGCACGGCGGAGAGTTGTTGTTCCAGGGCACGCCCGATCAGCTCATCGCCGAGGCGCCGCGCAGCGTCACCGGCGAGTATCTGCGCGGTGAGAAGTCGATCGCCCGGTCGCGTGCGCGCCGCGCCGCCGGCAAGGCTGCCCTGCGCGTCACCGGGGCACGCGAGAACAACCTCCAGAACATCGACGTGTCGTTCCCCCTGGGTCTGTTCATCGCCGTCACCGGCGTGAGCGGATCCGGCAAGAGCACCCTCGTCAACGAGATTCTCTACAAGCGGCTCGCGAAGGAACTCTATCGCGCCGGCGACCAGCCAGGCGCCCACGACAAGGTCGAGGGGCTCGAGCACATCGACAAGGTCATCCAGATCGACCAGTCGCCAATCGGGCGGACGCCGCGGAGCAATCCGGCCACCTACATCGGTTTGTTCACGTTCATCCGCGACCTGTTCGCGATGCTGCCGGAGTCGCGCCAGCGCGGGTACAAGCCCGGGCGGTTCTCCTTCAACGTCAAGGGCGGACGATGCGAAGCGTGCCAGGGCGACGGCGTCATGGCGATCGAGATGCACTTCCTGCCCGACGTGTACGTCACGTGCGAGCAGTGCAAGGGCCGCCGCTACAATCGCGAGACCCTCGAGGTGCGCTATCGTGGCAAGTCGATCGCCGACGTGCTGGAGCTGACGGTTGACCAGGCCCTGCCGTTGCTCGAGAGCTTCCCCTCCATCGCCAACAAGCTGCGCACGGTGCAGCAGGTGGGCCTCGGCTACCTCGAACTCGGTCAGTCGGCGACGACGCTGAGTGGTGGCGAGGCGCAGCGGGTGAAGCTCGCCAAGGAGTTGTCACGGCGGGGCACCGGCCGCACCCTCTACATCCTCGATGAACCGACGACCGGGCTGCACTTCGAGGACGTCGCGCGGTTGCTGGATGTGTTGCACCAGCTGGTCGAACAGGGAAACACCATCGTGGTGATCGAGCACAACCTCGATGTCATCCGATCGGCCGATCACGTAATCGACCTGGGTCCGGAGGGTGGCCGTGGCGGCGGCCGGGTCGTCGCTCAGGGAACGCCCGAGCAGGTCGCCCGGGTCAAGGACTCTCACACTGGCGCCGTGCTCGCCGAGACCGCACCGGCCCCTACAGGTCGGACGCGTCGGAGCCGAGACATCAGTGTGGTAGCGTAGCCACAGTCTGGCGGAGATGAGCGTGTCACGAGCGCAACAGTGCACACCGCCCGAAAGCTACCCCGAACATGTTCTTTCTTGTCAAGTAACAGCTTGGCAAAGGTTTGCGTGACTGATGGCGAAGTGCAGCGAAGCGGTATCAGTCTTGCTTGATGGTGGCCGGCGGTAGTCGGCGCCCCTTGATCTGAGAGCTGAATGACATCGCAGCGGACCCTTCGTCGTTCCATTACATGTGCAGGGATTGGCCTTCACTCGGGCCAGCGCGTCACGCTGACCCTGCGGCCTGCCCCCGCCGACTACGGCATTCGCTTCCGGCGAGCCGACCTTGGGGGCCTGGAGATTCCCGCGCGCGTCGAGCACGTCGCGAGTCTCAACTATGCGACAGGGCTGTCCTTCGCAGGTGCCAGTGTCGAGACGGTGGAGCACCTGCTCGCGGCGCTCGTCAGCCAGGGCGTGGACAACGTCGCCGTGGAACTCAATACCCCGGAAGTTCCCATCATGGACGGCAGTGCGGCGCCGTTCGTGTACCTGCTGCAGGAAGCCGGCATCAAGAAGCTCAGTGCGCCGCGTCGATTCCTGAAGGTGCTGCGCCCCATCGGCATCGCGCGCGGTGACAAGCACATCGCCATCTACCCCGCGGACGAGTTCCGGATCAGTTACACGATCAGCTTCGACCACCCGTTGCTGCGGCACCAGAGCCGCTCGGTGGTCATCTCGCCCGACACGTTCGCCGAGGAACTCGCCCCCGCGCGCACGTTCGGATTCCTGAAGGACCTCGAGATGCTGCGCCAGCAGGGGCTCACGCTGGGCGGCTCGCTCGACAACGCAGTCGTGCTCGGCGAAACGGGCGTGTTGAACAACACGCTGCGTTTCGAGGACGAATTCGTGCGGCACAAGATCCTCGATGCCATCGGCGACCTCGCTCTCGTCGGCGCGCCGATCATCGGCCATGTCGTGGCGCACCGCGGCGGGCACGCTCTTCACACTGCGCTCGGGACGGCCATTCTCGAGCAGCGCGATGCCTGGACGGTCGTCGAGGCGCCACACGCGACGACGGACGTCGTCGGTGTGCCGGTGACGGTCACCAGCTGAGGCCCATCCCCGACCCGGGTGTCGAAGCGGACACCCGTGTGAGCCGGTCCGCGAGGACCGGCTCTTTTTGTCTGGCCTGGCTGTGCCTCTCCGTCATTCGCGATTGCCGTTAACACTCGCCCGGGTGGTAGCGTCCTTCTCGCATTGGAACTGCCCGCTCCCCCCGACACCGGCCGCACGGACCGCCCGGCTCCGTGGTTGCCGTGCGACGACGCACCGCTCGTGCGCGCGGCGCAGCAAGGCGACCGTGCGGCGTTCGATGCGCTGTATCGGCGGCACGCGCGCGCGGTGCGTGCGGTGCTGCTCGGACGGGTCGGTCGCGAGGACGTGGACGACCTCGTCCAGGAGGCGTTCCTCGCCGCGTGGCGTCAGGTCGGCACGTTGCGCGACGCGGTGGCGTTCGGCGCGTGGATGCTGGCGATTGCCCGACACCTGCGCATCGATCATGCGCGCCGGCAGCGCCCGCATGCCGCACTCGACGACCCGCGCACCACGACCCGAGCCGACCGTGCGCTCGCCGCCGGCAGCCTGGACGAGGAGGCCAGCGCGCGGCATCGGCTCGACGCGGAGCGCGCGCTCGCGACGGTGGCGGCGCTGCCCGAGGCGTACAGAACCACGCTCCTGCTGCGACTGGTCGAGGGAATGACCGGCCCTGAGATCGCCGCCCGCACGGGCCTGACACCTGATTCGGTGCGGGTGAACCTCTGTCGCGGGTTCAAGCTCCTGCGCGACACGCTCACCCGGGAGCAGGATCGGGCCCTGGCTCTGGCTGCGGCGTACGGGAACCAACGCGCATCCGCGGCTGCGCCAAGCGGCACCGGTGCCGCCGCCGTGCGCGAACCGGTGAGGGAGCCATGAGCGAGTCGATGAGCGACGGCCGTTACCTCTGGGATGGAACTGGCGACGTGGATCCCGATGTCGCACAGGTCGAGGCACTCCTCAGCGGATTCGCGAGTGGCCCCCTGCCGCCTCTCGATCTGGATCGCCCGTGCCGCGATGGTTCGAGCGGGGCGTCCTGGCGTTCCTGGGCGGCGGCGGCCGCGGTCGCCGTGGTGGCTGCCGGTGTCGGATGGACGGTCCATGACGCGCCCGGGGGCATCGACGATCCGTGGCGCGTGGCGCGCATCGAAGGCGCGCCGACGCTCGCGTCGAACCCGCTCACGCCGAACTCGCGCCTGTCGCACGGGCAGTGGCTGCAGACCGACGACCGCTCGTCGGCTGTCGTCTTCGTCGGCCGGATCGGCCGACTGGAGGTCGCGCCGGGGTCGCGCCTTCGGGTGGTGACCGCGGCTCGCGGTGAGCATCGCGCCGAGCTCGTGGCGGGCACCATCGAGGCGATGATCTGGGCGCCGCCCGGCCAGTTCGTGGTGGACACGCCGTCGGCGACCGCCGTGGACCTCGGCTGCGCGTACACCCTCACGGTGGCCGACGATGGCGTCGGCCTGCTGCGGGTGCAGGCAGGATGGGTCGGGTTCGAGCATCAGGGGCGCGAGTCGTTCATCCCCGCCGGCGCGTCCGGCCGGACGTACCCGGGCAGGGGCCCGGGCACGCCCACCTACGACGATGCGGCAGAAGCACTGCGCGATGCCGTGGACGCGCTCGATCGTGTCGATCGGGCAGCGGAGCAGCGCTTGCCCCTCGGCGTCGTGCTGCGTGCCGCACGTCCAGCGGATGGGCTCACGCTGTGGCACCTGGTGGACCGCGTCGATCCCGAGCTGGCGCCCCTCGTCGTGGACCAGCTGCACGCGCTCGTCCCGATGCCTGAGGGCGTGACGCGGGCGGGCGTCCTGGCCGGGGATCGCCGCATGCGCGATGCCTGGTGGGAAGCACTCGGCCTGGGCACGGCGAACTGGTGGCGCACCTGGCGACAGCGCTGGCCGTAGTGTCTGGCGGCACGACCCGCCGTTAACGCTGCGCGTCGCAGAGCGTCCTCCTGTCAGCGTGGGTTTGCACGCAAGGAGGAACAATGACGCTGTTGCCACCCGTCCCGTTCGCGCGCCGCGCCTCGCTCGCGGTCGCCGTCCTGATCATGACGGCCGCTCCCCTGCTGGCCGGCCCACCACTGATCTGCCATCCATTCGACATCGGCACCGCGCGGTCGCTGCCATTCGGCGACACAGGCGAGGGCTGGCGCGGGTGGCAGGCGACCCTGCCGTCGTACGACCGCAGCCGCCTCGTCGAGGACACGCTGGCCCTGCTGACGCCGGACACTCCGGTCCTCGTTCGCATGGAGACGTTGCGACGTGCGTCGGCATACGCCGCCAGGGACGTCGCGCTCGCGTCACGCCTGCTGCGGGCGCTCGAGTCGCGCTCGCCGAAGCAGCCTGCGACGCCGGCCGACGCGCTGGCGCTCTTCGACGCCGGCTACCTGATCGAAACCTACCGGCAGCTCGCGGCCCATGGGGGAGACCTGGACGCGGCAATCGCCGGCAAGGACGGCTACGCGATGGTGCGCGCGGCGATGGCTGTGCGACCGGGCGACCCGGCCATGCCCTTCGCGGCAGCGCTGATCACCGCGGGCCCGGAGCGCCGTGCCGTGCACGCGCAGCACCTGCAGCAGGCGCGCGATGCAGCTCGTGCGGATGGCCTCGTGGCACGCAATGTCGCCAGGCATTTCGCCAACTGAGCTGGTGCCTGGGCGCCGCGTCGAACGCTGGTCGCTACGGCTGCACGACGTGCAGCGCCTTCAGCGTCACCTCGGAGCCGCAGGACTCGAACCAGTCGATGCCCTCGCTCACGAGATCGAGCTTCAGGTGGTAGTCACCCTGAGGCAGGGGCGGGATCTCCAGCCGGAGGTCCTGCCATCCCCCGGCGTCGAGCGTGCGCGGCAGGGCGATCCGCACGAAATCCTGCGCCTGCACCTCGCGGGCCGCGTCGAGCAACTGCGCGCCGACCCGCACCAGCCGACGTCCGTACGACGCGGTGTGCGGGAACGCGCGGCGACTGAGGTTGCGCACCCGGATGTCGAGGCCGAGCGGCAGGCCGGCCTGATGCGTAAGCGACGGCTCTCTCGATGGCGCACGGACGTCGATGCGAGCGCGCGGTGTGGCGCCGGCGATGGCGTTGCCGAGGTTGTTGTCGTCCCAGATCTCGTGCCGGATGCGTTGCCAGTCCGCCGATCCCGGGACGAAGCGGCGGGAGAAGGCGTGCTCCGGGTGGTCGGTGACCTCCCAGCACAGGCGGTCGACGCCGAGATCGGCGGCCATCGTCCGGGCCCGCTGCATCTCCGCGTCGTTGTCGTTCCAGCGGAACAGGATGTAGCGCCAGTTCACGAACGGGACGTCGAGGCCGAGGCGTCGCTTCTCGTCCATCGCCGCGCGGACATTGGCCACCACCTTGTCGAACTGGCCGCGCTGGCGATACATCGCGTACACGCCCGGCGACGACCCGTCGATGGAGAACGTGACTTCGTCGATGCCCGAGCGCACGAGGCGTCGGGCCGCGTCCTCGGTGAGTGCGCCACCATTGGTGGACGTGTAGAGGTAGATGTGCGGGTAGTCGCGCTTGACGATCTCGCACATCTCCACGGCGCGCTTGTGCAGGAACGCCTCGCCGTAGTTGAAGAAGTCGATCCGCTGCAGCGTCGGGCCGGCCTCCGCGAGCACACGGCGGAACAGGTCCACGTCCAGCATGCCCGCCTGCCGCGTCCTGGTGATGCCCGTCTCCGGCGCACAGCAGGCGTCGAGGCACGACAGGTTGCAGGCGGCCGTGCATTCGACGTACATGCGCGACGGCAGGGGTGAAGCGGGGAGCGGGCGTCGAGGCGCCGGTTGGTCGTCCTCGAGGGGCAGCTTCAGCGGGCAATCACCGCAGAATGCCGAGCCGCCGGCATTGAGGTCGTCGCGGAGCGACGTGGCGGTGGCGCCGCTCCAGATGCCGTTGAGCGAGGTGGTGCGGGTGTCGCCGAGCACACGCTTGGCGTACGGGTCGCCGCATCCACAGACGACGCGCCCGTCACAGAGGAGCACCGCCGTGTTCCACGGCCAGGAGCAGGTGAAGCGCGTGGCGAGGTAGTTGAGGGACACGGGAAGAGAATTGAAGGATTCCCGATTTCAAATTTCGTCGTCGGGCAGCTTCTTGACCATCGCGCCGAGCCGCTCGTTCTCGTAGGTCACCGTGTTCAGGAACAGGCTTTCGATGAAGTAGGCGCGCTGTTCCTCTGGCGTGAGCTGATCGGCGAGGTGCTGGATCTCGCGCATCATGTCCTCGAACGTGCGGGCCAGTTCGTGCCGGATCGTCACTTCCTGGAACAGGGCCTCGACGACGGCGAGCAGATCGCCGTCGAGTTGAATCTCGACTCCGGTGCTGGTCTTGATCGCGCGCATGCCGTCAGGCTCCGAAGCTCGCCAACGCGCTGTCGGCGTCAGGATGCACCTCGATGAAGTGCTGCGTGCCCGTCATGGTCAGCATCGTCTCCACCCGCGTCTGCACGCCCGAGAGCTTGACCTGCCCGCCCGCGCTGCTGATCTGTCGATAGAGGTCCATGAGGCAGCCGATGCTCGCGCTGTCGACATAGGTGACGGGCGTGAGGTCGATCAGCACCTTGCGCTGGCCCTGCTGCACGAGCGTCGTGACGGTGCTCGCGAAGTCCGAGAGGATCGGATACAGCATCCGGGCCTCCTGGACCCGGACGACGGCTACGTCGCCGTGGTGCTCGGTGGTCAGGTTCATCGTCGATTGGCTCCGTTGCACTACTCGCGCCTGGCAGCGGCGGCGCGGCGCGGGGTGGACAGGCCCGAGTCCTGGAGCCGGCGAATCTGCCGGGCCAGCTCCGTCCGTCCGCGGTTGATGCGGGACTTCACCGTGCCCTCGGGCAGGTCGAGCATCACCGCGATTTCCTGATACGACAGTTCCTTGATGTCGCGCAGCAGGACCGCCGAGCGCAGCGTCGGGGCGAGCTGGTTGAGGGCCAGCCGCAGCAACGCGCGCTGGTCTTCACGCTCGATGCCGGCCAGCGGCCCGGGCTCGGGCCGCGTCGCGGTGCCCATTTCGCGGGAGTCCACGTCGCGCGAGATGGTTTCGCGCTCCTTGCGGACACTCCGATAGTGGTCGATGCAGAGGTTCCGGCTGATGCTGATCAGCCAGGTCTGGAAGTTGGCGCGTCGGTCGAAGGTGTGCAGCGACCTGAAGATCTTGACGAAGATGTCCTGCGTCAGGTCCTCGGCCTCGTCGTGCTTGCCGGTGAACTTGTAGGCGACGTTGAAGACCTTGCGCCAGTGTTGCCGGACGATTGCCGCCCACGCATCCTGGTCGCCCGCCAGACACCGCTCGATGAGCGTGTCGATTTCGGAGGGCGGTTGGGTGGGGTCAAGTGTCATGGGCCCGGGATGGGGTGGCATGATATCAGGCTCGGGCCGGGCCACCTCCAGCGTATGATCCTCCGCGTGGCGGCCACCGACACCACGCACGCACCCGTGTTCACCCTCGACAGCACCTCCCTCGACCGCATCGCGTCGGCCGAAGGCACGCCCGCCTACGTCTACAGCGCACCCGTCGTCCGGGCACGGCTGGCGGCGTTGATGGAGGCGTTCGCGTCGTGCGAATACCCGTTCGCCATGCACTACGCGATGAAGGCCAACTCCGCGCTCGGGATCGTGCGGCTGGTGCGGGAAGGAGGCGCCGACGCCGACGCCAACTCGATCGGCGAGATCGAAGTGGCCCGCCGCGCCGGCTTCCGGCCCGACCAGGTCGTCTTCACCGGCGTCGGCAAGTCGCCCGAGGAACTCTCGGGCGCGGTCTCGCTCGGCCTGAAGGCCATCAACGCCGAATCGGCCGGCGAACTGGATCGCATCGACGCGCTCGCGCAGTCGCAGGGCCGCAGGGCGCGCGTGGCGCTGCGCGTCAACCCCGACGTCGACGCGCAGAGTCATCCCCACATCTCGACCGGCCTCAAGACCAGCAAGTTCGGCGTGCCCCTCGACGACGCGGCGGAGATCCTGCGGGCGCGCCGCGACGCAGCGGGGCTCGACATCATCGGCCTCCACGTACACGTCGGGTCGCAGATCACCTCGCTCGGGCCGCTGTGCCAGGCGGCTCGCAAGGTCGCCGACCTGGCCGTGTCGCTGCGCGCCGAGGGCTTCCAACTGTCGCACCTCGACCTGGGCGGCGGACTCGGCATCGTCTACGAGAGCGGCGACGTGCCCACCTACGAGGCGTTCGCGCGCGCGCTGGTGGACGTGGCCCGCCCCACCGGGCTGACGCTGATCGTCGAGCCCGGCCGCACGATCGTCGGGCCGGCCGGTGTGCTGCTGACGAAGGTGATCGACGTGAAGCCGCATGCAGGAGGCGGCCGCTTCGTTGTGCTCGACGCGGGCATGACCGAACTGATGCGCCCGGCCCTGTACGGCGCCTTCCACCGCATCGTGCCCGTGCACGACGCGCAACGGCCCCTCGTGCCCTGCGCCGTCGTCGGCCCCGTGTGCGAGAGCAGCGACACCTTCGGACGCACACGCGATCTGCCGGACCCGCAGGTCGGCGACCTCATGGCCATCATGGACGCCGGGGCGTACGGCGCGGTGATGTCCAACAACTACAACCGCCGGCCCCTCCCGCCGGAAGTGCTCCTGCAGGCGGATGGCAGCTGGTCGCTGTTGCGGCGTCGGCAGACGGTGGACGACATGCTGGCACTCGAAGACCCGGCATGACGCGCGGCCGGCTCGTCGCAATCGAAGGGCTCGACCAGAGCGGCAAGCAGACGCAGGCGCTGCGGCTTCGCGAGGCGCTCGAGGCCGATGGGCTGACCGTCGTCACCTTCGACTTCCCGGATTACGCGACGCCCATCGGGCAGGAGATCGGCGCCGCCCTCCGCGGCGAGCGATCCTTCCCTCCCGATTGCCTGCAGCTGCTGTACGTGGCCAATCGGTGCGAGCACCGTCCGGCGATCGAGGCGGCCCTCGCGGCCGGGCAGTGGGTGGTGTGCGACCGCTACCTGGCATCCTCCATCGCGTACGGCGAAGCGCAGGGGCTGGACCCGGAATGGCTCCTGCTCATCCAGCGGGTGCTGCCGCCGGCTGACGTCACCGTGCTGCTCGACCTCGCGCCGGAGGTCGGCGCGCAGCGAAAGCAACAGCATCGGGACGCGTTCGAGCAGGACCTCGGCCTCCTGGCGCGTGTGCGCGCCAGCTACCTGCGCCAGGCGGTGTCGTCGGCGGGCTGGCACGTCGTCGATGCGGCGCGTGACCGCGACGCCGTCACGCGAGACGTCATCGCCATCGCCAGACGCACGTAGCCCCGGTGAGGCCCGCCTGCGCGCGGGCGGCAACCGACCGGTCCGGCCTTCAGCCGGGGTGTCGGGGCGTCCGTGCCACCGTCGCGGCGCGAACCTCCCGCGCACCGGCCTCCCGCAACACGCGCCCGCACGCCGACAATGTGCCTCCCGTCGTGACCACGTCGTCCACGAGCAGCACACGCGCCCCGGCGAGGGTGCTTCGGAGCGCGCGTCCGCGCTGAGCCGTGAGCGACGGCCGGAGCGTGACCGCATCGCGTACGTTGGCGCGCCGCTGCGCCGCGTGCAGTCCTGCCTGGGGTGGCCGCCACGCCAGGCGCGCCAGGGCATCGAGGACGGGAGGTCCCAGATGTCGGGCGATGCGCTCTGCCTGGTTGAACCCGCGGCGAAGGCGCCGCCAGGGGTGAAGAGGGACGGGCACGATGATGTCGATCTCGTCCAGCCGGAGGTGAGGGTGGCCGGCGAGGCGCGTGGCGAGCGGGGCGCCGAGCGATTGGCGTCCGTCGTACTTGAACGCCTGGACGATGGCGCGCATCGGGCCGTCGTAGCGGGCCGCGGAGACGATGGCGGCGACGTGGGCGGGGCGCTCATCGCAGCGGCAGGCGGCGCCCGGCACGCCCGGCG
>JAEZCY010000178.1 GCA_023429845.1 Acidobacteriota bacterium
CCGTGAACGCGGGCAAGGCCGCACCGCCGTCGTGGCCGGTGGATGACGGGTACGTGCTGCCGCTCGAGAGTCCGGCTCGGCAGGTGCCGGTGATGGTCGGCTTCACCGCGGACGACATCGGCACGAGCGGCATCGCCCAGGGGCCCACGGCACCGCCGAGCCTGGCCGCGTGGAAGGCCGAGGCCGAGCAGGCGTTCGGGCCCGATGCGCCGCACTTCCTCGGGCTCTATCCCGTGGCGAGCGACGCGGAGGTCGCGAGTGCGCGCAAGGCCGCGGGCCGGGACCGCGCACGCACGCTGATGGATCACTGGGCCTCGCAGCAGGTGACGGCCAGCGGCCGCGTCTACACGTACTACTTCGACCGCGTGACGCCCTGGCCGGAGCATCCGGAGTTCGGCGCGCATCACACGTCCGAGGTGCCTTACGTGTTCCGCACCGTCGGTCGCGGAAAGCGCGCCTGGGAGCCTGTGGACACCGCCATCAGCGACCGCGTCG
Source organism: Acidobacteriota bacterium (assembly GCA_023429845.1). Classification (GTDB taxonomy): domain Bacteria; phylum Acidobacteriota; class Vicinamibacteria; order Vicinamibacterales; family Vicinamibacteraceae; genus Luteitalea. The sequence goes on from JAEZCY010000178.1 coordinate 496, forward strand.
CCGCCTACTTCGTGAACTTCGCCAGCAGCGGCGATCCGAACGGCACCGGGCTGCCGGAGTGGCCGGCGTGGGCTCCCGGTGCGCACAAGACGATGCGCCTGGGCGAGACGATGGAGGTGATGGACGTCGCGCCGGCTGCGAGGCGTGAGTTCTTCGCGTCGCGGATCCCGGCGTCCGCCCGCTCGCGTCCGGCGCCGCTGCCGGTCCATGCCGCGCGGCGGACCGTGGACGTCGTGCGCATCGACGGCGCGCTGGACGAGGCGACGTGGGCCTTCGCGCCGCGCGTCGGCGACATGCGGCTGATTCACGCTCCTGCGCGCTCGCCCGCGTCTCCGACCGAAGCGGCCGTGGCCTGGGACGACACGCACCTGTACGTCGCCTTCGCGTGCACCGACAGCGACCCGTGGAGCACGTTCACGAAGCGCGACGACCGCTTGTGGGAGCAGGAAGTCGTCGAGGTGTTTCTCGATCCCGACGGCGACGGCCGCAACTACGCTGAACTCGAAGTGAGCCCGAACAACATCGTCGTGGACCTGCTGATTGCGGCAGCGGGGGCGAGCGGACCCGACGCGCGCCGCTGGGACGCCGCCGGACTCCAGACGGCCGTGAAGCGCCACGCCGCAGGGTGGGTCGCCGAGATGGCGATCCCGTGGACCTCGCTCGTCGATGCCGGTGCGACGGGAGCGCCGCGTCCCGGCGAGCGCTGGCGCGTCGGCCTCTACCGCATCGAGCGGCCAGGTGGGGCGGCGAAGGGTGAACGGATCGAACTCCTGCTCGGCGAGCGGCGCACTGCGACCGCCGCTCGCAAGTCCGAGATCGACGGGCAGCTGGAAGCCCTGCGTGCCGACGACGAGTACTCGGCCTGGTCGGTCACGCGTGCCGACCGTGGGTTCCACGATCCCGAGCGCTTCGGCTACCTCGAATTCGTCCGGTAACGGTGTTGTCCGGGCGGCCGGGTAGGGCGGCGGTCCCGAGAACCGGGTTGGGCGCTACCGGCGACCGGGTGGGCGGTTGTCCGGAGAAGCGGGCCGGGCGGGCGGTTCCAGCTCGCCGCCGTGCGGCCGTCATCCGTTGTGTCCGCGTCGGCGGCGTGCCAGGAGGCCGGCCTGGTCGCGCGTGCTCGAGGCCTCGCGTGCCGGTCTGCTATGGTGAAGTGTGGCGTTCCGCAGTGCGGCGCCGTTTCCTCCGACGCATGGCCCAGCCGCTTCAGCCCATTTCCACCCTCGGCGAACTCGACGACGCGCTCGCGCGCGCCACGCGCGAGCCGATCATCCTCTTCAAGCACAGCGAGACATGCGGCATGAGCCTGCAGGTCTATGACGAGGTGCGCGCCACGCTTGCGCAGGCGTCATGGGCCACGCCGGTGTACCTGGTGTCGGTGCAGGCGGCCCGCCCTGTCTCGGCGGCCATCGCGCAGCGATTGCGCGTGTCGCACCAGTCGCCGCAGGTACTCCTCATCAAGGGCGACGACGTGCGCTGGCACACGTCGCACCTCGCGATCACGCAGGCGGCGCTCGACGCTGCCGTCAATCGCCTGTCCGTCGCCGGGTAGCGCCGCCGCACGGTGTGAAAGCGTGTAACCGTTACACGCTCTTGCGTGCCTTCTCCGGGCACGAGTGTGAGTGGGCCCCGCGTATCTCGCAGCCTCCTGAGGAGGCATCGGTCCTGCAATGGGCCGGTTCGGCTGTACGGCGCACGAGGCGCCGTGCCGGACCACCGGAGCCCCGCGGCGGACGCAGCGCAGGCTCCTCGCGAGGACAAATCCGACGTGTCGACGCTGGAGACGGGAGACCCCAATCGCGTGCCCGCCAGGCCACCCAACAGCCGCCGCTGGACCGACGAGGAACTGGCCACGCTGCGCCGGTTGGCCTGGTCCATGACGGCCACTCAGCTCGGGTTGCTGCTCGGTCGCACCGCGCTTGCCGTTCGCACCAAAGCCGCCCACGAGCGCGTGCGGCTGCAGCAGCGTTCGCCCCAGGCCCGGCCCGCTGGCGACCGGCCCGATGCCTGAGGGCAGCAGGGGAATGCGGGAATGCGGGAATGCGGGAATGCGGAAATGCGGGAATGTCGAGGGCTCCCGGTGGAGCGGCATCCCGATGGGCCACCGCCGCGGCGATCCTCAGATCGCCGTGTCGAGGAACTCGATCGCTGAGGGACTGCCCACGGCCGCGTACTGCCCCGTGAACGTGAGGCGACCGCTGGCGCGGTCGACGCGGAAGCTCGTCACCGCGTCCGCACGCTGGTTGCACGAGTAGAGGAACCTGCCGCTCGGATCGAACGAGATGCTGCGCGGGTAGTCGCCCCGCGTCCATTCGTCGTGTACGAACGACAGCGTGCCGTCGGCCGCCACGGCGAAGATCGCGATGCTGTCATGGAGCCGGTTGGCGCCGTAGACGAAGCGGCCGTCGTGCGAAACCCTGATTCCCGACGTGAAGTTGCTGCCGGCGTAACCCTCCGGCAGGCTGGAGATCGTCTGGCGCGCCGTGAGCTGCCCGCGGCTCGCGTCGTAGTCGAACAGCACGATCGTCGAGCCTTCTTCCTGGATGGAGTACAGCCAGCGGCCGTTCGGATGGAACGCGAAATGGCGCGGTCCGTCGCCCGGCGGCAGCGCCACCGACGCCGGGTTGGCTGGCGTGAGTGTCCCGCGCTCTGCGTCGAACGCCCACACGAAGATGCGATCGAGCCCGAGGTCCGGCGCGAGTACGAACCGACCGGCGGGATCCGCCTTGATCATGTGCGGGTGCGGTGCATCGTGCCCGCTGAACGCGAAGCTGCCGGGTGGCGCACTCGACGCGCGATCGGGCCCCAACGTCCCCGTGGTCTTCTGCACGTGGGTCGCCGGGCCGAGGCTGCCGTCGCCCTGCAGGGGGAGGACGGCCACGGTCCCACCCGAGTAGTTGGCGACCAGGAGATGACGACCGAGCGGGTGCACGCTGGCGTCCGTGGGACCGAGGCCGCCCGAGCTCACGGTATTGAGCAACCGCAACTGCCCGGTCGTCCGATCCACGGTGTACGCGCTCACGCTGCCGGACGTGTCGTCATCGACGCGGTCGGTGGCATTGGTGGAATAGACGCGGGCGCCTGCCGCGTCGAACGCGAGGGCACTCGGGCTCGTGTGGTGTTCGACGATGCCCGCCGGCGTGAGGGCGCCGGTGGTTCGGTCAACGGTGAAGATGTGGATGCCGCGCCCGTTCGCGCCGGGCGGCGTGCCCCTGCCGCTCGAAGAAGCGGCCGGCGGTGCACTGTAGGTGCCGACGTACGCGAAGAGCGGACCGCCGCGCGTCGCGGGTTGTGTGGGCAGCGCCGCGGCAAGCGACGGTGCGAGCGCGGCCGCGCCGCTGACCCGAGCCACGAACGTGCGGCGCGAGAGGGTCACTGTTGACGGGGGGCGCGCAGGGGGCTGTCGCATGGCCGCCCATCATATCGGCTGGAGGGCCGAGACCCGCTCACGGTGTCGCCGTCGTATCCGACAAATCCCCGGTTGCCGGGTCGGCGCCGAAGGCCTGCTCCACAGGCGTGCCGGTCCAGCCGCTCGGTGTCGCGAGCCCGAGCAGCCACAGTGTCGTGGCCGCCGTGTCCATCGTGCGGATGTGCGTCGCGGTGAGCTCGCCCGGACGCACGCCCTCCCCCCAGGCAATCCAGGGGATCGTGACGTCGCGCGGGTCGGCGCTCCCGTGGTTCCTGTCGTGTCCACCATGGTCGGCCGTCACGATCAGCGCGAAGTGTCCCGGCCCGTATGTGCGATTGGCAAGGGCGATGAGCTGGTCGATCGCCGCGTCGGCGGCGAGCACGGCCCTGCCGTACGCTGGCGTCATCCAGCCGTGTCGATGCCCGGCGGCGTCGGGATCGGTGAGATGGACGAACAGCACGTTGGGCTTCGCGTCCACGAGATACTCGGCGACGTCTCCGACCGTGCGGCGGCTGGACCACCGCCCGAACAGGCCTCCCGGAGCCTGGGTGTAGTCGAGGGTGCCCGCGAGCTGCAGCGGCTGGAACTTGGCTTTGCTGAAGAACGCGGCGGTGCGATAGCCGTTGCGTCGCGCCACGCTGAAGATGTTGGGGAGCTCGATCGCGTCGGTGTCGGCCGTAGCCACGTTATTCCAGCGCACCCCGTGCAGTTCGGGGGGCAGGCCCGTGAGCATCGACGTGTGCGACGGCAGCGTCTTGCTCGGGTCGATCGTCGTGGCCGCGAGCGTGTAGCTGCCCTCGCGCATGAGCCGCTGCAGCGTCGGCGCACCGTATGCCTCGATGGCATCGGGACGGAGGCCGTCCACCGAGACGAGGACAACGTTTCGCGTGATGCTCGTGGATGGCAGTTGGCCGGGATCAGCGCCGACCTCGGCGCGCATGTAGCGGGCGCTGCACGCGCTCGTCGCCGCGAGGCAGGCCGCAAGCACCACCACACCCGCCGCGTACGGCACGCGACGTGTACCTGAAGGACACCTGTCGTCACGCATTCCAGTGATTGGACGACAATCCGACGTCCGGAGACGGCGACCGAAGCCGATGTCATCTGAAGTAGCCTCTGTGACGGGAAACGGCTGAGACAGTGCGGAACGCATTCAGGAACCGACGCTCGCGCGACTGCACGGTGCTCTTGCTGGACTCCGCCGACCGCTACGCTTATGCCGGCGCCAGCGCAGGGGGTGACGCGGAGTCCATCCGCGACATCGGGGAGGAACTGTGCCGCCTCTGGCCGCGCCACGCGCTGTACGTCAACCGCTGCGTGCCGGGCACCGACTGGCTCGCTGACGGCGTGACGGACCCGCCGAGGTCGCCGTACTTCACAGACGTGATGCGGCTGCGCGATGCAGTGCCCGCTACGTCCGCTCGTCTCGTCGTCGTGCGACCTGCTGCGCTGCTGCTTCCGGGGCGCGTGTTGCGCCGACTCGTCACTCTGGCGCGACGTCAGGGTCTCGACGTCGCCACGCTGGCCGGCGTACCCACCGACGTCGTCCAGGTCGTCAGCCGCGAGGCGCTCGAAGTCCTCGCCGCAGCGGGTCCCGTGCCGCGCTGCGTCACCGTGGCCGACGCCGTGGAGCGCTTGCTCGGTGTCTCGGGACCCTCGCCTGGCCGTGGCTTGAAGGCGCGCCGCGTTGCGCCGGCCGCCGTCGAGTGGGCGGACGAGCACCTGGCACGTGGGCTGCCGCCGGACGCCTGGAAAGCGGTGCCGGGCGCCGCGGTGCTGGCGTGCGACAGCGCGGTACGTCTCGTCGAAGCGACCGGGCACGTGCGCCGGTCCGTTGCCGCAGCCCGTGCGTCGCTCGAGCAGTGGCGCGGTAGTCGTCGAGGGACTTCACGCGGACGACAGCCGGTGCTCGTCACCGTGCCGTCGATGTTCCAGTCGGGAGCGAACAACGCCTGGGAGGAAGTGTCGGCGCACCTGTCGCCGCATGATGTGGCGTTCGTCGTCGGCCGTGCGACGGCTCTCGGTCAGGTGCTCACGAGGCGAGGCTTCACCGTGTTCGAAACCGGTGAGGCCCCAGCGGCTCGCAGTGTCGCCGCCGCGGCGGCGTTCCTCGAAGCGCTTGCCACGGTTGCGCCACGCGTCGTGCACTTCGACGGCATCGAGGGCAACGGTTGGGCGCCGCTGGCGTTCTCGCGCGGGGCGCGCGTCGTGCAGCACGTGAGATTGAACGACGTGGACAGGTTCCAGCCGGCGTTCGGGTACGCCGACGCGATCGTCACGGTTTCGGAGGTGCTCAGGCGTGACGTCGCGGCGCGCGTGGGCGAGGCGACGCGGGTGGAGCACGTCCCCGACGGCATCTGCCTCGACGCGCGTCGACGGGCCACCCCGCGTCGCAACGTGAGCGTTGCCGACACCGTACGCACGGCAGCGGGGGAGGCGACGCCAGGCGGGGTGTCGTGCCTTTGTGTGGGACGGGTCGAGCCCGAGAAGGGCCAACTCCGCGTCCTCGACATCGTGGAGGCCCTGTCGGCACACTTGCCGTGCCGCCTCGTGCTGCTCGGGTCGTGCGGCAGCGACCCCGCGTATTGCGACGAAGTCACGCGGCGGATCCTCTCGGCGCCGGACCGCGTGCGTGCGACCTGGCATTCGTTCACGCACCCGATTGCGCGGTACTACGACGAGGCCGACGTGGTGCTCGTGGCGTCGCGCAACGAAGCGCTCGGCATGGTGGGGATCGAGGCGCTGGCTGCCGGGTGCCTGCTCGTGGCACAGCGCTCCACCGGCTACGCGGTCATCGTCGATGCGTCGCGTGGCGAGGGATTGCTGTTCGACGCCGACGAGGAGCCGTCGGCGATTGCCGCGCGCATACTGCCGGCACTCGCCGAGGCGGCGTCCTTTGCCGTGGCGGCGAAGCGGAAGGTCGAGTCTGCGTTCGACGCGCGCACGACGGCGCACCGCCTGACGTCACTCTGGCAGGACCTCGCCGCTCGCGCCTGACGAGCACGGCTCGCACTACCGCAGTTGCAGCTCCGGCATCACCTTGCCGGCGAAGAGCCGCCGGCACGGCTTGGCGAGCATGCGCGTCCAGCGCGCCGACCGCGAGACGCGCGCGCTGTCGGTGGCAATCCCGGTGTTGGCGTACATCTGCCGGTAGATCTTCGAGATCAACAGGAAGGCGACGCGAGACTTGAGGGAGCGGAGCATGCGTGCCCGCCGCCAGATGCTCCGCGTCGAGTAGAAGCGGTCCCACACGCTCTGGGTACGAGTCCGTATCTCCGCCGCCGTCATCACGGGGTGCTCCATGTAGACCTTGGGGCGTTGCGCCTGCGGGATCAGCCAGTGCCGGGTCACTGGAATCCCGGCCACCTCTGCCACGCTCTCGCCCTGTCGCTTCTCCCACGCCGCGAAGTCGAGGGTGCCCGGGTACGGCGTGAGCATGACGAACTGCGCGAAGGTGAGGTCGGCGCGCTCGGCCACCGACAGGCAGAGGTCGAACGTGTCGGGGCGATCGCTCGGCAGGCCGAAGATGAACGAGCCCAGCACGTGGACGCCATGGGCCTTGAACCGCTGAAGCCGCTCGACGAGCGCTTCGCCGCTCGCATTGAAACCCTTGTAGACGTCCTTGAGTCCTTCCGGCGTCACCGATTCCACGCCGACCAGTGCGCCCTTGATGTGCGCGCGACGCATGGCGTCGAGGAACTCCGGGTCGTCGGCGGCCTCCATGGTGATCTGCGTGAAGAACACCGTGTCGTCGGGCAACCGAGCCAACTCGCGCATGAGCGCGAACCGCTCCTCGCGGATGGCCTGCAGCTGCTCGAGGCTCTTGGTGTCGACGCGGCGCGACGCCATCTTCAGGTCTTCGAGCGTGACCGGGTAGAAGTTGTCGTCCGCGAGGGCGATGAAGCGGAAGCCACGGCGCCGCAGGTCGAGGATCTCGTCCACCACCGCCTGCACGCCGCGATGACGCGGGCGCTGGCCGTCCGTGCGCCAGACCGAGCAGAACGAGCAGTGCTTCGGGCATCCGCGCACGGTCTGCACGGATGCCCACATGTACTTGTCGCGTGGCAGCAGGTCCCATCGACCGGGGAGGAACTCGCCGCCTTCGAGGCGGCCGCCGTCGTACATCGGCTTCAGCGTGCCCGCCGCGCAATCGCGCAGCACCTGCGGCCACACGCGGTCGCCGTCTCCAGTGACGACGGCGTCGGCGGCGCCGAGGGTCCGCGCTTCGTCCGGATACAGCGTGGCGTGCACGCCACCGAAAACCACGTGCGCGCCGGCGGCATGCGCCGCTTTGCCCACGGCGTACCCGTGCAGGGCATTGCCGGTGTGGATACCGATGCCCACCACATCGCCGGGGCGCACGGTCTGGATGTCGAACGGTTCGATGCTTTCGTCCGTGAGGCACGGCGTGCCGAACTCGGGCGGCGTCGCGGCGGCGAGCACGTACAGCCAGCGAGGCGCGATGACGCCGGTGCCGAACGACACGTGGCTCGGGTTCACCAGATGGACGGTCATGATGCGCGGGCCGCCAGGTCGTCGCAGCGCTGCACGGCTCCGCTGGCCACTTCCAGCTGAGCGAGCACGGCCATCACGTGCGGGTCGCCCTCGTCCAGGCGAGGCCGGCAGCCCTCGGCCAGTTGCGCCGCGCGCAACCGTGACAGGGCGATGAACTCGAAGATTCCGATCCCGTCTGGACGTCGTACCACTGGCCTAATCCTCCCGCGCCCCGGGGGCGCCTGGTCTGAGCGGCCAGCGACGACGCAGGAGCGACGGAGCACTGCCGTTGCCGGATCGCGGATCAGGAGCCTGGCCCTGCTGCGTCCGGCGGAGCGAAGTCCCAGGTGTACGGCGCCGACGCATGACGCAGGCGAACGCAGTGCTGGCGCTAATTCGCCCAGCCTATCACGCTCCTGCTGGACACACGCGGGTGTGGTATATACTGAGTGCCTTCAGGAAGTTCGCCGCTACGTTTTCCCGCGCCAGTGTAGTCGGCCTCACGGCCCCCTTCTGCGTGACGACAACGCCGAGCACGATGGCTCCGGCCGATTTCCAAAAAACGCCCGCACGGGCCGTCCTTCGATGGACGCAGGAGAGAGTATGAGCACCAAGCTGTACGTCGGCAACCTTCCCTTCGACACGAACGAGAGCGATCTCGAGCAGCACTTCGGCCAGGCGGGCGCGGTGGCCTCGGTCAGCGTCATGCGCGACCGTGAAACTGGCCGGGCGCGCGGCTTCGCGTTCGTCGAGATGGCGACCGAGGCGGAAGCGCAGAACGCTATCTCGCAGTTCAACGATCAGGCGTTCGGTGGACGCCGCCTCACGGTCAACGAGGCGCGCCCGCAGATGCCGCGGTCGGGTGGTGGCGGCGGTGGCTTCGGCGGCGGTGGCGGCGGCGGTCGTACGCGCCGCGAGCCGCGTTGGTAAACCGACCGATGCAGTACGGGTACGGGCCGCCGCACGACGCGGAGGCCCTGCCCGAGACGTGCCCCTCCTGCGCCTCGACGGCCATCGTGTCGGCCGCGAAGGCGCCGAGCCCGAACGGCTACTGGCGCTGCACCTCGTGTGGCGACATCTGGAACCCGGCCAGGGCGGTGCCCGCCGCCAGGCACGGCTGGCGCGCCTGATGCGGGCACGGCCCGCGCGCGACGTCGGCAGCCTCAGTCGATGGGCTTGAGGTTGGCGAGAATCCGCGCACGCTGCGGCTCGAGAAAGGGCGGCAGCACCACCTTTTCGCCGAGCGTCGCGGCGTCTTCATCCACCGCGAACCCCGGTCCGTCGGTCGCGATCTCGAAGAGCACGCCGTTCGGCTCCCGCAGGTAGAGGCTCCGGAACCAGAAGCGGTCCACCTTGCCGCTGTTGTGGATGCCGTGCTCGTTCAGCCTCTCCGCCCAGGCATCGTAGTCGGCATCCGGAATCCGGAATGCGACGTGGTGCACGCCTCCCGCGCCCTGCCGGGCAACCGGCAGGTCAGGCTGCACGGCTACGTGCAACTCCGCGTGCGGCCCCCCACCGCCCATCTCGAACACATGCACCTGCGTCCCCGGGTTGTCGGGGTGCGGGCAGTCGCGCACCTGCCGCATGTTGAGCACGCGCGTCAGCAGGGCGTCGGTCGGGCTGAGCGTCGGCACGCTGATGACGATCGGGCCGAGCCCCCGCACCTGGTGCTCGGCCGGCACGGGGCTCCGTTCCCAGGGCTGCGGCGGGTCGCCCTGCCCGCCATCGTCCACAAGCGCGAGCCGCTGACCCTCCGGATCCTCGAACCGCATCGCGCGTCGCCCATCCCACTCCGTGACGTCCTCGCGGCTGACGCGGTGCTCGTCGAGGCGCCGCGCCCACCATTGCAGCGTGGCCTCGCCGTGCACGCGCAGGCACGTGCGCACGATGCTGCGGGTGCCGCGACGTTCGCGTGGCACCGGCCAGTCGAAGAACGTCAGGTCCGTCCCCGGGCTGCCCGTCGCGTCCGCGTAGAAGAGATGGTAGGCACTGACGTCGTCCTGGTTCACCGAGCGCTTGACGAGCCGCATGCCCAGCACGTGCGTGTAGAAGCGATGGTTCTCGCTGATGGCGGCCGAGATCGCGGTCAGGTGGTGGATGCCGGTCAGGTCCATGCGCGCTCCAGAGGCAATGTCGTCACAGGATACGTCGCTACGACGGCGAGCCGTGCCGCGGCAGCGCCGTGTAGACGCGCTCCACGAACGTCTGGAACTCGGTCATGAAGCCGCGGAGGAACTCCTCGGTGCTGCTGTCGGTGACACGGCCATCGTCGGCGATGAGATCCGGCGTGAACTGGATGTACGCCTCGACGGCGTTCATCAGCGGTGAGTTGCAGAAGGCGAGGACACTGCGCAGGTGCTGCTGCGCGACCGCCGTGCCGATCTTGCCGGGAGACGTGCCGATCACCGCCGAGGGCTTGCGCGTGAAAGCGTTGGTGCCATACGGACGGCTCGCCCAGTCGATCGCGTTCTTCAACGCGCCAGGGATCGAGCGGTTGTACTCCGGCGTGACGAACAGCACGGCGTCGACGGCGGCGATGGCGTCCTTGAACTGCCGGGCCACCGGCGGGTAGTCGCTGTCGTAGTCGTAGCTATAGAGCGGCAGGTCCTTGAAGACGATCTCGCGCAGCCGCAGGTCGGGTGGCGCAAGCGCCACGAGCGCCTGGGCGAGCCGCCGGTTCAACGATGCCGTGGCGAGACTGCCGACGAAGTAACCGACTTCGAACTGTGCCATGAGATCCCCCTTGGTGTGCGTGGCGTGACGAGCAGCGCACGTCAGCCGGTGCGCTCGGCAATGAGACGTTCCACCCAGGTCGACAGATGGTGGACCTCGGCGTCCGAGGCATTGCGCACGTGGCTCTCCACCCCGTCGATCTCGCAGCCGGACATGGCGGCGACGCGCTGCACGACCGTCCGCCAGTTGGCGTCCTGCAGGCGCGCGCCACCGATGCTGAGCCCGAGCCAATCGAGCGGCGTCGCGGCCTTGTCGGCGGTCATCACCTCGAAGCGTACGCCGTCGCGTGCCGGTGCGGCCAGGAAGCGCACCACGCCCGCAAGCGGGTGGCCACGCAACGTCGAGAGGACGACATGGGTGTCGTCGGCCTCCTCGACGCGGACCTGGGCATGTCCCCGGCCTGGGAGGTAGAGGGTGACGGTCGCGCCAACGTCGAGTCGCGTGACGGGCGCGCCGGGCTCTATCCCAACGGGCACGGGCATGATGTCGGCAAACCTGGCGCGGACCAGGCCGATGACCGTGCCAGGCAGGAGACCAGGCGTGCGGAGATCGGCCCAGAAGTGTTTGACCTGGAGCGTGCCGAGCCCCGTGCCCGGCAACTGCTCCGGTAGATCCACGACGAGCCGCCGCAGCCCCTCGTCGATCGACGTCGGGCGACGACCGAGCATGCGCTCGATGGCGCTGTCGGCCGCCGGCAGTACCACCACGTCGGCATCCACCGCCCATCGTCCCTCATCGGATGCGGTGTCGGTGCCGCTCGCCACGTCGATGAGCGACAGGCCCACGCGGGTCAGCAGGTCGGGAATGGGCACGGTCAGCGGCCGCTTGTCGATGAGCGGCGCGATCCTGTCGTACAGCAAGCGTTGTGTCACGACTTCCGGACCAGCCACCGTGATCGTCCCCGCGCGGACGTGCTCGCTGTGCGCTGCCGCCACCATGAGCTGCGCGAAGTCCTCGTGCCACACGGGCTGATATTCGCGTTCGCCGTGGGCGAGCAGGGGCACGACGGGAAGCGAGCGCATCATGATCAGCAGTCGCGACACGAGCTCGTCCCCGGGACCGTAGACAGGCGTCGTCGCCACCACCGACACCGGGGCTCGCAGGTTGGCGAGGGCAGAGCTCAGCCACTCGGGCGCGTGACCCGCCCCGGGCTGGCGCGAGGCTCGCAAGGGAATGACGGCTATGAGCTGCGAGATGTTGGTGCCGGCCAGTGCCCCGGCAATCGCCATCGCGGTCGAGCGGTCGTCGGACGTCCGGTCGTACACGAACCAGATCACGCAATCGGCGAGGGCCGCGGCCGCGGCGATCCGAGCGAGACGTGCAGAGAGCGTGGATGCCTTGCTGGAGTCACCCGGGCGCGCGGTCGTGTCGGTACGTTGCTCCGGCAGCATCCGGCACGTGTCACCCCGGCTGCCGAAGAGGTCGGCCAGGGAACGCTGCAGCACTTCGGGTGCATCCAGGATGACGACGGTCATGCCCATCCTCCATGCTGGAGCGACCTTGCATGTTCAGGACCAGCTATGACGCCGTCGTGGTCGGGGCGGGCCCCAATGGGCTGACCGCGGCCGTCGTGCTTGCCACCGCCGGGCTGTCCGTGCTCGTGCTGGAAGGCCAGAACACGATTGGCGGAAGCTCGCGCACCTCGTCACTCACGCTGCCGGGATTCCGCCACGACGTCTGCAGCGCCATCCATCCGATGGGCGTGGTCTCGCCCGTGTTCTCGCGATTGCCGCTGGCCGGGCACGGGCTCTCGTGGGTCGCGGCTCCGGTCCCGCTGGTACATGCACTGGATGGTGGCCGCGCGGTGACCTTGTATCGGGACCTCGGAGACACGGCCGCGGAACTCGGTGCGTCGGACGGCGCCACCTGGACGCGGATGCTGGGTCCGTTTGCGGCACGTCACGACGTCTTCTTCCGCGAGATCCTGAAGCCGATCCGCCTTCCTCGGCACCCGCTGTTCATGGCGCGGTTCGGCCGGCTCGCGTTGCAGTCCTCCGATGCACTCGTACGTTCCTTCCGTCATGAGGAGGCTCGGGCGTTGTTCGGCGGTTGCGCTGCCCACTCCTGCCTGTCGCTCGACGCCGCGGCGTCGGCATCGTTCGGTCTCGCGCTGGCGGTGGCCGCGCACGCCGTGGACTGGCCATGCGCGCGGGGCGGGTCGCAGGCGATTCCGGATGCGCTGGCGGCTCACGCGCGCACGCTCGGGTGCGACTTCGTCGTGGACAACCCGGTGCGGTCCCTCGACGACCTGCCGCGCGCGCGAGCCGTGCTCTTCGACCTGACGCCGCGACAACTCGAGCGTGTGGCCGGCCCGCGTCTCTCCGCGGCCTACCGTCGCCGCCTGCGCCGATTCCGCTACGGTCCCGGCGCGTTCAAGATCGATTACGCACTGTCGGAGCCGATGCCGTGGCGCGCGGCCGCGTGTCGTCGGGCTGCGACCGTACACGTCGGCGGCACCTATGCCGAGGTCGCCGCGTCCGAGCACGCCACGACGCGCGGCCGCATCGCCGAGCAGCCGTTCGTGCTCGTGGCGCAGCAAAGCGTGTTCGACGACTCGCGTGCGCCCGCGGGCCGGCACACCGGATGGGCGTACTGCCACGTGCCGCACGGCTGCGACGTGGACGTCACCGACCGCATCGAGGCACAGATCGAACGCTTCGCACCCGGCTTCCGCGACACCGTGCTGCACCGGCACGTGATGTCACCTGCCGCCATGGAAGCGCACAATCCGAACCTCGTCGGCGGCGACATCGGCGGAGGCGCCAATACGCTGCTGCAGTTCCTGTTGAGGCCGTTTCCTCAGCGGGATCCATACAGGACGTCGAACCCCAAGCTCTACATGTGCTCGAGTTCGACGCCGCCGGGAGGCGGTGTCCACGGCATGTGCGGCTACTGGGCTGCCCGGTCGGCCTTGCGCGCGAGTTTCGGCAAGGACGTCCCGGCGTCGCTGGAACTGTAGCGCCCCAACCGTTCGGACCGGTTCTCTCCGATCGACGCGTCGTCCGTGTCGCCCTCCTCAGGAGTGCGCGCGCCGGAGCTGTGTGTCGGCGAAGATCTGCAGCAGGCGATGGATGCGGTCGGGGTGACCGCGGAAGCTCTCGCCTCTCAGCCCGTCGTTGAGGAGGCCGCTGTGGCCCTCCGGCAGAGGGTCGTCACGCATGTCGCGATACGCCATGGAGTGCCCTGCGAACTGACGCGCCTCCCGCGGTTGCTGCAGCAGGACGAGCATCGCGCCGTGACGACCGTCGGCCGCGATCCGCCGCAGCAGGTCGTCGACGACCGGGCGCGGGCCCTCCATCGCCTGCATGAAACACCCGTCGTGATACACGAGCAGTCCCGTGATCCCCCGCGCCGCGTTGCGACGGCGGGCGCCGTCCAGCATGGCCGCGAGGTCGTCGCGCGACGGTTCCTGCGTGGCGACGCTCGTGTAGACGACGACAACGAGATCTGCGTCGGGCTCGCTCGCGGGAGACGTTGCTTCGGCCGAGGTGGACATCCGCACAAGCATACGCCGCATGCGGACTCCGCCCTGCCTGTAACACGACATCAGGCAGGCTGCAGGTGGAGGTGCGTCACCCCACGGGTGCCGACGCCGCTGCCGCCTCGGCGCGCCCCGTGCGGAGGACCTGCTCCACGATCGCGGCGGCGCGTGGCGCCCCTCCCGCGCGCGCGATGGAATCCTTCACGTCGCCCGCGTGCTGCCGGTACGACGGCTCGTCGAGCACACGCCGGATCGCGTCGCGAAGCCGCGCGACGCTGAGCCGGCTCCACGGCACCACGTCACCGACGCCCGCCCAGCGCACCCGTTCCGCGGTGCCGGGCTGGTCGTGCGCGATCGGCACGGCCACCAGCGGCACGGCATGGGCCAGCGAATCGAGGACGGTGTTGATGGATGCGTGCGTCACCGTCAGCGTGGCGCGGGCCAGCAGTTCGGTCTGCGGTGCGTAAGGGACCACGAGCGCATTCGGCCGCAGGGCTACCGCCGCGCGCTCGTCGAGCGCGCCTCCGTGACTCAGCACGAGCTGCACCCCGAGCCCGGCACACGCCGCGGCGATCGTGAAGAACCCGTCGGTCCGGCGATTCTGCAGGGTACCGAGCGACCCATAGACGACAGGCCTTCCGTCGAGCGCTTCCCACGGGAAGGCGACGGCGCTCGATTCGCGGCCCCGCAGTGGCCCGACGTAGTGGAAGTGCGGCGGCAGGCAGTCGGAGGGAAAGTCCAACGCGGGGGGCAGCTGGCTCAGGATCGCGAATGGCGATCCCGTGTCCTCGATGCGGAACTGCGCGGGCAGTCGCCACTTCGCGCGGTAGCCGTTGACCACGCGCCCGAGCGGCGTCGCCGCCAGGTCGAAGAGGCCGAACGCCATCCGATTGCGCCACCGGCGCAGTCGGCCCGGCCGGTACTCCCATGCCGTGAACGCCGGCGGGCACGACGCGTCGCGATGGAAGGGAATGGAGTTGCAGACCGTGACGAACGGCACGTCCAGGTGAGCGGCAATGGCGGCCCCCGACGGCTCCAGTTGGTCGACGACGAGCAGATCGACCCCGAGTTCCCGCGCCCTCGGCGGGATGTCGCGGCACCACGCGTGCACGAGAGACTCGGAGTGCCTGATGGCCAGTCGGATGGAGGCGAAGCCGCGGCGGGTGCCCATCTCGCCGTGACGACGCTCGAGGCTCCCGGGCGGGTACAGGTCGGCGCCGACGGCGATGGGCGTCACGCCCGCCGCGGCGATGCGCGCCTGCAGGTCGGGCAGCTGGAAGAAGAGGACGCGGTGTCCGCGTGCCTGCAGCGCGCCGGCAAGCGCCAGCATCGGGTTGATGTGGCCGAGGTCCGGCAGCGACACGATGCCGACGACGCTCATGCCTGTGCCGGGAACCGGGTAACCATCAGGCTGCTCCTGGGAGGAGCAGCATCATAACTGCTTCTCGCATGTTCGCGGCGCCCGGCTGGCCGCGAGCGTCATGGTAGTGTCCTCGGCATGAAGCGACGCGAGTTCCTGGCGAGCGCGGCCCTGGCCCCCACGGTGTTGACCCTGTCCCAGACCGACGAGGGGCAGTTCGAGTCACTGTTCGACGGCGTTTCGCTGGCCCAGTGGTCGGTGGCCGACGGCCGCGAGTCGGCGTTCCACGTGCAGGACGGCGCCATCGTCGTGCACGAGAGCGACGGCTATCCGGCGTGGCTGCGCTCGGCGAGACAGTACGAGAATTTCGATTTTCGCGGCGAGTTCTTCGTGCAGGGGTGGAGCAACTCCGGCATCTACATCCATGCACCGGAGCACGGACGCGCCACATGGTGCGGGATGAAGATCAACATCTTCCACCAGGTGGACAAGACGCCGGCGCCGGAGTCCATGGGATCGATCTTTCCGATCGTGGCTCCGCGCGTCGTCAACGTGAAGAACAAGGGCGAGTGGAACACCTTCCGCATCGTCATGGACTGGCCGCGCCTCCAGGTGTGGACCAACGACGCGCTGGTGCACGACATCGACGTGGAGTCGGTGCCGGAGCTGCGCTACCGGCTGCGTCAGGGCTATCTCGGGCTGGAGTCGCTCTCGTACCCGATCCGCTTCCGGGCGCTGCGCGTGCGCGAGCTGCCGTCGCGCGTCACGTGGACGCCCCTCTACGAGACGGCCCAGGACTTCGCGAAGTGGCGCGTGCTGGACGGGAAGCCCAGGTTCGAGGCACTCGGCGGCATCCTGCATGCCGACGACGACGGCCACCTCGGCACGATCGAGATGTTCAGACATTTCGAGCTGCAGATGTACGTCCGTCACGCGCGCCATCACAATGGCGGCGTGACGTTCGGTGGTCCGGGCGGCGACGGTCCCGGGCGCAGGTACGAGGTCCAGCTGCACGACGTCGAGGGCGCGCACTACCCGACGGGTTCGCTTTACGGGCTCCGGCGCGCGACGTACCCGCGGATCGAGGCGGAGCGCTGGTGGCTGTTCCAGTTGCGGGTCGAGTCCGGCCGGTGCGTCGTGCGCGCCAACGGCGACACGATCCTCGAGTACGAGGGACTGGAGCTGCCAACCGAAGGGCCGATCGCCCTGCAGGCGCACGGGCCAGGCCGCTGGACCGAGTTCAAGCACGTCCACGTCCGTCGGTTGTGATCACCATGCGCACCCCTGCCGCTTCCGCCTCCCTCGCCGCCAGCCTCCGTCTCGCGGCGGTCATCGCTGCCATGTTCGCTCTCGGCCAGGCCATGAGCGCCCGACCTTCGCCGCAGGGCGTCGTCCTCGAGGCGGCAGCACCCGACGGAGTCCGGGTCCGGGCCATCGAGCCGGATCCGGGCCGCGGCCGCGCCGCTGCCGTCGTCGTCGAGGAGGGCGCCCTCGCGCACACCGCCATCCTCCATCCTCTCGATGCGCAGGGGACGCTGCAGGGGAGGGGCGATGCGTATGCCCAGGCCACGCACGTGCTCGGCAGCGTGGACGCGGCACTTCGCGCGGCCGGGTCGGGGCTCGATCGGGTGGCGCGGCTGCACGTGTACGTCGCCGATGCGTCGGTGACCGCCTCGGTCGATCGGCTGCTCACCGAGCGCTTCGCCGGCGCCACTCCCGCCGTCACGTTCGTCGAGTCGCGCATGGCGCACGACGGTGTCCTCGTGGCGATGGACGCGGTGGCGGCGACGCCTCGCGGCGTGCACGCGAAGGCCGCGGAACGACTCGTGGTCGCTGGACTTCCGGCCTCGGGGCGCCAGGCGCACGTCGCGGTGCAGCCCGCCGGACCCTTTGCCATCGTGTCGGGGCGCGCCGCACCCGGCGAGTTCGACGACGCCGTACGCGCCACGATGGAACAACTCCGCGGCGACCTGAAAGCGGTGGGCCTCGGCTTCGAGCACGCGGTGCACGTGAAGGCCTTCCTTGGCGACATGTCGCGTGCCGGGCAGCTGCAGCAGATCGTAGCCGGCACGTTCGAGCGCACGGCCCCGCCGCTGGTGACCACCGAATGGCGCGATGCGCCGTTGCCGGTCGAGATCGAGCTCGTCGCGACGGCGCCAGGCGCGACCGCAGGTGGCGAGCGTCTCACCCTCGTGGAACCGATCTCGTCCCGCTACAGCCGCGTGGCCCGCATCTTCGGTGGACGCCCGATCTTCGTATCCGGGATTGCCGGCGCGTCGGCGGATCCGGCCACGCAGGTCCGAGAGGTCTTCGAGCGCATGCGCCAGGTGCTGGCCGCGGCCGGCAGCGACATGCGCCACATCGCGAAAGCCACGTATTACGTCTCGGACAAGGCGGCCGACCAGGAGATCAACACGATCCGTCCCACCGTCTTCGACCCGGCGAGGCCTCCCGCGGCGTCGAAGATCTCGGTGCGGGGCACCGGCCGGCCCGGAGCGGCCACGGTCATCGACCTGGTCGCCGTGACCACCGATCGATGAGGCTCGGGAAGCGACGCCAACTCCTGATGCTGGGGGCTGCGATTGCCGTCGCATCCGGTGGTCTGGGCGCGCAGGTCGGGGATCGCGCCGCCATCGACTCGGCTCCGCCACCGGCGCACTGGAAGATCCCGCCGGCGCCCGTGCGCAGTCCGGAGCAGTCGATGCGAATGATGGACCTGCAACAGGGTTTCCGCATCGAGCTCGTCGCCGCAGAGCCGCTCGTGCAGGATCCGATTGCCTTCGCCTTCGACGAGCGCAATCGGTTGTGGGTGCTCGAATGGCCCGCATACAACTGGCCATTGCGCGAGCTCCTGCCGGGGCTCGACGCGCAGCCCCCGCCCGCCAGCCGACTGGTCGTCCTCTCCGACGGCGATGGCGACGGCCGCATGGACACGCGCACGGTCTTCGCACAGATGGACTTCCCGCGCGGCATCCAGCTCGTGGACGACGGGGTGCTCGTGTACGCCCTGCCCGAGGTCGTGTTCCTGCGCGATACCGATGGTGACGGTGCCGCGGACGCGCGGACGGTGGTGGCTTCCGGCCTGCCCGTGCCCGTCAACCCGCACCTGGCGCCGAGCAGTCCATCCTGGACGCTCGACAACTGGACGTATGGGCTCCAGGTGGAGGATCGGCTGCGCATGGTGGACGGCGCACCCGTCACGGCGCGCTCGGCGCGCCTCGCGGGGCAGTGGGGCATGTCGCACGACGACTACGGCCGGCTGTTCTTCAGCTACAACCAGGACCACATCCGCGGCAGCCTGGTACCGACCGTCTACGCCACACGCAATCCACACTACACGGCATCGGCCGGCACCGACGTCCGCATCGGCGCCGACAACGACGTCTGGCCCCATGCGATCACGCCCGGCGTCAACCGCCGCGCGCAGCTTCGCGACGATGGGCGGCTGCGGGTGTTCACCGCGAACGCGGCGCCTACCGTATATCGCGGTGACCAGTTCCCCGAGGAGTTCCGCGGCAACGTCTTCGTCGTCGAATCCGCCGGCCGACTGATCCGGCGCTCGGTGCTCACCGAGCAGGACGGCATCGTCAGCGGCAGAAACGCGTATACGGAGCGCGAGTTCCTGTTCTCGCACGACGAACGGTTCCGTCCGGTGTTCAGCGCCACGGGGCCCGATGGCGCGCTGTACGTCGCCGACATGTACCGCGGCATCATCGAAGGCCACATCTTCCTCACGACGTTCCTGCGTAATCAGATCCTCGACCGCGGGCTGCATCGGCCATTCCACGGCATGGGCCGCATCTACCGCATCGTCCATGAGGACCGCCCGCCCGCTGTTCCGCCGCTCGTCGGGCCGGACGACCCTGACGGCTGGGTGCCGCTGCTCGCCCACCCGAACGGGCACTGGCGCGACATGGCGCAGCGCGGTCTCGTCGCGTCCGGTTCCCGGTCCGTCGTGCCTCCGATTCGGGTGATGGCGATGTCGCACGTCGATGCGCGCGTCCGCCTGCATGCGCTGTGGACGCTGCACGGCCTCGGCGCGGCAGACGACGACCTCGTTCGTGCGCGGCTGGCCGATCGCTCGCCTTACGTCCGCATCGCTGCCTTGCGCGTGGCCGAAGCCCGCCTGACCGATGACGACGTCCGTCGCGCCGTGGTGGCAGTGGCCGACGATGACGACGTGGCGGTGCGGCGGCAGGTGCTCTACACGCTCGGGGCGGCGGCTGCGGCCGGCGTCCGCGACGTGCGGCTGCGGTTGCTGCGCCGAGACGTCGACGAGCCGTTCATCGTCGATGCGTTCCTGAGCGGAGACGCTGGGCGCGAGCTCGAGACGCTCGAGTTCATCGCGGAGTCGCCGGCGTGGACGGCCGATCGGCCGGGGCACCGCGCCCTCGTCACCGCACTGGCCACGGCCGTCACCAATGAGGGGCGTGCCGAAGGAATGGGTGCGCTGCGTCGGCTGTCTGCGGATGCGCGCGGAACGGCGTGGCTGCAAGCCGCCGTGCTCGCCGGCGCGGATGCCGCGCAGCGCGCGTCCCGGCCTGTGCAGGCGCCGACTGCTCCGCGCGATCCGGCGATCGCAGCCCTCGTCGAGCAGGGCCGCGTGGCGTATGCGATATGTGCCGGGTGCCATCAGACCGACGGACGCGGCCTGCCGTCCGTGGCGCCGCCGCTTGCCGGTGCCGCCACCGTGACGGGGCCGTCACAGGCGCTCATCGACATCGCACTGCACGGGCGTGACGTGGACGCGGCGTTCCCGAGCATGCCGCCGCTCGCAGGGTTGCCCGACGATCAGCTCGCGGCGATCCTGACCTACGTGCGTCAGGCGTGGGGCAATGCGGCGTCGGCCATCACGGTGGACGACATCCGCGCGCGTCGCGCTGCTGCACGCTAGGCACGACGCGCTGGAGGCACGACGTGCACTCCACGGCAGCAGCGGTGTTCCCTGCAGAATTGCGCTGGGTGGAGAACCGCAGTCTTGCCTCTTTCGGACGGTCAGCTCGGGCTCGAGGACTCGCATGACTCCAACATCATCCTGGTTTCTTCCGATCGTGCTGGGGGCGCTCTCGATCATGTGGACGCCCGGGCTCGCGTCGATGGCAGTGGCGCAGCCGACAGCTCCCCCCGACGGGTTCACGAGCCTGTTCAACGGCGAGGACCTCAGCGGCTGGCGCGGCCGACCCGGCAAGGGTGGCGTGTTCAGCCCGTATGTCGAAGCGGCGTTCACCGACGCCGAGCGCAGGGCGAAGCAGGCCGAGTGGGATGCCGACCGCGATCGCCATTGGTGGGTGGACGCGGCACGTGGTGAGCTCGTGACCGATGGCCTGGGCGTGCACCTGGCGACCATGCGCGATTACGGCAACTTCGAGCTGCGTGCCGACTGGAAGCTCACCGTGCCCAACGGCATCACGGGCATCTACCTGCGCAGCTACCCGCAGGTGCAACTGTGGGATCCGGCCAGCGACACCAGGGAGAAGACCGGAGCGTTCCGCGGGTCGGGCGCGCTCTGGAACAACGCGGACGACAGTCCGGGCAAGTGGCCGCTGGTGAAGGCCGACAAGCCGATCGGCGAGTGGAACCGCGTGAGGGTGCGCATGGTGGGCGAGCGCGTGTGGGTCTGGCTCAACGGCCAGCAGACCGTTGACGGTGAGGTGCTCGACAACTACTTCGATCGCGCGCGGCCGCTGCTGCCGACCGGCGCCATCGAACTGCAGTCGCACGGCACCGAGGTGCGCTTCCGCAACATCTTCATCCGCGAGCTCGACGACACAGGTCGCTGACCCCACGTCAGGCGCGCGGCGTTGCGAAGGCCGACAGCCGATCGACGAAGGCCGCCCCTGACCGTCACAGCGTCTTCAGGTACGCCAGCAGATCGCCGACACGCGACGCCGTGACGCGCTCCTCGATCTGCTTGCGATCGGCTACGGGGTCGAGACCCCTCGTGTCCGGGCACAGGTTCGACCCGAACGTGTGACCGGCGTTCCCGCGCCCGGGCTCGCGCGTGTCGTACTCCTTGATCAGCATCGTCTCACCCGGTGCGTACCGCGTCGTCGGACGCGTGGCCCACTCGAAGCCGACGAGCGCCTCGTCGTAGTGCAGGTTGCCGCGGAGGAAGCGTGCCGGGCGCGTGTCGGGGCACAGCAGATGCGCGAGCGTCGGCACCGAACCGTTGTGCAGGTAAGGCGCCTGCGCCCAGATGCCGTGCAGCATGTCCGCCTTGTAGCCGTTGGTGCCCTCCGCGACGCGACGCGGCGTATCGCGGAAGTACTCGTCGAGACGGGCATTCCAGTCGCCCTTCGGGATGCACCAGTCGGCGCCGGCCTCCCCTTTGTGGTTCATGCCGTAGATCACGCAGGCCTCCATGACCAGTGCCGCGAGCCCGTACCGCGACACGCTCGTGGTGACGAGTGTGCGATTCACGTCCACGCCGAGCATTCGCGCCGGGTAGATGTTCCTGTTGCGGGGCGCATGACAGGTGGCGCACGTCTCCGCGAAGAGCGCCTTGCCGTCGCGCGCCCGCCGCAGGTCGACGCTGTCGAAGGGGTACGGCGTTGGCGGCAGGTTGTCGATGAGCGGGTTCAGCGGCTCGTGGATGCGCACGTTGACCATGCGCGGGTCGCCGGTGGCCGACGCGCCGGACGCGAGCGTGCGTGACGACGCGCCCTGATTCCCGTCCCAGTTGGCGTGATACCGCTGCGTGGCCCACACCACACTCTTGATGTCGATGGGCGCCGGCACGGGCGGTGCCCAGGCCGACAACTGCCGCAGGGTGCGGTCGGCTGCAGCTTTCACGTCGGCAACCGGCGTGCTCATGCCGGCCACGTCGCCGGGCAGTCCGTTGCGGGTCGAGAACCCGGTGAAGAACGGGCTCTGCGGGTTGTCGCGCTTGACGAATGCCATGTAGCTGTCGTCCTGCCGGCGCGTGTGGATGGCCACCAGTCCCGAGGCGATACCGAAGGCATCCATCTGCCCCGGGCGATCCTCGAACACGTCAGGCCGCGACTGCCTGTAGGCATGGTTGCGACCGACGACGTGGTAGATGAAGTGGGTCTTCACGCCGAGCGCGATCAGATCCTTGATCACGCTGGGGAACTCCGATGCGACGAGGAGCGTCTGCTGCTTGCCGCGCGCGACGTCGGCCGGCGAGGCACCGTACAACGTCTCGGGACGATGCCGCGCCTTGTCGAGCATCTCGCCGTAGAGCGCTTTCACCGCACTGGTCTTCGGCTCGAGTGCGGCCGGGTTGACCGGCGTGGTGGACGCCGGGTCGAAGCCCGACGCGACAAGCGCGCCCGCGGTCAGCATCAGCAGCTTGGAGTAGTACTGCGCCTCGATCTCCGTGTTGGGCATGCCCGGGAGGAACCGCATGCGGCCGCCCACGACCACGCGGCCGACATGGCACGCCGCGCAGGAGAGCGACACGCGATCGGTCGCGCCCGGGCTGCCGAAGCTCGCGCGATCGCGTTCCCAGTTCTCCTCCCGGTCCGCGGTGCGGGTCTTGGCGATCAGCAGGGATGTGTTGGTGAAGGTGCGCCGCGCGGCCAGCCGCGCGTCCAGCGTGGCGAGCTGCGGCCGCGAGAGCGGCGTGAACGCGCGGGGGTTCTCGAAGGCAAATCCCGCCGGCAATGGGGAACGCCGATCCCCGGCCGCGCGAAGTCTGCCGTCGGTGTAGTCTTCGGGCGGCGCGCTGACGCCGATGTGGTCGAAGGTCCACACCGGGTCAGTGGCCGCCGCCGCTGCCGGGAGCACGGCCTCCCGCTTCCAGATGCGCGCAATGGCGCGCAGATCCGGGTCCGCGTGGTCGGGATCGAGATCGAGCAGCGTCTTGAACAGCACGAACGGCACGCCGTTGAAGCCGACCGGGTTGTTGCGGAACCAGCTCCACGCCAGCCGGGGTGTCTGGCCCGCTCGGAAACCGTACGTCGCCGCCCGGTCCGGGTCGTCGTCGTTCAGGTACCGTGCGATGGCGCGATCGCGTCTGTCGCGCTCGGCGCGCCAGTCGCTCACCGCCTTGCCGTCCACCCAGGACACGATTGCCTCGGACGTGTCGGCTTCCGGCGCGCGCACGAGGGAGGCGTCGGCTCCTGCTCCTCGCGCGGCCGCGCTCTGCGCGTGAGACCCATCGGCCGGGCTGCACGCCGTCGCTGCGGCAGCCATGACGACCACGAGCGCGGACAGGGAGCGGCCCGGGTGGATTGTGCGCATGCCTTCTTCAACGAAGCTGCGCGGACGACCGGACAGCGCCGGCCCGACGTCGCGACGTCGCTCAAGACCCGGCGACGGCCCCATCGAAGCCCGATGCCGACCACGACGACGGCCCGGCATCAGCAGGCGATCCCCCACGGCCGACCAGTTCGGACGCGATCGCGAGTTCCGCAAAGGCGTCGCACACGCAAGGCGCCAGGCGACGCACGTCGGCCCAGCTCGGGTGCGTCGCGACGTCGGCGCACAGCCCCTGGCCGATGCACCGCTCGACCGCGGCGGCGAACGCCGTTGCCGTTGCCGACTCGAGTGCGCGGTCGTAAACCAGGCCGTTGACTGCGGCATCGGCAGCGTACGCGTCGATGCAGCGGGAGACTTCGGTGCGGTAGTGCGCCAGTACGTATCGCATGACCCGGGTGTCCACGGTCGCGTGCTGCCTGCGGAGGGCCCGCACGAGCGTGACGAGGATGTCGTCGGTCATCGTGGTGAGGCCGCCGCCGTCGGCAACCGCGTCGATTGGACGGTGCCGGTGATCGTACGTGTCGGCGATGTCCACCTGGCACGGCTTGAACGTGCGCTGGCGGCTGTGGATTTCGGCGAGCATGCCGATCTCCAGCCCCCACCCCCCGTGCAGCGGCAACGTGTGGGCCAGCGCCCGGGAGAAGGCCACCTCTCCGGCGAGCGGATACCGGAAGTCGCCGATGAAGGCCGGCAGGGTGCTCGTGATGTCGACCTGCTGCAGGGCGCGGATGAGCGGCGTGACGAGCAGCCTGGTCACGCGCCCGTACATCCGCGATGTCACGCGCGCGTAGTAGCCCTTCGCGAAGTCGAACGGCTCGTCCGGGACGACCAGCGGCGCGACCAGGCGCGTCAGCATCGCCGGTCTGTAGTTGACGATGTCGCAGTCGTGCATCGCGATGACGTCGCTGCCGGACCCGGCGAGCGCCACCGACACACCCACCCAGCAGGCGTACCCCTTCCCGGTGGGACGCACGTCGAGGTCCACCTTCTCGAGCTGCCGGCCGATGCGGGGCAGGCGCACGTCGTCGAGCCGCACGAGCGTGACCGGCATGTCGAGGCAGGACAGCAGGGCGTCCGCGCGCCGGTGCTGATCGGCCGTCGCATGACCCAGCACGACGATCACCCGACCGAGCAGCGGGTTGCGCGCGAGCAAGCGGATGATTCTGGGGAACGCCGCGCCGTCCAGTTCCCTCGCCAACGCAGGCAGCACGAGGGACACGGAGAGCCCGCGCGCCCGGGCCAGCGCAGCCACGCGATCCGGCGCCGGGTGATCGGGTGCGACCGCGTGCACGGTCGGCACGAACCGAGGCTGGTGGAAGTCTGCCATGTGTGGCTCTCCTCGGCCGCTACGGTATCGGCAGCGGCCGGCTCGCACCATCCGGTCGACAGGGGAGTCGCCCCACCGGGGACTCCCCCCTTGACGGGATGGTGCGC
This sequence comes from Acidobacteriota bacterium, assembly GCA_023429845.1. Taxonomy (GTDB): domain Bacteria; phylum Acidobacteriota; class Vicinamibacteria; order Vicinamibacterales; family Vicinamibacteraceae; genus Luteitalea. Next base: position 25,630 of record JAEZCY010000178.1, read on the forward strand.
GCGTTCGCGCCTGACGTAGGCTGAAGCGAAGTGCATGCGCTACCGGAAGACCTGGCCCATCGCCGCAGTCGCCCTGTTGGGGCTGCTTGCTCTGATTGCGGCCTCCGTGCTCGCGACAGCGCGCAAGGCGGACGACATCTACGCCGAGCTCGACGCGCTCAATGAACATCACCGCCTGATCGAAACGAAACTCCGCCGGCTGCGGTCCGACGTCCACCTTTCCGGGATCTTCATCCGTGACTACCTGCTCGACCCGGACCGTTCGCACGTCGTTGCGTATCGGGAGGAGCTGACCCGGCTCAGGACCAGCCACGCGGCAGCACTCGACGAGTTGCGGGGGCTGACCGCAGACGAGCATCTGGTGCAGATCGGGCACCTCTCCACGCGGGTCGAAGAGTACTGGGCCGCGTTCGAGCCCGTGTTCGACTGGACGCTCATCCAGAAGGTGTTGCACAGCGCGGCGTTCCTCCGCCGCGAAGTGGTGCCGCGGCGAGAGGCCGTGCTCGGCATCGCTCAGGAGATCGAGCGCATCAACGACGCCAACCTCGTCGCGCAGCGGGAGGCGGTCGCAAGGCGGCAGGATGCCTTCCGCCGCGAGACGCGCCGTGTGCTGTGGCAGACCATCGTTGCCGGGATCGGCGTGGCGCTGATTGCGGTGCTCCGGCTGCGTGTGGCGGAGGCGCGATCCCAGCAGCAGCAGGTACGCGCGGAGGATGCCGAGGCGCAGCTGCGCGACCTGTCCCACGGTCTCGTCGGCGCGCAGGAGGACGAACGCCGCAAGCTGTCGCGCGAACTGCACGACCACGTCGGGCAGATGCTGACGGCGCTGCGGATGTCACTGGCGCGCGCCGAACGCGCCGCCGACGACAGGCGTGACGCCGCATTTGCCGACGCACGTGCACTGACCGATGAGTTGCTGCAGACCGTCCGCGACCTGTCGCTCGGGCTTCGGCCCAGCATGCTCGACGACTTCGGGCTGACGCCTGCGCTCGAATGGCTCGTGCGCGACACGCAGCGCCGCTCGAGCCTGGCCGTGCGTCTGTCGGTGTCGGGACCGGCGGCGACGCTGAACGACGAGGTCCGCACCTGCGTGTACCGCATCGTGCAGGAAGCCCTGACCAACTGCATCAGGCATGCCGCCGCCCGACAGATCGAGGTGGCGGTCATGGTTCACGACCGCGAGGTCGTCGTCGACGTCAGCGACGATGGTCGTGGGATGCCCGACGGCGGGGGGGCGCGCGGCCTGGGCCTTGTCGGGCTCGAAGAACGCGCGCGCGAACTGCACGGCAGTCTGGAGGTCGAGACGAGCGCCGGACGTGGCACGCGCATCCGGGCGCGCGTGCCGCTGCTGCAGGAGGACGTCGCGCGTGCGGCTGCTGCTGGCTGACGATCACGCGCTGGTGCGCCGCGGCATGCGGGCGCTGCTGGACGCCGAGCCCGGGCTGACCGTGGTGGCCGAGGCTGCCGACGGGGTGGAAGCCGTGAGACTCTGTGAGGAGCATCGGCCGGACGTCGTCGTGCTGGACGTCGCCATGCCGAGGCTGTCGGGCATCGACGTCGCCGAACGCGTTCGCCGCCTGGCGCCGCCGCCCCACGTCGTCATGCTGAGCATGCACGCCGACGAGGCCTACGTCTTACGGGCCCTCCAGGCGGGTGCCCAGGCGTACCTGCTGAAGGACGCCACCGATGAGGACCTGCTCCCGGCCATCCGCGCCGTCACCTCGCATCGTCGCTACTTCAGCGCCGCGGTGGGCGAACTGCTCGCGGCCGACTTCGTGGCACAACTGCAGCGTCGCGGCCTGAGCGACTCGTACGAATTGCTGACCGATCGCGAGAAGGAGATTCTGCTGCTCCTCGCGCAAGGCCGGACCAACAAGGAAGTCGCGGCCACGCTCGAGATCGGGGTGTCGACGGTGGAGACCCATCGCGGCAATCTCATGCAGAAACTCTCGCTGCACAGCACGGCGGAAATCGTGCTGTACGCGATGCGGAAGCGCCTGATTCACTGACCGGACCTCCCATGAGTCGAACCACACGCGTCCTGGCGGAGTACGCCTGTCTCGTCGGCTTCGCTGCGCAATCTCGGCCACACGGCGGTGCTGGCGAGCCACGCGAGCATCACCCTCCCCATGCTGCTCGGTGTGGTCCTGGCGCTGTACCTGTACCCGCGACTGTCGTCGGCCGATGTCGCCTTCCACGAGTTCGCGCTCTTCATGGGCACGGCCATCAGCGTCACCGCATTTCCGGTGCTTGCCCGGATCCTGCGCGAGCGGCAGCTGCATGACACTCCGCTGGGCGCGATGGCGATCACCGGGCGGTTCGAGCTCGTCGCGACGACGCTGCTGCTGCCGATCTTCTTCGCGTACACGGGCTTGCGCACGGAGATCGCCCTCGTGGCGGGCGTGCAGATGTGGGCGTACTGCGGAATCATCCTGCTGGTGGCCATCGTCGGCAAGCTGTTCGGGTCGGCGTTGGCGGCGCGGGTGTCGGGTCTTCCGTGGCGCGAGTCCACGGCGCTCGGCGTCCTGATGAACACGCGCGGCCTGATGGAACTCGTGGTCCTGAACATCGGCCTCGACCTGGGCATCATCTCGCCCGCGGTGTTCTCGATGCTCGTGCTCATGGCCCTCGTCACCACCTTCATGACGACGCCGCTCCTCACCCGGGTGCTTCGCAGCAGCAGCGCGCTGCGTGCGGCGCCTCCACTGGCAGCCACGTCTGCCGGGGGGCACTGATTTCGGATGTCGAGAGTAACGGCCAGCACGACCGCGGCGTAGTGAGACCATGTCCAGTCATACCCCTCCCGTTGACTCCGGCCCGCGCGACGCAGGCCGCCGTGCCCTCTTCCAGACCGCTGCGGTTGCCGTTGGCTCGATGGTGCTGCCCGTCGCCGCCGGCGCATCCACCACGGCCGTCGCAGCGGGCGACCCGCGTCCGCTGACCGATGCCGAGAAGGTCACGCGCCTCGCGTCCAACACGTACCCGCTCCGCACGCTCTTCAAGCGTCGCCCCTCGTCCGGTGGCGGCGGGATGGGCGGCGGACAGGCTGCGGCCGCCGCTGCCGACGCGATGAAGAAGAAGTACGGCGAGATCACGATGCTGGACATGCCCCAGTTCACGATCGACCACTTCGAGGGCGTGCGGAAGATGGACTTGTGGTCGTCGCTCTTCGGCGACGTCACCGATGACTCGATGTTCCACAAGGCCCCGTGGACCCGCGAGGGCCGGTCGGGCGTGAGCTACGAGTTCAATCCCGCGAGCGCCTCGGGGAAGAAGTGGCTCGACCAGCTCAACGGTCGCATGGCCAAGCTCGGCGTGACCTGTCACCACGTGTCCAACAACGCGCCGCGCAACATCTCCGATCTCGACCCGCAGTTGCGGCGCGAGGGCATCGAGGTCGCGAAGGTGTGGCTCGATGGCTGCGCGCAGATCGGCGCCAGGACCATGCGCGTCAACACGGGTGGCCCGCGCATCGTGCCCGGTGCATCGGCGACCACCGGCTATCCGCGCAACGACGAAATCGTCAAGTACATCCGCAATGCCGTCGAGTCGTTCAAGGAGATGGCCGAGCACGGCGCCAAGGTCGGCGTGAAGGTCACCATCGAGAACCACTGGGGACTCAGTGCCGACCCGACCAACATGCGAATCATCCTGGACGAGGTCAACCACCCCTTCTTCGAAGCGTCCCCCGACTTCTGCAACTGGGAGCACGAGTACCTGCTCTACCACGGACTGGAAGCGGTGATGCCGTACACACACACAACCGTGCACGCCAAGTACTGGGACCGCTGGGAGAACGTGGACCTGCAGCGCTGCGTCCGCATCCTGAACCACGCGGGGTTCAAGGGCGTGATCGCGCTCGAGTACGAGGACGGGCCCTGGGACGGCGTCGAGGGCGCGCAGCACCTCATGAAGGAAGTCCTGGCCGCGCTCTGATCGGTTCGGCGGGTGGGGCGCCGCTCTGCGGTGCGCCCTGCCCGTCTCCCTGCAGTACGCGTCGATCCCCTCGACGCTCGGAGCCGCGCCCTATGACGGACCGGGGGGATTGCGCGCCCGCCGGCGCGCGGTATCCTCCGGACGTCGGCCAACATGCTCCCCGCGCCCCGCTTCCCGCACGACGTCCTTCGCGGACACGCGACGCACACCGCCCCGGCGCGGTGTTGTCGCTGCTTCTCCTAGCAGCGTCCTGCCGCCCCGTGCGGCTCCCTCGACAATCGGGCCGTCCATCGCCCATCCAGTTCGGCATCCGGCGCCACCGTCGCCCCAAGGCCCAACAACCTTCTCGCCCCGAAAGGACCACTGACATGAGCCAGGTACGCACGGACGTACTTACCGCCAATGCACGGTACGCAGAGAACTTCGGCGACAAGGGCCAGCTCGCGCTGCCGCCCGCCCGTCGCTTCGCCATCCTCACGTGCATGGATGCGCGACTCGACCCCGCCGGGTATGCCGGGCTGTCGGAAGGCGACGCGCACGTCATCCGCAATGCCGGTGGTCGGGCCAGCGACGATGCGATCCGGTCGCTCGTGATCTCCTACAAGCTGCTCGGCACGCGGGAGTGGTTCGTCGTCCATCACACCGACTGCGGCATGGAGCTGTTCACGAACGAGGTGATCCGCGGCCTGCTCGGCAAGAGCCTCGAGACGGCGCAGCTGACGCCGCAGGGCTTCGAGGACGTGGGCGCGGGGCCGGGTTCCACGGCGGGCGACGCCATCGACTGGCTCACCATCGCCGACCAGCGGCAGAGCGTGGTGGACGATGTGCGCCGCATCCGTGAGCATCCGCTGGTGCCGCGGTCGATTCCGATCTATGGCTATGTGTACGACGTGCGAAGCGGCCGGCTGATCGAGGTCGAGGACGCGACGGCGGCGGGGAAGGCGTCGTGAGCCCCAATCACCTGCGTCGGCTGCAACAGGTGATTGCGGCGTCGGCTTTCGTCGGACTCATCGCACCGCTCGCAGCAGAGCAGGCCCGCGATGCCGGCGCGCGGCACGGCGCAGCGGCGCGTGGGGCAGCCGTCGCCGTGGCCGAGGTCGGTGGCGCGACCGAAGTTGGTGGCGGCGCCGATCCGATCCCGTTGAGCGAGTACCTGGCAAGACTGAAGGCATCGCAGACTGCGGGACGTGAGCGGCGAGATCGGCGGTTGCAGGCGAAGGTCTCGGCCGAGAGCCGATCGGGTGTGCGGCGGCTTCGCATCAGGAACTTCCAGGTGCTCAGCGACAGCGACCGCAGTTTCGCAGGCTACGGCCTCGGCGCCGGGTCGTGGGACACGGAAGTCGGTGTGCTCGCCAGCGCGGTTGCCCAGGAGTTCGTGGTGCAGGCAGCGCTGGCCGACGTACCGCTCGAATCGGTCGAGGTCGTGTTCACGAGCCATCAGGATGCGCAGCCGCGCCCGTCCGGCGCCGTGGCGTACCCGCGCAACCTGCAGTACGTCGCCTACATCGTCTCCTCTGCCAGCGACACGGCGCTCGAAGGCCTGCGCGCCCGTGTGCAGCGTGAGTCGCCGGTGCTCACGCTCGTCGCTGAGCCGCAGCCCATCGAGCACGGACGCGTCGTCTACACGCCGAGCCCTGCGGAGCCCGCTGCCGGGAGTCCTCCGGGCCTTCGGGACTTCCTGGTGGAGCAGGGGGCCGCGCTGCAGCGCCGCGCCGCGGCGGGGCGCGCCGCCGAGAGCGCCTCATCGTCGCTGCACGCGGTCGCGCGGGTCGAGGGAGGCACGGGCCTGCGCAACGTGCGCATGGGTGACGAGGGGTTCCAGGTGGTGCACGACGCGCCGCGCGACGCGGGCGGCTTCGACCTTGGACCGACGGTCGAGGAGCACCAGCTCGGCGTGATGGGTACGTGCCTCACGCACATCTTCGAGATCCAGGCGGCGCAGCGTCAGGTCGTCCTCGACAAGCTCGAGCTGCACGTCGAGGGCACCCTGACGCCCCGCAGCGCCGGGGCGCCGTCGCGACTGCGCGACGTGCGCTACACCGTGCACATCGACTCGCCGGCTCCAGCACAGGCGATCGACGAACTGCGCAAGGCCGTCGAAGCCGTGTGCCCGATCTACAACCTGCTCAAGGACGAGCAGCCGATCGCCGGACGCGTGGTGCGCGGCCGTGCGCAGTCCGCGCGTCCCGCGGTGGGATCCGCCGCGACCACCGCGGCGCAGCGCTGACAGAGCCCGTCGGGCAAGGCCCGACGGCTACATCTGACAACTCCATACGTAGGCGCCCGGCCCAGCCCGGCGCGCAGCGGTGATTTGCCGCGACAATGGACGAGCCGCCCGGGTACTCTCTCGTCCATGCTCGACGCGATTGCCGCCGCCAACGGGTGGCTCAACGGGTACGTCTGGGGCTGGCCGATCATCGTCCTCCTCCTCGGCACCGGTGTGGTGATTACGGCGGCCACCGGGGTGGTGCAGGTGCGCTACCTCGGCGTGGCGCTGAAGGAAGTCCTGGGGCGCCTGTTCGAGAAGAGCACGGGCGTCGGCAGCGTGTCGCCGTTCCAGGCCGTGGCCACCGCGCTCGCCTCGACGGTGGGTGTGGGCAACATCGCCGGTGTGGCGACCGCAATCTCGATTGGCGGACCGGGCGCGCTGTTCTGGTTGTGGGTCTCCGGCGTGCTGGGGATGGCAACCAAGTTCGCCGAGATCGTCGTAGCGCTGCACTATCGCGAGCCGGACGAAACGGGCACGATGCGCGGCGGCGCGATGTACACGCTGAAGAAGGGCTTCGGCCTGCCCTGGCTCGGCGGTGTCTTTGCCGCGCTCGTGGCACTGGCCGCGTTCGGCATCGGCAACATGGTGCAGGCCAATTCGGTGGCCGACAGCCTGCGCGCCAGCTTCGGCGTCTCGCCGGCGGTGACCGGGATCGTGCTCGCCGTGCTGTCGGCGGCCGTCATCCTCGGCGGGATCAAACGTATCGGCGAGGTGGCCGAGATCATGGTGCCGGCCATGGCACTTCTGTACCTGGGGGGTGGCCTCCTGGTGCTCGTGCGCCATGCGGCCCTCCTGCCGGACGCGGTGGCGCTCGTGTTCCAGGACGCATTCACCGGCACCGCCGCGACCGGCGGCTTTGCCGGGTCCACGATGATGATGGCGCTGCGGTATGGCGTGGCGCGCGGGCTCTTCTCGAACGAAGCTGGCCTCGGCAGCGCGCCGATGGTGCATGCCGCGGCCCAGACCGATCATCCGGTGCGGCAGGGGTTGTACGGCATCTTCGAGGTGTTCGTGGACACGATCCTCGTGTGCACGACGACGGGGCTCGTCATCCTCGTGACGGGGGCGTGGTCCGGTGGGGCGACCGGCGCCGCACTCGCGGGCGAGGCGTTCTCGGCGGGGCTGCCCGGCACGTGGGGCAACATCGTGGTGACCACGAGCCTCGTGCTGTTTGCGTACTCGACGCTGATTGGGTGGAGCTACTACGGCGAGACCGGCGTCGTGTACCTGCTCGGCGCGCGCGCCGCCGTGCCGTACCGCCTGCTGTGGCTCGTGTTCATCTACCTCGGGGCGATCGGATCCCTGCACCTCGTGTGGGACATCGCCGACACGCTCAACGGCCTGATGGCGCTGCCCAACATCCTCACGGTGCTGCTGTCGCTGGGGCTCATTCGGCGTCTCACCCGCGAGTTCTTCAGTGCACGCGCCCGGCAGGCTCGATAGGACGCCGTGGTGCCGGCGCCTTACCCGTGTGCGGCTGAAAGTTCCGTCGGGTCCGCGCCCGCGGGCGGCCGGCGGCGACGACGACGTGGCGTCAGCACCCAGGACGCGAGGCGGTCGAGCAGCAGGCCAAGGATGCCGATGACGATCACCGCGGCCATCAGTTCGGCGTATGCGAAGCGGTCGCGGGCGTCGAGGATGAAGTAGCCGAGACCCGAGTCCACACCGAGCATCTCGGCCGGCACCAGGATGATCCATGCGGTGGTCAGCCCCAACCGCAGACCCGTGAGCACGTCCGTGCGCACACCGGGCCAGATGATCGTCCGCAGCAGCTCCCGCCGATTCGCACGCAGGCTGCGTCCGAGCATCAGCCACTGCCGATCGAGCGACGTGACCGCTGCGCTGGTGCTGAGCGCGACCGGCCACATCGCGCCGATGGCAATGAGGAAGTACACGGGCGGATCGCCGACACCGAACCAGATGATCGCGAGCGGGGTCCACGAG
>JAEZCY010000298.1 GCA_023429845.1 Acidobacteriota bacterium
GTCGTCGGCAGCGTCAGATGTGTAAAAGAGCCAGGTCGTGGCGCACGACGAGCCACACGAACACGACGAGAAGGAGGCCGGCCGCCGCCCCGGCCCACCAGGCGAGAAGCTGCACCAGCGCGAGGAGCGCCGCCACGAACGCTGCGGCCGTGAGCAGGCGAAGCCGCGACAGCCGGCGGGAGCGCTGCTCCTCGGCGGCTGCTGCCGCCTCGTACGCGGCCTTGCGCGCGCGGTACACGTCCGCTGGTGCCGCGGTCATGGGCCCACTCTATCCCGCCGGCACACCTTCGCTGCCGGTCTCCTCTGGTGTTGCGGGTACACTTGCCGCTCGTTCGGAAGGAGTGCGTCGATGACAGGGTCGCGTGGTCGGAGCTGGACGGTGCGGCGGGTGAGCGGTGTGGCGGCAGGCCTTGTGGTCTCAATCGCGCTGGGCGTGGCTGTTGTTGCCTCTGGCAACGGGCAGCCCGCGCGTGAGTGGCGCGACTACGCGGGCGGGCTCGACAGTTCGCGGTTCGTCGCGGCAACGCAGATCGACAGGACGAACGTGACCCGCCTCCAGGTCGCCTGGACGTACGCCGAAGGCGACACAGACTTCAACCCGCTCATGGTGCGCGGAGTCGTCTACACGCGCGCCAACGGCAACACGGTGGTCGCCCTCGACGCGGCAACTGGCCGACGGCAGTGGGTGTCGCCGGAAATCAAGGACTTCACGATTCGCGGCATGAACTACTGGGAGAGCGCGGACGGCACCGACCGGCGCCTGCTCTTCAGCACGAATGACAGGCTGCAGGCGCTCGACGCGCGAACGGGTCGGTTCGTGACGACGTTCGGCAAGAACGGCACGGTGGACCTGCGCGAGGGGCTCGATCGCGACCCCGCGACGGTGCGTCAACAGAGCCGCCTGCCCGGCCGCGTCTTCGAGAACCTGATCATCCTGGGCTCGGCCACCAACACCGAGTACACGTCGGCGCCCGGCGACATCCGTGCGTTCGACGTGCGCAGCGGCGCCCTCGTCTGGTCGTTCCGCACGATTCCGCGCAAGGGCGAGTTCGGCGCCGACACGTGGCCCGAGAACGCGCGCCAGACCGTCGGCGGCGCCAACAACTGGGGCGAGCTCTCGATCGACGAGGCGCGGGGCATCGCCTACATACCCACGGGCAGCGGCAAGTACAACTTCTACGGCGCCTACCGTCGGGGCGACAACCTGTTTGCAGGGAGCCTGGTCGCACTCGACGCCCGCACCGGCAAGCGACTCTGGCACTTCCAGACCGTCCATCACGACATCTGGGATCTGGACAACAACTCGGCGCCGCAGCTGACGACGGTCGTCCACGACGGCCGGACGATCGACGTTGTCGCGATGGCCGGCAAGACCGGCTACCTGTACGTGTTCGACCGGGTCACGGGCAAGCCCGTGTGGCCGATCGAGGAGCGGCCAGTGCCGACGAGGACATCGGTGCCGGGCCAGCACCTGTCGCCCACGCAGCCATTTCCCACGAAGCCTGAGCCCTTCTCGCGTCAGTCGTTCACCGTCGATGACCTGAACCCGTACATCCTCACCGACAGCGAACGCGAGCAGTTCCGTCAGCGCATCCTCAAAGCCCGCAACGAGGGCCCGTTCACGCCGATCGGCTTCGAGGACGTGATCCACATGCCGGGCAACCAGGGCGGGTCCAACTGGGGCAGCACGGCCGGGCATCCGACGAATGGCCGCGTGTACGTGATCGGCTTCAACGTGCCGACGATCATCCGTCTGCTCAAGCCGGGCGAGACGCGGCCGGCACGGGCCGGGAATCCGGACGAGATCGTCAAGGAAGGGTTCCCGACCACCGACGGCTTCGGGCTCTTCCCCACCATCGTGAAGCCGCCCTACACGACGCTGACCGCCTACGACCTCAACACGGGCGACATCGCCTGGCAGAAGGGGCTCGGCGACGATCTGCGCCTGCTGCCGCTCGGCATCAAGGGCACCGGGTCGGCCGCCACCACGAAGGGCGGCCTGATCGTCACCGACACGGGCCTGGTGTTCGCCACGGCCGCCGACCGCAAGGTGCACGTGTACGACACCGGCAACGGTGAGGAACTCGCGACGCTGCCGCTTGGCGGCCCGACGAGTGGCGGACCGTCGATGTACGAGCACGGCGGACGCCAGTTCCTGCTCGTGACCGCCTCCAGCCGGCAGCCGAGCGGACCCGGAGCCGTGCCGACACCACACGAGGGCCCGACAGGACTTGTCGCGTATGCCCTCCCGAACTGACGCAACACCCAGAACGAGAACGCCGCGTGCGCACACTGCCTCACCTGTTCGACAGCAACCGTGACTGGGCTCGCGAGACGACCCGCCGCGACCCCGACTTCTTTGCGTCCCTCACGGCGCAGCAATCGCCGAAGTACCTGTGGATCGGCTGCTCGGACAGCCGCGTGCCTGCCAACCAGATCATCGGCCTCGCACCGGGTGAGCTCTTCGTGCATCGCAACGTCGCCAACGTGGTCGTGCACACCGACCTGAACTGTCTCTCCGTGCTGCAGTACGCCGTGGACGCGCTCGGCGTCGGCGACGTCCTCGTCGTCGGGCACTACGGCTGCGGCGGCGTGAGGGCGGCGCATGCGAAGGCCTCCCTCGGCTTGATCGACAACTGGCTGCGCCACATCCAGGACGTCGACGAGCGCCATCGCGCCATCGTCGACGTGTCGCCCGACAAGGCCGTCAACGTCGATCGGCTGTGCGAGCTGAACGTGATCGAGCAGGTGCGCAACGTCTGCAGGACCACCGTGGTGCGCGACGCGTGGGAACGCGGCCAGGCGCTGTCCGTGCACGGCTGGATCTACGACGTGGCCGACGGTCTGCTGCGCGACCTCGGCTGCACCACGTCGGGTGCCGCCGAGGCGCCCAGCGTGCATGCCGAGGCGATTGCCCGCGTCGCTGCGCGCGCCGGCCGCGCGGAGTAGCGCGCCGACCGTTCAGCGGCCGGCCTCGGCGGCGTCAGGCCAGCGGTACGAGGCGACGATGGCGGTGACGTTGTCGTGTCCGCCGGCGGCGAGCGCCCGGTCCACGAGGGCGCGGCAGGCCTGCTCGGCCGTGCGTGCCTCGAGCAGCACGGAGCGAATGGCCGTATCGTCCACGAGATCGGTGAGACCGTCGCTGCACAGCAGCACGCGATCGCCGTCGGCCAGGGGCAGATGCTCGACATCCACGTACACGTTGTCGTTCACGCCCCCGACGGCGTTGACGAGCACATGGCGGCAGCTCGAACTCGCCGCTGCCTCGACCGTCAACTCCCCGCAGTCCACGAGGCGCTGCACGTAGGTGTGGTCGCGCGTCAGCCGCACGAGCTCGGCGCCGCGAAGCAGGTAGGCCCGCGAGTCGCCGACGTGGGCGATCTGCAGCATGCGTCCGAGGTTGCGAGCCGCCGTGACCGTGGTGCCCATGCCCCGCATGGAGGGATCGCGCCGGCCGTGCGCCATCAGCGTCTCGTGCGCGGTGACGATGCGCTGCTCGGAGCGATCGTGCGCCTGGTCGGCGGTGTCCTCGTCCAGACGGACGATCCAGTCCGGCAACGCGAGCGCCACCCGCACCAGTTCCCGGATCGTCACGCGGCTCGCGTACTCGCCGGCCGCGTGACCGCCCATGCCGTCGGCGACGATCAGCGCGTAGCCCGCCTCCTCGGTGCGGTCGGGAACCGCACCAGCCGGCAGACTCGTGCCGACCGTCTCGAAGTACCGGCCGATGCGGGCGATGAGGAAGTGATCCTCGTTCGTGGCCCGCACATGTCCGACGTCCGAGAGGCCGAACGCATCGACGAGCACCGGCGCGTCGAAGGCCAGAGCCGTGTCGTCGCTGCCGGTTGTGGCCACGCCGCGCTGCTGATGAGGACCGCCGACTGCCATGGGCCCGTCCGTTTGAAAGAGGATGGCCTTGATGATAGCCCGTCTGCGCGCGCCGGGCTCACCTCCGTGACGACGCGTCAGCACGACGGCATTGAGGCCGGCGGCTCGAGCTGACGTCCGTTACAGCGGGGGAGGCTGCCAGCCGCCGAGCGCGGATTCGAGGTGCGATGCCGCGCACAGCGCCACGTCCTCGCGCCAGGGTCGTGCCACGCACTGGACGCCGATCGGCAGGCCGGACGCGCTCGCGCCCACACGGACCACGACCGACGGCGCCCCGGTGAAGTTGAACGGCACGAGGTACGGGAAGACGCCGGCATTCCACGAAACCGCGGGGTCCATCCAATCGGTAACGGGCAGAGGCGCCACCTCCGCCGCAGCCGGGCAGATGATCAGGTCGAACCGTCGCACGAACGCAAGGGCTCGTGCGCGCCAGGCGTCGATGGCAATCATCAGGTCGTTGAGTGCCGGGCTCGCGATCGCGTGCGGCCGCATCAGGGCAATCGCGCCCTGCACCTGTGGCGACACGTCGCGAGTGCCGAGGAACGCGAGGAACCCCTCGAGCCCTGCTGCTCCGTCTGCGCCGAACAGCTGCGGGAAGAACTCGTAGGCGCGCTCGAAGTCCGGGAACGCGGACGCCTCCACCTCGACGCCGGCGTCGGCCAGCACCTGCGCCGCGCGCGTGACCGCATGACGCACCTCGGGCGCGGCGTGAGCCACTGCCGTGTCGATGAACAGCGCGGCCCGGAGGCCCCGCAGGCCCACGTCCGCAGACGCGCCGATCGGCACCGTGACGATGTGCGGGTCGATGCCGTCAGGCCCGGCGATGATGCGGAGCGCGAGTTCCAGGTCCTCGACGCGGCGGGCGATGGGGCCGACAACCGTGAGCCACTGTTGCAGGCCGGCTGGGCCGATGATGTGCCCGCTCCGCGGCACCCGGCCCGACGTCGGCTTCAGGCCGGCCACGCCGCAGCAGTGCGCGGGGAATCGGATGCTGCCGGCCGTGTCGCTGCCCACGTCGAGCGGCGACCCGCAGGCGGCCACGATCGCCGCCGAGCCCCCACTGCTGCCGCCGGTCCCGCGCGACAGGTCGTACGGATTGCGCGTCCGGCCGTAGATCAGGTTGTCGGCCTCGTAGGCCAGGGTCAGTTCGGGGGTGTTGGTCTTGCCGAGCACGATGGCGCCCGCGGCCTTCAGGCGCTGCACCACCGTGGCGTCCGACGACGGCACGAATCCCTTGCGGCCCAGCGTGCCGCCGGTGGACACCAACGCCATCGTGTCGAACGAGTCCTTGATGGTGACGGGCACGCCGTGCAGCGGCCCGACGTCCCGGCCGTCCGCCAACGCTGCGTCGGCCGCCCGGGCCTCGGCGAGCGCGGCTTCGGCCCGCTGGCAGACCACGGCGTTGATTGCGGGGTTCACTTCCGCGATGCGCGCGAGGTGCGCCGACACGAGCGCTTCGGACGTGACGGCGCCCGCGCGGACGTGATCCGCGAGTTCGCGCGCGGACGCGGCGACGTGCGGTGAAAGCGGTTCGGATTGAGTGAGCGTGTCGTTCGCCAACCGCGTCGGATCACACCGCAAATGCCACGGCAAGGCAAGCGCCGCAGCGCTTCGATGGCCGAACGCCTCCTCGAATCAGGCGCCAGCGCTTCTCCGGTAGATATGCCCACTCAAGGCTGCGCGAATCTGATCGGCCGATGCCGGCTTGGTGAAGTAGAAGTTGAAGCCGGCCGCCGTCGCCGCTTCCCGATCCTGCGGCCGTGATCGGCCCGTCAATGCGACGAGCGTCACGTCAGCACCGTGCGAACCGGTTCGGATGGCGCGTGCGAGTTCGAAGCCGTCCATCCCCGGCATGCTGAGGTCGAGAACCGCTGCGTCGGGCTGGTGCGCTTCGGCCATCGAGGCGCCAGCCATCCCGTCGAAGGCGAGGACGACATTGGCGCCGAGCAGTTCCAGCCATGCAGCGAGGTTGGCCGCGGCGTCGCGGTTGTCGTCCACCACCAGCACCCGCTTGCCCGTGAGATCGCCGGGCGACGAGCTGACGCCGGCGCTCGGCTCAGCGGCACCGTCGGACGCGAGCGGCAGGTGCACGGCAAACTCGCTGCCCGTGCCAAGGCCCTCGCTGAGTGCCTCGACGCGCCCGCCGTGCGCCTCGACGAGTGACCTGACCAGCGCCAGCCCGAGGCCCAGCCCGGTTTGCGTATGGCCCGCGGGCACGTGCGGGCCCTGCGAGAACAGCTCGAACACGTGCGGCAGCACCTCACCCGGGATGCCGACGCCGGTGTCGCGCACCGCTACGCGGACGTCGTTGCCGACACGCATCGCGGTCAGCGTGATCTCGCCCTCGTCTGGCGTGTACTTGGCCGCGTTGTGCAGCAGATTGGCGAACACCTGCGCCATGCGCATGGGATCCACATCGACGGTCAGCGGTTCGGCCGGCATGTGCACCGACAGACGATGCCGCGCCTGTTCGATGCGCGGAGCGCTGCTGTCGATCGCCGTCTGGGCCACGGTGCCGATCGCCACGCGCTCACGTCGGAGCTGGATCTTGCCGTGCGTGATCCGCGACACCTCCGTGAGGTCGTCCACGAGTCGCACCATGTGGTCCACCTGTCGCTGGATGGTGTCTCGTGCCCGGTCGGCCATGTGCGGCGGCACGCTCTCCATGCGGAGCAGCTGGAGCGCTGTGGTGATCGGCGCCAGCGGATTGCGCAACTCGTGCGCCAGCGTCGCCAGGAACTCGTTCTTGCGCTGGTCGGCGTCGCGCAGGGACGCTTCGGCGTGGCGCTGCTCGGTCACATCGACGACGAAGGCGACGCCCTCGTGATCGTCGACGCGGGTGGCGGAGCACAGGGCCCACCACGTGCTCCCGTCCGGCGGCCGGACGTGCTCGACCTGCCTGGGCAGGAGACGTCCAAGGGCCTCGAACTCCCGGAGCCCTTCAGAGAGATTGCCGCCGCTGCCCGGGGCCGCCAGCATCTCCCAGCTCACACCGCCGCTGCGCAGGTCGTGGCGCGTGCAACCGCTCATCCGGAGAAACGCGTCATTGGCGTCGGTGATGCGGCCGCCCGGCTGGAAGTACAGCACGCCCACGGTTTCGATCTCCAGGGACCGCCGCAGTCGTTCTTCGGACAGCCGCACTCGCTCGGTGGATCGCTTGCGATCGGTGATGTCCACGAACGTCAGGACGACTCCGTCGATGCGGTCGTCGGCCGTCCGGTACGGACCGATGCGCAGGAGGTGCCAGCGACCGTCCCGGGTTTCGACCTCCCGCTCGAGGCCTTCGAGGCGGTCCAGCACGCGCTCGGTGTCGGCGTGCAGATCGATGCCGACGAGCTGCGTGCTGATGTCGGCCAGGGGGCGGCCGCGGTCGGCCGGAATCAGATTGAACAGGTCGCGAGCCCGCGGGGTGAAGAACTTGATGCGGCCGCTGCGCTGCAGGAACACCGTGCCGATGTCGGTGGAGTTGATCAGGTTCTGCAGGTCGTTGCTCGAGTGCATCTGCTCGTCGACCTTCACCTTGAGCTCCTGGTTGACAGTCCTCAATTCCTCGTTGAGCGACTGGAGCTCTTCCTTGCTGGTCTCGAGTTCCTCGGTGGCCGACCGGAGTTCCTCGTTGATCGCCTGCAGTTCCTCGTTCGAGGCTCGGAGTTCTTCGGCCTGCGTCTCGTGCTGTTCGACGGTGGTGCGCAGCTGTGAACGCAGGCGGATGATCTGCTCTTCGAGCTGCCGGGCCGGTTCGGTGGACAACTCCGGCCCGGGCCGCTGCGGCGGTGTTGCCTGCGACGCAGGTACCTCCTCGAACAGGACCAGGAAGAATCCGCGCGCCGGATCATCGGCGCGCACGACCGGACGTACGACGATGCGCAGGGTGACCAGCCGGTCGTTGAGCGACACCGCCAGGTCGCGCGTCTCGACGTCCACTCTGTTCTGACCTGCCTGATACAGCGCCGTGCGGAGTTCGAGCCGCAGTTCGGGCCGGATCACTCTCAGCAGATTCGTCGAGGGTTCGCCTCCCGAGAGCTGCAGGTACGCGGCGGCGTGCTCGGAGAGGTGGACGATGTCGTGTTCGTCGTTGATGACGAGGGATGGCGGCGCATAGCGCTCGAGGAGCCGCAGGTGAAGGTCAGGTGGGGCGAAGCGCTCGCGCCGTGGCAGATCGGACGCGACAGGCGGCGGAGCGCCCTGGCGCCAGCCCGTGCCGCTGAAGGACGGCACCGGCACAGGCAGGCTGTGCCGCACGACCGACCCGCGGCTTTGCAGGATGTGGGCCTCCTTGTTTGCGACAAGGAACAGATCGCCGACCCGCTCGAGGGCTTCCGCGCCGCCCAGGAACAGGTATCCCCCGGGTTTCAGCGCGAAGTGCACGACGTCGAGCACACGTTGCTGCGCGGCGCCGTTGAAGTAGATCAGCAGGTTGCGGCACGACACCAGATCCAGATGCGAGAAGGGCGGATCCTTGATGATGTTGTGGTTGGCAAACAGCACCAGTTCCCGCAGTTCCCTCCGGATGCGGTACCTCTCACCCTCTTTCGTGAAGAACTGGCGCAGCCGCTCGGGCGACACGTCCACCGCGTCGTTCAGGGTGTAAAGCCCTTCGCGGGCGGTCGCAATGGCCTGCTCGTCGATGTCGGTGGCAAAGATCTGCACGCCCGGCGCGCCCGGAGTGCCCGCGCCGTGCTCCATCAGGAGCATGCCGATGGAGTACGCCTCCTCGCCGGTCGCGCAGCCGGCCACCCACACCCGCACCTGGTCGGCCTGCGTCTTGCCCTGGAAGAGCCGCGGCACGATATCGTGTTCCAGCGCCGTGAAGGCCGCCGCGTCGCGGAAGAAGTTCGTGACGCTGATCAGCAGGTCCTTCAGCAGCGCGTGCGCCTCCTCCGGATAGTCGCGCAGGAACTGCGCATAGCTGGGCAGGTCGGACAACTGCCTGACGCCGAGGCGCCGTTCGATCCGGCGCATGACCGTCGCGCGCTTGTAGTTGGAGAAGTCATGACCCGTGCGCAGCCGGAGCTGCGCGAAGATCTCGTGCAGCGCCCGCTCGGTGTCGTCGGCATGCGCGCGAGGTTCGTCGGGTAACTTGACGGCTCCGAGGCGGTCACGGTACGCGATGATGCGCCCCGGCAACTCGGACACCTTGGCAATGTCGTCCACGAGCCCGGTGGCAATGGCATTGCGCGGCATCTCGCCGTACTCCGCCTCCTCGGGATCCTGGACCAGGCTGATGCCGCCGAGCTCCTTGACATGCTTGAGCCCCATCGAGCCGTCGGCGCCGGTTCCCGACAGCACCACGGAGACCGCGCGCTCACGCCGGGCCTCGGCCAGCGTCCGGAAGAAGACGTCGATCGGGGCCCGGCGATCGTCGTCGCTCGTGGCATCGAGTTCCAGCACGTCACCGTCCGACATCGCGAGACGCTGACGCGGCGACACGACGTAGATGCGATCGCGTTCGACGTGCACGCGACCGTCCACGTGATGCACGGGGATCGACGCCGCCCCCTGCAACACCTCCGCAAGCTGGCTCTCGTGATCGGGCGACAGGTGCAGGATGACGACGAACGCCATCCCGCAGTCGGCCGGCACATGTGCAAAGAACGTCTGAAGCGCCTGAACGCCGCCGGCGGACGCGCCGAGGCCCACGATGAGGAAGTCGTCGCTCGGGCTCATCACGCGTCATCCCGGGATGGGTGCAACGTCAACCGCTGTCGCGACGTGACCATCTCGCGCAGCACGCCCGTGTCGGCGAGGGCGCGTGCCGCGTGCGTCTCCAGCCTCGAGGTCAGAGTCGGGTCGGCCTCGCCACGAGCCGCATGCCGCAGAAACATGTTCGCTTCCTCGAGGGCGCGGATCGCCTTGTACAACGCCTCCTCGACGCCCTCATCGGAGGCCGCCAGCAGGCTGAGCGTCGAATAGGCATGACCGGTGTGGCACCGATACCGGACGCGACCGCCGTCGCTGACTTCGCGCAGCACGCCCTGGCAATCAGGGCAGGAATACGGCGACGGCGTGCCGAGTTCCTCGATGCCGACTTCAATCGGATCCTCGCCCTTGGCAATCATGACCTCGACCTCGAGAGCCCTGGCTACCTCACCGGCAGTGGCATGGACGGAGAGTTCTAGCAGACGCACCAGCGCCCCCCCAATCTCGTCCGCGGGCAGGCACAGGTCGGCTGCGACGTGCGTCATCGCGCTGGCCGGCATGCTCGGGTAGAGCGCGTCCTCCGGATCCTGCACGATCGCGAACCCGCCCAGCTGCTTGATCGTCCCGAGCCCAGCCGTCCCATCGTCGAGGTTGCCCGATAGCACGACGCCGATGGCGCGAGGACCGTACACCTGGGCGGCGGACCGGAACAACGGATCGATGGCCGGCCGGAACCGGTTCTCCCTTGGACCGCGGGACAGCCGCAGCACGCCAGGCTCGACCAGCAGATGGTGGTCGGGCGGCGCGACGTAGATGACGCCTGGCTCCATCCGTTGCCCATCCCTCGGATGGAGAGCTTGCAACGGCCCGGCGACGTCGAGAATGCGCGGAAGCACGCCGGGCGACTGCGGCGCCGTGTGGATCACCACGCAGAGCGCGGCGCCGAAGTCGGGCGGCAATGCGCGGACGAGGGCCGACACCGCCTCGATGCCCCCGGACGACGCGCCGATGACGACAAGCCGCTCGATGCCCATGTCCGCCCAGTGTACGTTGGCACGGCGGTCGCTCCCGTCAGAAAACACTCGTCGAGGCCAGGGGGTCCGGTAAACGCCATCGGTGCTGCGCGCACACCGGCAGAACGTCGACCGCGTCGCCCCTCCCAATCTGCAGCGACGACCCGTGGCGTGGGTGTAGAGTCGCAGACTGCATGAGTCGCCTGGCCCTTGCCCGCCGCAGATCCGCGTGGCGGATGCTGCGGGCCGTCTTCGTTCTCTGGCTCATGCTGGACCTGCTGCTCGGACTGCTCATCGTCTTCTACGGACGACCCGGGCCCGTCGATCGGGCCGACGTCATCATCGTGCTCGGCTCCGGACTGAACCGCGACGGGTCCGCAGGTCCTGGACTCACACGACGTGCGGTGCAAGCGGCGACGCTGTGGACAGCCGGGAGCGCGCCATGGGTGTTGTGTGCGGGAGGACATTCGCCCGGTTTCCCGCAGAGTGAAGCCGCAGCCTGCCGACAGGTGCTGGTTGCCAACGGCGTACCGGAGAACGTCGTTCACCTGGAAGCGGAAAGCCGCAGCACGGAAGAGAACGCGATCTTCAGCCATCGGGTCATGCAGGCGCAGGGATGGCGCACGTCGTTATTGGTAACCGATCCGTACCACATGCTGCGCGCCAGCTTGATCTTCGGTGCGCACGGCGTCTCGCATCGGCGCGCTCCCGTTCCCGGCCACACCATCGCGACGGGTTGGTACGTCAACCGCGCGGCGCGCGAAGTGATTGCACTGCAGTGGCAGGCCGTCAAGGCGCTGTGGTTCGGCGATCCACCGCGTAGGGCGATCGCTCCGCGCGCCGGTCGGGCGCAGGCCGAGGAACCGGACGCGCAAGAGATGCGTAGAGGGCACATGGAGGAGCGCTGATTCGACGCCCTGATTGCTCTTGCGTGGACGGCCTTCGCCGTGACGCTTCAGGCCGTGGCCGTGAGCATCGCTCACACCCGGACTCTGCGCGTGCCGGCGCGCTCCTCTGCACAGGCGAGGGGCTCGCTGGCGTTACGTGCAGGGGTGACGGCCAGTTCGACTGCCTCGCGCTCGCGGTCGTTCGACGGAGGGAAGTCGCGGAGGGTTGCTCCACGGTCGTCGAACGATAGACGGCCAGGACCGGCACCCTTATGCGTGCGTAGTCCGGACGAACGAGATGGTCTTCGGCGATGGCCTTGCGGATGGCGGGGTCGATGGGGAGTGCGTCAAGGCGGCGCTGCTCGGCCACCGGTAACGTCACGGGCGCGGGCTTGCCGCGGAATGCCGCGATGTTCACGCGATCGGCGGGCGGGGATCTCATCGAAGACGTGGCCGCTGAGATAGCAGCCGACGAAGAGGAGCGGGCGCCCGCTGCCACCCCAATCCAGCACTTCGAGGCGCACCGTCGAGTCCACGGTGATCATCCGCACGCGGTGGGGCGAGCCATCGACCGTGGATGCCGGGTCCAGCGCCACGGCGGATGACGACAAGGCGAGCAGCAGCACCCCAGCGGACAGGCGGATCATGCCTCCTCCGATCAACGTGATCGAGGAAGCGTACTCCAGCCGCCAGGTCGCCGGTGGGTCAGGGACGTGCCCGCAGCGCCGCGATGGCGCCGGCGCGCATCCAGAAGATGTCGCCACCCTGCGTCGTCCGACGTGAGAAGAAGAAGTACCGTCCGTCGGGCGACAGCATCGGGCAGTAGTCGGTCAGCTCCGTGTTCACGGCGTCGCCCAGCGAGGCCAACGGTCCCCAGGCGCCGGCAGGGCCGCGCCGCGCCACGTACAGGTCGAGTGCGCCGCGATTGCCATCGCGCCGCGCCGCCACCACGAGCAGGCGCTCGTCGGGCGTCACGTAGGCGTCGACTTCCGTCTGCGCGGTGTTGATCGGAGCCCCGAGGTTGACGGCGTCGATGAACGTGCCGTCACGGTACTGCGCCCGATAGACGTCCTGTTCGCCGAGTCCGCCCGTGCGGTTCGACGAGAAGTAGAGGCTGCCATCGGCCACGACCACCGGGTACAACTCACTGGCGTCGGAGTTGACCGGCGCCGGCAACAGCGTGGCTGGCAACCAGGAGTCGCGGGCGCGCCGGCTCACCCAGATGTTGCCGCCAGGCGCAAAGGCGTCGTTGCGTGCCCCGCTCACGAAGTAGAGGCGCTCGCCATCCGGCGACACCGCGGGGTCGGAGAGATCGGCGCCCTCCTGCCCGGCGACCAGCGTCAGCCGTTCCTCTGCAGTCCACGTCCCGGCGACCAGCCGCCGCCGATAGAGCATGGGCAGCGTCCCGACGACCCGCGTGTAGTAGACCTCGCGGCCATCGGGAGAGAAGACGATGCCGAGTTCGCGTGCGTCGGTGGAGACATCGCCGGGGGCGAACACGACCGGGGTGTCGCCCGGCAGCGCCTGGCCGAGATACGAAGGGCGTTCGACGGCTGACTGGGCCGATGCCGTGCCGCCCGCAATCGCGAGGGCCGCGGCAATGATCACGGGGGCACGGAGTCGAGAACGCACGCGCGCGATTGTAGCCGCGGGCCGGCCGCCTCACGGCCACCGGTTCGCGGACGGTCGGATGCCGACGAACACCGGTGAGGGCACCTGCACCTTCGCGCCCATGTCGGACAACGCACCGGTCTCGCCATCGATTCGGAATGCGGTGATCGTGTCGGACTCCTGGTTGGCCGCGAGCAGATACGTGCCGTCGCCGCCGATCGCGAAGTGACGTGGGGTGCGCCCTCCTGTCGGATAGATGCCCACCGGCGACAGCGCGCCGTCGGCCCCGGCGGCAAACACCGCGATGCTGTCGTGCCCGCGGTTGGACCCATACACGAAGCGGCCCGAGGGATGCACGGCGACTTCCGCCGTCGTGTTCTCCCCGGCCCAGCCGGCCGGCAGGGTCGAACGCGTGGCCACCGGCGTCAAGGCGCCCGCATCGCCGTCCCAGGCATATGACGTCAGCGTCGAATCCAGTTCGTTGATCACATAGGCCAGGCGGCCGTTCGGGTGGAACGCGATATGCCGTGGCCCCGCACCGGGCCGGCTCTTCACGAAGGCCGGCGCATGCGGCGTGAGGCGGGCCGCAGCGGCATCCCAGCGGTAAATCATCACTGCGTCGGCACCGAGATCGACGGCGAGGACGAAGCGTCCGCCCGGCGCCACTTCGATGGCGTGCGCATGGGCGCGAGTCTGCCGCGTTGCGTGCAGACCGCGCCCGGCATGACGCAGCACCTCCGACGCCGTCTGCACGCCGCCGTCCTCGCCCACGCCGAAGACGGCCACGCTCCCCGCTCCGTAGTTGGCCACGAACGCGTGCCGGCCGTCCGCCGCAATCGTCAAGTGGCAGGCGCCGGCGCCGCCCGTGGGCACCTCGCCGAGCGGCGTGAGGCCGCCGTCGACGCCGACGCGATAGGACTGCAGGCCGCCCGATCGGTCGGGCCCGACGGTGTCGGTCTCGCTCACCGCGAAGAGCACCGGCAGCGACGGATGCCACGCGAAGAACGTCGGGTTCACCGCTTCGGCAACCAGGCGCGGCTGCGAGAACGACGCGGCGGCCGGGTCGAACTCCACCATGTAGATCCCCCG
The DNA here is from genome assembly GCA_023429845.1 of Acidobacteriota bacterium. Lineage (GTDB taxonomy): Bacteria > Acidobacteriota > Vicinamibacteria > Vicinamibacterales > Vicinamibacteraceae > Luteitalea. Next base: position 14,129 of record JAEZCY010000298.1, read on the forward strand.
ACTCGCACCCTCGGTATAGGTACCCACGTAGATCGCCACGCGCGCCGGTTGCGACGTGCCGCGTGCGGCCGTCACGGCGAGAGCGAGCACGCCGGCGGCGATCGACCATCCGGAGGAGAACGTCATCACTGCAGCGTACCCGCGTCCGGGCCACGACGGCGGCCGCGAGATCCGTCCGGCGCGTGGCGTGTCCAGCGGATTGGACGAGAGGCGCTGGTGCGATTCGCGCCCTCGCCCCCTGTCGAGGGAGCGCAGTAGACTCCTCGCACCGTGAGCGCCACGACGATCGAGCCGGCCGCCATCGACTTCACCAGGCCCGGCAAGCACCACTACAAGGCCGCGTTTCACCTCGATGGCAGTTGGGGCTACTCGCTCGTGCCCATCACCGTCATCAACGGTCTGCAGGCCTCGGCATCGCCAGCCACGGGCGTCGCGGTGTTCGGCGGCACGCATGGCAACGAGTACGAAGGGCAGATTGCCGTCAAGCGCCTCTGCCGCGACCTCGACCCTGCGGAGATGTCGGGCCGCGTCGTCCTGATGCCGCAGCTGAGCGAGCGCGCCTGTGCCGCGCACACGCGCTCGGCGCCAGACGATGGCGTGAACATGAACCGGGCGTTCCCGGGGGATGCGCGTGGGACGCTGTCGCGCCGGATCGCGCACTTCGTCACGCACCGCGTCTTCCCGCACGCCGGCATCGTCCTCGACCTGCACGCGGGCGGGCGCGAGGCGTCGTTCCCGATCTGCACGTCGCTGCATCCGATGGAGGAGGCCGGACGGGAAGCGACGGCCATCGCGGTCGCGCGGCTCTTCGACACACCGTTCGTCTACCTGTACGCGCGTTCCATGGCGTCGGGCCTGCTGACCGACGAGGCCGAGAGCCAGGGTCGCATCGCCATCGGCGGCGAGTTCGGCTTCGGCGAAGGCGCCAGCGTGCGCGGCATCGCACATGCGTACGAGGGTGTCAGGAACGTCCTGCGATACGCAGGCGTGCTCCCGGGGTCGATTGCACGCGTGGATCCGGGCCGCTCGACGCCGCCGCGTGTCGTGCAGGCGCCCGATCTCGCCGACTACGTGCCCTGCCCCGCCGACGGCGTCTGGGAGCCGCTCGTCGTTCCCGGCGAGGATGTCCTGGCCGGACAACTGATTGGCAGGCTGCATCGGTTCGAGGACCACGCCTCGGAGCCGCTGCCGATCGTCGCGCACCGCGAGGGCGTGATCATCGCGCTGCACTTCGGCGCCGCGTGCCGTCGCGGCGTCACCCTTCACGTCATCGCGCAGGACGTCGCCGCCTACTCATGAAGATCACCAACGTCGAAGTCCTGGTGCTGAAGTCGCCGGGCCTCTATCGCAGCACCGACACGGACGAGGAACCGCCGGGCCCGACGTACATGGGGCTGGTCAAGGTGTCCACCGACGCGGGCCTCACCGGCTACTCGGACATGGAGACGGCGGCCTCGGTGGCCAAGGCAGCGGTCGAGGCGCCGCAGTGGAGCGAAGGCGAGATCCAGGCGTTCGACGGGCTCGCGTCGCTGCTGATTGGCGAGAACCCGCTGGAGGTCGAGCGGCTCTGGTACAAGATGTACCGCGGCAGCATCTATTACGGCCGGCGCGGCGTGGCGATCCAGGCGATCTCGGCCATCGACATCGCGCTGTGGGACATCATGGGCAAGGCCTACGGCCAGCCCGTCCACGTGCTGCTCGGCGGCAAGTGGCGCGATCGCGTGCGCGCCTACGCCAGCACCCTGTTCCGCCCGACCCCGGAGGCGATGCGCGACGCCGCGGCGCGCTACATCGACGAGGGCTTCACTGCCGTGAAGTTCGGCTGGGGCGTGTTCGGCAAGGATCCGTCACTCGACGTGCGGCTGGTCGAGGCCGCCCGCGAGGCGCTGGGACCGGACCGCGACCTGCTGGTGGACACGGGCTGGTTCGTCGAGCGCACGCCGAAGCAGGCCATCCAGACCATCCGCAGCATCGAACGGTTCCGGCCGTTCTTCGTCGAGGAGATCCTCCATCCGGAGGACTACGACGGCTACCGACGCGTGGCCGATGCCGTCGATACGCTCGTGGCCTGCGGCGAGCAGGAAGCCACCGAGTGGGGCTTCAAGGAACTGGTCGAGCGCGCGCGCGTGGACGTCCTGCAGCCCGACCTCACGCGCTGCGGCGGCTTCACCGTGGCGCGCAAGATCGCGCACATGGCGGAGATGGCCCACGTGCTGGTCATCCCGCACTCGTGGTCGTCGGACCTGCTGACGGCCGCCTCCCTGCACTTCAACGCGTTCCTGCGGCACGCCGAGTTCATCGAGTTCAACACGTCGCAGGGTCCGCTCAGTCGAGCCATGGTGCGCGAGCCGCTGCGCATCGTGGACGGCTACGTGGACGTGCCGACGGCGCCGGGACTTGGCGTCGAGGTCGACGAGACGACGATCGAGAAGTACCGGATTGCGTGAATGGGACCGGCATCGGGCAACGGGCAACCGGGACTCGGGCGGGACGTAGGCTGCAGGCCGCAGGCCGCAGGCTGGCTCCAGGCTGCAGGCTACGCGAGCCCCAACAACTCCAGTGAGTCGCGGTGGATCATCCCCTCGATCTTCTCGACCGGGATCCGCGGCAGACGCGTGCCCTCGACCATGTCGTTGACGCGGCGCAGCGCCTCGATGGTCGAGGCCGGCGTCGTGAACGGGTAGTCGGTGCCGAACAGCAGCCGGTCGAGCACGCCGTACTCCATCGCGAGCACGAGCGCGTTGTAGAACTGCCAGGGGCGGTAGTACAGCGCCGACACGTCGCTGTACAGGTGCCGATGCTTGCGGATCAGCACCATCGTCTCGGCGATCCATGGATGCCCCATGTGCGCAATCACCATCCGCAGGGCCGGGAACTGCAAGGCGATCGGCTGCAGCAGCACGGGATTGGCGAGTTCGAGCGAGACGTTCTCGCAGAACGTCGTCCCCTGGTGGATGAGCACGGGGACGTCGAGATCCACCGCCGCTCGCATCAGGCGCACGAACCTCGGGTCCTGCGGGTGGACGTTCTGGTAGATCGGCGCGACCTTCAGGCCGCGCAGGCCCAGCGTCTGTACCGCGTACTCGAACTGCTCGACCGCATCCTCGTCGAGCGGGTCCACTGACGCAAACCCGATCAGCTTCTCCGGGTGCGTCGAGACGTAACCCGCCACGTACTCGTTCGGCACCAGCACGCCCACATGACTGGCCCTGAAGCCGAGGACGATCGCCTTGTCCACCGGAGCCATCGCCGCCCAGTGCGCGGCGAGGTCCACGGCGATCTCGAGCGAAGGATTGCCGGCCGTGACGCGCGCGTCGCGGATGAACGAGTCCGCGATGTGCGCGGACTCCCAGACATGGGTGTGGACGTCGACGATCATGCAGTTCCGGCTCGAATTGGGCCTTGACTCAGTCCTCGATCGAACGTGCCGCCCCGGCCCGAGCAGTACGTAGGCGTCGGGCCTTGCCCGACGCGGGATATCCTGCGCCCCCCGCCGGGCGGGGCGCGGCGGCTACACGTTCGTCGTTCGTCGTTCGTCGTTCAGAGTACCCCGTACTTCTCGTACACGTTGCGCAGGTAGGCGCCGTTGCGCAGCTCGTCGCGACTGTGATTCTCGCGCGACACCTTGTCGGTGGCCAGCGCCACCACCTCCTCGACCATGGCCGCCGGCACGGTGATGATCCCGTCCAGGTCGGCAAACACCAGGTCGCGTGGCGACACCAGCACGCCGGCGCACTCGATCGGCACGTTCCAGGCGATGACCTGCCCGCGTCCCTTGGAGTCCACCGGCTTCATGCCGGCCGCAAACAGCGGGAAGCGCAGCTCCTGGATGCGCCGCACGTCGCGCACCAGGCCATCGACGACGGCGCCGCGCGCGCCGCGGGCGACGGCCGCCGTGGACAGCAGCTCTCCCCAGGGCGCGTTGCGTTTGGAGCCGCCGGTCGCGACCACCACGACCTCGCCGGGCAGGATGCTGTCGATTGCCGCGATCTCGGTGCCGTAGGGATCCTCGGGTACGTGGTACATGTCCACGCAGGCGATCGTCCGCGCCCAGCCGGCGAACGTGACGTCGGCGCCGACCGGTCTCAGGTGATCGGCCATCGCCTGGCTCCGGTAGCCCAGGTCGTCGAGCGCATCGGAGATCACCGCCGTATACAGCGTGGACTCCAGGTGGGCGAACAGCTCGAGATCGGCCGGGCTCGCACCTGCCGCCGAAGCGGTACTGCCGTGTGATTGTGTCAACGGGCCTTCTCCTGTCTTGCGCCGCGGCCGCTCAGCCGAGGCTCAGCCCCACGAGCGCCGCGATGCCGAGCACCATGCCGGCCAACCCGTAAGGTCCGACTTTCTCCTTGAACAACAGCAGCCCGGCCGAGGCGACGAGGAACAGCGAGCCGCCGGTCGTGATCGGGAACACCACGTGACCGGGTACGCCGTTCGAGAGTGCCAGTCCGGTGAACGACTGCCCCAGCAGGCTGCAGCCGCCCATCAGTGCGCCGAGTGCCACTTCGCTGCGGCGCGGCCGAAGCCCGCTCCGGACCAGCGCCGCCGCCGCAAAGACGAAGCCCCCGAGGTACCAGTAGAGGAGGTACTGGGACTGGTAGGCCGACGCCAGGCCCATCTCCGTCAGGATCTTCAATCCGAAGGGCCCGATGCCGTTGGCCACGAAGGCCACCAGCATCAGGCGCAGCCAGATGCCGGCGTCACGCTCCCCGCTCACGCGCCACGCTCCTGCTGCGTCTTGTCCTTCCAGAGCAGGAACATCGACACCGGAATCAGCGCCAGCGCCAGCGCCTTGCCCGTGCCGACCGGCTCGTCGTAGATCAGGATCGACGCCACCGTCGGGATGCCGGCCGACAGGTTGATCGCCAGCCAGCTGGTGGCGATGTTCCCGTGCTTGACCCCGGCCTGGAAAGCGAGAATCGCCACCGAGGCGCTGATCCCGAAGGGGATCGCGATGAGCGCCACGCTCCGCGGAACCGCCGGTCCACCGGCGGTCCCGAACACCACGAAGCCGAACACGAAGACCAGCGACGACACCGCCAGCAGCGCGTTGATGGCGGGCGGCCGGCCGCGTTTCACGTCGGCCACCTTGTGCAGCACTCCCAGCAGGCTGAAGCTGAGAAGCGCCATGAGCATGTAGATCTGTCCGGCCTCCATCTAGAACGAGAGTTTGAGGCCGAACTGCATCGTGCGCGGCGCCCCGGCGCTCAGGATGCGGCCGAAGTTCGCGGTGCCGAGCGTCTGTCCCGGGTTGCCGAGATTGACCTTGTTGAGCGCGTTGTACGCCTCGATCCGGACCTGGAGGTACTTCACGCCGCCGAGCGAGAAGTTCTTCATCAGCCCGAGGTCCAGGACGTGCGTGGCGGGTCCCTCCAGCACGCCGATCGGCGAGTTGCCGTACGTGTACTGCCCGGGCGCCGAGAACGCCGCCGTGTTGAACCACTGCGTGGCCGACGGATCGGACACGGTGGGATCACCCGTGACGTTGGCACGCGTGCCCCAGCCGTTGCCGAGCGTCGCGCCGGGGACGTTGATGCTGAGCGGCGCACCGGAGACGAAGCTGTTGATGCCACTCAGCTGCCAGCCGCCGATGAACGCGTTGGCCACCGGGTGCAGCGTGCTGAGGAACCGCTTGTCGCGCCCGAACGGCAGCTCGTAGACCGCGTTGATCCACAGCATGTGCCGCCGGTCGTTGGGCGAGCGGCCACGCAGGTAGCCCGCGGGCACGAACGGCTGCACCCGCCCGGTTTCGTCGCTCGCCACCGTGTCGGCCGTGTCCTTCGAGAGCGAGTACGACCCGGAGAAGGAGAAGCCGTCGGTGAAGCGGCGATCCCACTTGATCTGCAGCGCGTTGTAGTCGGCCGAGCCGCGATTCTCGAGAACGTTGATCTCGCCGAACTCCGGATACGGCTTGGCCGCCTGCAGGTTCGTGTAGGCGCCGGGCGCGACTTCGTTGTACGGGAACAGCGACACCTGGTCGCGCAGGCGCACGCCGACGTACGACACGGTGAGGGCCGAGTTCCACGGCATCCCCTTCTGCACCGAGACGTTGAACTGGTGCGATCGGGCGGGCTCGATGTCCCATGCCGGCGACTCACCCACCGACGGCTGGATGAAGGTCTGCGGATCGATCGGCCACGCCGTCTCCCACTGCTGCAGGCTCAGCGAACTGAACGACAGGGCTTCCCACGTCCAGTACGGCAGTCCGACGATCGAGGACGCCGAGCGATTGCCCGTGAAGCTGTTGTAGTACAGGCCGTATCCGCCGCGGACGACGAAGTCGGGGATCACCTCGGGCCGCCAGGTGATGCCGAGACGCGGGGAGAAGTTGCCGCTCGCCTTGAACAGGCCGCTGGGCACGCCGACGTCGGTGGCCGGCACCCACATGCCCTGCGACGAGGCGGCGAGGAACGGCGACACCGGCTGCTGCGACAGGTTGATGCTGCCGTCATCGTCGACGCCGGCGATGACCTTGCCGACCCTGGGATCGAACGTCGCGCCGTTGCCGGCCCGCAGCGACTTCTCGTGCCAGTACTCGTAGCGGAAGCCGAGGCCGATCGTCAGGTTCGACCGCGCCTTCCAGAAGTCCTGCACGTACAGACCCGAGTAGGGCGAGTGGTCGAGGCCGAACGTCTCGAGCGGGAAGTTGCGGCGCGTCCCCGACGTCAGGCCGAGCAGGTAATCCGCGAAGCCGTCGCCGGTGTACTGCCCGTTGAAGTCGAAGCTGCCGCGCGGCGAGTGCGAACCGTGCCGGCCGTACACGCTGCGATCGTTGAACTCGTACCCGGCGCTCAGCGAGTGCCCGCCACGCAGCCACGTGAGGCTCACCTTCGCATTCGTCACGTCGCTCCAGAGGCGGCCGGGCACGCCCCACGGCGCGTTGAAGCCGGTATAGCCGGTGATGCCGACGTTGGGCAGGCCGACGAAGTCCTCGCGACCCGCCGTGCCGATGCCCTGGATCCCCGCATCCGCCACCAGGTTGTCGATGCCGACCACCGGCGAGGTGAAGCGGTTGTCGGACTTCAGGTACCCGGCCGTCGCCGTCAGCAGCAGGTTCGAGGTCAGCGAGTTCGTGTAGTTGAACCCGATGTTGTGCTGCCGCGTTTCAGCCGTCGACATGATGTCGGGCGTGTAACCGGGCGAGGCGTTGTCGTTCGAGTTCATCACCCATCGTCCGTAGATGCGCTGGCTGCGCGTCAGCTGGTGATCGACGCGCGCCGTGTACTGATAGGTGTCGTCCTTCACCGGCGCCACGGCGCGGAACCGGCCATCGGGCGAGTTCGGCTGCAGCACGTACGGGAAGAACGAGCGCGAGGCGGCCGAGATGCGGTCGGCCGGGATGACGTTCCCCGGGAACGGCTGCCCGGTGGACGGGTCGATGATCGCCTTGCCGAGCCCGGAGAAGTCGCCCTGCAGCATCGCCGGTTGCACGACGACGGAGTTGAAGATCTGCTCCTGGCGGATGGGCGTGCCCTCGAAGCTGCCGAAGAAGAACGTGCGGCTGCGCACGATGGGTCCGCCGAGGGTCGCACCGAACTGGTTGCGTTCGAGCTTGGGAGGACGGTTGGTGGCGAAGGCGTTCCGGGCGTTGAACGCATCGTTCTGCACGAACTCCCACGCCGTGCCATGGAAGCTGTTGGTGCCGGCCTTGGTCGCCATCACGACCTGCATGGGATTCCGGCCGTTCTCGGCGCTGAAGCTCGACGTCTCGACGCTGAACTCGGCGATCGTGTCCACGTTGGGAATGGTCATGCCGCCCTCGTCCATGCCCGCGTTGGCGTTGAGGCCATCGAGCTGGAACTCGGTCTGGTTGCCGCGCATGCCGAAACCCTGCACCGTGGAACCGCGCTCCGGCCCGCCACTGCCCGTGAAGCGCATGCCGGGCACGAGGTTCACGAGCACCACCGGGTTGCGCGTGCTGAGCGGCAGTTCCCGGATCTGCTTCATCTCGATGACCGTCTGCACCGAGCTGCGTTCGGTCTGCAGCAGCGGCGGCCCCGCCTCGACCGTCACTTCCTCCGACAGGTCGCCGACTTCGAGCACGGGCGAGACACGGCCCCGCTGACCGACGGTCAGCACGAAGCGCTCGATCTTCCAGGTCTTGAACCCGGGCATCGAGACCGACACCGAGTACGGTCCGAGCGGCAAGGCGAGGATCTCGAAGTTCCCCGACGCGTCGGCCGTCGCCTCCTGCGCAATGCCGGTGTCGAGGTTCGTTGCCACGACGGTTGCGCCGGGCAGGCTGCCCCTGGACGCGTCCACCACCGTACCGAGGATTGACCCCTGCGTGCCGACCTGCCCCATGAGTGGCGCGCCAAGCACCAGCACGAGCACGGATCGGACTACCAGATCCCTGAGCAAAGACATGATGACCTCCTGGAGAACTCGTGCGTGACGCGTGCAGTGGTCGCATTCTCGGACCCGGATCACTCGCGATCAATCCGGGTCAACCAGGAAACCGCGGCAGCGTCCCGCCTATTGGACCCGTTGTGACGAACACGTGGCGCGCGTCAGTAACGGGCGACGATCTCGTAGCGACCAGCATCCGGCGACGGGATGCGCACCGCATCGCTGTCGGGTTGGAAGTCGGTCCACTCGCGGCCGTTCACGGTGACGGCACGGATGCGCGCGCCATCCGGATGGCGCAACCTCACCACCAGCGCCGACGGCCTGGACGCCGACGGCATCCGCACGTCCGCGCGGATCTCGCCCGATGCGGCACGGCTCTCGAGCGTGGCCGTCAGCCGGCCGAACCACGTCGGTGCGTTCTCGATCTCGATTCGCTTGCCGTCGGCCAGCCACGCCCGCGGTGTCGCCTGGCCGATCACCAGCGCGTCGTCGTCTCGCTCGCGGACGAGCATGTTGCGGAACAGCTCGAACCAGGCGCCGTCGGTGCTCGGCGGTCCGAAGAACTGCCCGTGCGTCCACCGATGCTCGACCGGCTCGAGCGCCGAGTGGCTGAACCCGCTGGCGATGTAGCTGTAGAACGTCCGCACGACGGCCTCGGGCTCGTCACGCAGCAGGTAGGCCGTCGCATGCTGGTTGTAAATCGGCTCGTTGGCGATGCCCCAGCCCTTGTAGAACAGGTTGTCCTCGTGATCGTGCAGCAGCGCGTCGGCCAGCACGCCGTCGGCGGCGAGCGCCTTGAGCCGCAGCAGGTGGACCGCACCGGTGTCGACGTCGGTTGCGTACCACTCGTCGAGCAGGCGTCCCGACGCGAGTGCCTCGGCCGGGACGTACGGCGCCCACGTGCCGTCGCGCAACTGCACGAGTGGCGATCGCGTGCTCGCGATGCCGAAGCCGCGATCGATCGCCGCGTGGAGCGTACGCGCCGCCTCGCGCGCCGCTTCGGCGCGCGGGTGCCCGTACCGTTCGAGGGCGCGGCCGAACAGATCGAGGCCGGCATAGAAGTACGCCTGGTTGAAGGCCCAGAGGCCCTGCCCCGTCAGGTCGTTCAAGGGGCCGGTCACGAGACCCCTGGCAGGGCCGTCGGCACGCGCGCTCTGCGCCAGTTGCGCGAGGCACCACTCCATCGCTGCGATCGATTGCGGCAGGAGCCGCTCGAAGGCCTGCCGATCCTGCGACAGCAGGAAATGCTGGGCCACCGAGTACAGCATCGCCGGCGTGTAGACGTGCCAGTTGGCGTAGCCGCTGACGTGGCCGTTCGCCTCCTGGTTGTTGCGGTACTGCGCCCGCAGCTCCTCCTCCGAAATCGCGTGGTAGCCGCGCAGGTCGTACAGCATGTAATCGACGTACACGGCCTGGTTCACCGGCCACGGCGTGCCGACCTGGCTGTAGGCGAAGTTCGAATACGGCAGGTCGATGCGCACGTCGCCGCTGCCGCCGTGGCGTCGCGGCAGCCGCAGGGCATGCCACAGGCTGGCGCGCACGAGTTGGTTGACGTGAGGTTCGGGCACGCGGAACTGAGCGCCGCGGGCGAGGTAGTCGTTCCAGAACGTCACCGTGGCGGCGCGGGCCTTCGCGTAGTCGAGCGCCGCAAACGCGGCCTCGTCGTCAGGCGTGACGACCGGCGACGGCAGCGCCACCACGAACCGCTGCGTGCCGTTGGCAGGCAGCTTGACGAACACCGTCGCATCCAGCCGCTTCTGCGGGTTCTGGCCCTGGTAGTCCACCGTGCCGTTCCACAACGTCTCGTCGCCCGCGCCGGTGATGCCCAGCAGCACGTTGCGCCGCCCGCGCTCGCGAAACAGCGTCGTGGCGCCGCGCTGCTCCTTGACGAGCGTGCCGTCGAAGTAGAGCGGCTGCTGTCGGCGGTGCGTCATGGAGATCGGCAGCTCACGCGCCTCGCCGCGCAGTTCCGTGACCGTCATCTGCTGCAGCAGCACCATCGGCATGTCACCCCGGCGCTCCGACGGCGGGCCGTGCAGCGGGTACGCGAACTGCTCCACCTCGTACCGGACGCCGTCCTCCTCGAACGTCGTCGTCATCACCGGCAGCCCATCGTCGAGCTGCTGCGACTTCCACGTCGAGACGATGCCCTTGCCCATCTCGCCGATGGCAAACCAGAAGCGAACCCTGTCGGGATTGCCCTCGTCGCTCCAGACGCCGGCGCCGCGATCGATTCCGAACTTGTGGATGGCGCTGTCCCAGGTGAGGCCGACGATGTGACCGGGGCCGCGCGGCTGCGGATTGCTGTAGGAGGGATGCCCCATGTCCTCCCAGCGCTCCATGTACTGCGCGAGCGTGGCCTCAGGCTCCGTCTCGAGCCGATCGAGCATTCGCTGGCCGGTGCGCGCCGAGAGGGCCTTCAGGTGCTCCTCGAACGCCACCGGCGTGTCGCCAGCGGTGATGTAGACGTCGAGCGACGGAATCCACAGCGACTTCTCGGTGAGCAGCTGCGGCACCGTGACGCTGAACCCGCGCGTGCCCTCCTCGTCGAGACGGATGGTGAGGGTCGGCGCCGGTGTCTGGAACGCCGGGTCGCGCATCAGGCGGCGCGCCGTGTCGGCATCGCTCGCAGCAACCAGGTCAGTCCACAGGATGTGGACGCGCTGCGCGGCGCCAGGCGTGAACTCCGGATACGTGAGCGTGAGGTCGAGGCCATCGACGTCTCCCCGCCCGGCCGTCGTCCGCACCGCGCGGCCGTCTACGGCGTCTCCGCGTTCCAATTGGCGGCCGGCCGCCGTGCGAACGGTCAGTCCTCCGCCGCCGTCTGCCGACACCAGTCGTGTCTCCGCTGACGCAGCCCTATGGCCCCAGGACACCCGCACCGCGAGCGAGCGGTCCTCCGCGCCTGCCTCGACGGCGCCGCACAGCAGTGCGACCGATCCAAGCAGCGTTCCGAGAATGGCCCTAGTTGTCATGTGCCGCGGATCGTATGCACGGCCGCTGGTCGTCGAGACGACGCCTGAACCGGGATGCGCTGTAGATTCCAGCTAATGGGATCGATGGCGCGGCAACGATGGGGAGCGGCTGCGCTCGCGACGCCGGTCGCGGTACAAGGGCGCATCCGCCTTCTTTTCATCAGGGAGCACCCTCATCCGATGCGTTTCGTGTCTGCAGCATTGCTCGCGTTCCTCGTGATCCCCGCGGCCGGCTGGGCCCAGCGTGGGTCGCTGCCACTCGATGGCACATGGGCCTTCCGGCAGGACCCGCAAGCGATCGGAGAGAAGGACGGCTGGGCTGGCGAGTCGGTGCCGTTCACACGCGACATCACGGTGCCGGGGGCGTGGCAGGCGCAGGGCGTAGGCGAACCGAAGGGCACCCTGCGTCACGACTACGCCGGCGCCGCGTGGTACCGACGCGTCATCGACGTGCCCGCCGCGTGGCGCGGCAAGGTCGTCTCGCTGCGCATCGGCGGGGCGCACCGCGAGACCACAGTGTTCGTCAATGGTCGGCAGGTCGGCAGCCATCGCGGCTTCAGCGCCCCGTTCTCGTTCGACGTCACCGAGGCGATCAGCCCGGGGACGACGAACGTCGTGGCGCTGCGCATCGTGAATCCGGGCGCCGTCCCGCTCGAGGGTCCTCGCGAGCAGAAGGGCGATCAGCCGACCGGCATGCTGAACTACATCGGCAACTGGGGCGGCGTGTACGGCAGCGTTGAACTGCGCGCCACAGACCCTGTCGCCGTCGAGCAGGTGTACGTGCGGCCCGACGTCGCGAAGCGGTCCGTCCGGATCACCGCCACCGTGCGCAACCGTGAGGACAAGCCGTTCAGCGGAGACCTGCGAGTGAGCGTGGCGCCGCGCGGCACCGCGCGTGTGCCCGTCACCGTTGCGGCAGGCGCCAGCGCGGACGCCGAGGTCACCGTGGCGATCCCCGACGCCCGGCTCTGGTCACCCGACGATCCGCATCTCTACACGGCGCGCGTCAGCCTGCGCCAGGGCAGCCGCGTGCGTGACGAGTTCGAGGAGCGCTTCGGCCTGCGCCAGTTCACGACACGGGGCAACGTGCTGCTCCTCAACGGTACGCCGATCTATCTGCGCGGCTATGGCGACGACAACATCGAGGTCCTGACGGGGTTTCCCCCATCGTCGCCCGAGGTCTACCGCCAGCGGCTGCGTCAGGCGCGCGACTTCGGGTTCAACACGGTGCGCTTCCATTCGATGACGCCGCCCGAGGAGTTCTTCAAGGCGGCCGACGAGGTCGGACTGCTCGTGATGGCCGAACTGCCGGCGGCCTACACGCAGTACGTGCTGCCACACCGGGACCTGCTGCGAGAGGAACTGCGGGACGTGGTGCTCGCCTACCGGAACCGCCCGTCGCTGCTGTCGGTCGCCTTCGGTAACGAGTTCAACCTGTCGTGGCTCGAGACGGACGCCGAGCGGCAGACGTTCATGGCAACTGTGGACGACTTCTACCGCCTCGCGAAGTCCCTGCATCCGGACGGCCTCGTCCTCTCCAACGACGGCTACGTCATGAAGCCGACCGACATGGTGAGCCACTACGGCGGCGGGCTGCCCGATCTTCCAGTCGTGAAGCACGAGTTCGGCGAGTACTACTGCTCGCTGCCCGACATCTCGTTGAAGCAGCAGTTCACCGGCGTGTTCCTGCCAGGCTGGCTCGACGCGAAGGCCGCGTGGGTGCGCGAGCAGTCGCTCGACGACCGCTACCCGACTTACGTACGCAACTCGCAGAAGCTCCAGCAGCTCGGCCGCAAGTACCAGATCGAGCGCGTCCGTCGCCAGCAGGGCGTAACGGGCTACCACTACTGGCTCATCGTCGATTTCCCTGGAGGCACGGGCGAAGGCGACTCGTGGGAAGAGGGCTGGTTCGACTACTTCTGGAAGCCGAAACACATCACGCCCGAGGATGGCCGGGCCATCAACGCGGCCGTGTTGCCGCTGATCGAAACGCCTGTTGGTGACCGTACGCTCTGGAGCGACACGCCGCGCGCGGTGGACGTCGTGGTCTCCAACTACGGCGAGGCCGCACTCAGCGATGCGCCGCTGGCCTGGCAGCTTCTCGACGGGGCCAAGGAGGTGGCGGGAGGCACAGTGAAGATCTCCCAGGCCATGGGCAACGTGTCGCGCGTGGCGACGATCACGCTGCCCGCCGTGGCCGTCACGGAAGCGCGCCAGCTCGAACTCGTCGTCTCTGTGGCCGGCACCCATCGGAACTCGTGGTCGTTCTGGACGTTTCCGCGCGCGCGACTCGACCGCGCGGCGATGCCGGTGCGTTCGGCGGTGAAGTGGGCGGGCATCCCGCGTCTCTATCCGTTCGTCGCTGACGCGCGCGACAGCGTCGCCGGGGAGGGATTGCTCATCACGCCGGCGCTGGATGACGCGGCGCTGCGACACCTGGAGGCCGGCGGCCGTGTGTGGGTGATGAGCGAGCGGGCGCGCTCGCAGGAGCGCCAGGAGATCAGCTTCTTCCCCGCGGCGGGGGGCGCGCTGGGCACCATGGTCGCCGACCGGCACCCGGCGCTTGCCGGCTTTCCACACGACGGCTTCGTGGATCTGCAGTTCCACAGCCTCGTGGACGGCGCCGCCCCGGTGGTGCTCGACCGCTGGCCTACCGAGCTGCAACCGATCGTCGGCGGCCTGCGGACGAAGGCGAGCTTCCTCGCCAAGACCAAGGACCTGTCACGGATCGGCTACGTGTTCGAAGCGAAGGTCGGCAGCGGCCGGCTGCTCGTCACGAGCCTCCGCTTCAGGGATCACTTCGACGAGGCGTACCCGGAGGCATTGACGCTCTTCGACCGGCTGCTCCGTTATGCCACCGGGACGGACTTCGCACCCGAGGTGGAAGTCGGTACGGATCAGCTGCGGCCGCTGCTGGCGCCGCAGTGACTACTTCGCCGTCCAGCCGCCGTCGACGGGGATGACGGCGCCGGTGACGTAGGATGACTCGTCAGAGGCCAGGAACAGCGCGGCAGAGGCGACTTCCTCGACCGTCCCGACCCGTCCGAGCATCGTCTGGCTGCACTGCCACGCGTAGTTCGGGTCGCCGGGGCGAGGCGAGATGCGGGTCTGGATTGGCCCGGGGCACAGCGCGTTGACGCGAACGTTGCGGGGGCCGTAGTCGTATGCCGCACTGAGGGTATAGCCGAGGAGCCCGGCCTTCGTCGTCGTGTAGGCCACCGAGGTCGGACAGCCCACCATCGCCTGAATGGAGACGATGTTGACGATGGAGCCGCCGCCGGCGGCGAGCATGTGCGGCAGGGCTTCGCGCGAGCAGTGGTGGGTGCCGAGGAGCGCCACCTTGATGCACTGGTCCCATTCGTCGGCCGTGGACTCGAGCACCGCATGGAATTCGCCGAGGTGCGCGGCGTTGTTGCAGAGCACGTCCAGCCGCCCCGCGGCCGCCACGGCGGCCGTCACCATCGCGCCAACGTCGTCGGGCGACGAGACGTCCGTGCGGCAGAAGAGGGCGCGACGCCCCTGCTGCCGTAACGCCGCGGCGACCGCCTCGCCCGCCGCCTCATCGACGTCGGCCAGCGTGACGTGCGCGCCGTGCACCGCGAAGCGCTCCGCGATGGCACGCCCGATCCCGTGTGCCGCACCCGTGACGATTGCGCTCTTGCCTTCGAGTCGAGCCATGTGGGGCGTGATTCTCCGGCCGGTGCCGGCGCCTGTCAATGACGCGGGCGACGTCGCACGCCGTCGTGTCCAGTGCTGTGGAATCGCATGGCGCCCGATGAAGCGGGGCGCTACGGAGGGTATGTGATGCGTGCCGCCAAGACCCCCTCGGTGCCAGCCCTGCAGCGTGGCCTCGCCATCCTCGAGCGCATCGCCCGATCGCGCCGCGGACTGACGTTCGCGCAGCTCACGCGCTACGTCGAGGACGTGCCGAAGAGTTCGGTCCATACGCTGGTCCTCACGCTCGAACGCGAGGGCTACCTGCAGCGCGAGGATGCGACCGGCCGCTACGTCACCGGCGCCAAGCTCGTACACATCGCCGGCGTGACGCTCGACAGCGTCGTGTTGCGCGAGCGGGCGACGCCGATGCTTCGCGAACTCGTCGCCGACACGCGCATGACGGCGCACCTGGCCGTGCTCGAGCGCGACGAGGTCACCATCGTCGCCAAGGTCGACCGCCCGGGCACGCATCGCATCGCCACGTGGGTGGGCAAGCGCATGGACGCGCACTGCACGAGTCTCGGCAAGTGCCTCATCGCCCACGTCCCCGAGGAGGACGTCGATCGGCTGATTGCCGATCGTGGGCTGCTGCGCCACAACGAGTACACGATCGTCTCGCCGTCCCGGCTCAAGCAGGAGTTGGCCCGCGTCCGCGCGCTCGGGTACGCGCTCGACGATCAGGAAGAGGAACTCGGCGGCCGCTGCGTCGGCGCACCGGTGTGGAATCGCGAAGGGCGTGCGGTGGCCGCTGTCAGCATCTCGGGCAGCACTGACTACATCACCGCGGAAACGCTCGACGGTTTCGTGGCACGCGTTCGGGAGGCAGCGCTGGCGATCTCGCGCGAACTGGGGTACTCAGGCGAGCCCGGGCGCACGACCCTGTCGTCGATCGCCCACGACTCGCTGGCCTCCTGAACAGGCCCTCACAGACTCGACGCCGTGTCCGTCGTCGCGGGAACGACGCGCGATGCTGCGTGTCGCCGACCCGTCACCGCGCCGACTCAGTGATACATTCGCCCGCCAAGAAGCACCAGGGCCACCATAGATGCCGCGCCGTGAGCCGCGCACTCGCCGCACGGCTGCGCCATCCCGGCCTCTGCGCCCGGGGCGCACTGGCCGCTGACGGAGAAGCGTGCAGATGAACTGGATTCGTGACCGCGGGCTGACGCTCGTGCTGATGGCGTGCTTCCTGGTGCTCCTGGGAGGCCAGATGACGGCGGGCTACTTCGAGTACAACGACCAGCAGCGACTCGACGGAAGTCCCGCGGTCAGCGTGCGGGAGTATTTCAAGACCGGTCACCCCTGGTCGGCGACGTTCGAGAACTGGGAGAGCGAGTTCCTCCAGATGGGCGTGTTCGTCCTTCTGACAACGTTCCTCGTCCAACGGGGCTCGCCCGAATCGAGACGTCCGGGAGTGAAGGAGCTCGTCGATGCCGATCCGCGCGAGCACGCCGACGATCCGCGGGCGCCATGGCCTGTGCGTCGCGGCGGCATTGCGTTGCGTCTGTACGAGAACTCACTCGGCCTGGCGTTCGTGCTGCTGTTTCTCCTGAGCTGGGCCGGCCATGCGGCGGGCGGCTTCAGTGAGTACCGGCAGGAGTCGATCGAGCACGGCCTGGGCGCACCAACTGTCGCGCAGTACGCCTTCTCCGCGCGGCTGTGGTTCGAGTCCCTGCAGAACTGGCAGAGCGAGTTCCTCGCGATCGCGTCGATGGTCTGGCTGTCGGTCTACCTGCGGCAGCGCCATTCCCCCGAGTCCAAGCCCGTACACGCTGCCCACGACGACAACGGCCGCTGACGGTCGCGTCGCCAGAAGCCGCGAGTCACGAGACCGGGCTGAGGGTGGGCTCCACCCGGTCCACGCCCTCATCACCGAGCTGAGACAGCGCACGGAACGCGGGCGACACGGCGAGAAATGCCTCGACGACGCGAGGATCGAAGTGCGTGCCGCTGCCCTGGACGATCAGGCCCTGCGCTTGGTCGTGGGTCATCGCCCGCCGGTATGGCCGGTGCGTCACGACGGCGTCATACACGTCGACCACCGCAATCAACCGGCCGGCGATGGGGATCTCCGTGCCGCGCAGCCGCTCGGGATAGCCCGTGCCGTCCCACTTCTCGTGGTGTGTGTAGACGATGTCCTTGGCCAGCGCGAGGGTGGCGTCATCATGGCTGCCGACCACGCGCTCCGCATCGACGATCACGTCACGGCCGTAGGTTGGATGGCGCTGCATCTCGGCAAACTCGGCCGCATTCAGCGGTCCGGCCTTGTTCAGGACGCCGTCGGGGATGCCGACCTTGCCGATGTCGTGCAGCGCCGCCAGGGTGGACAACAGCACGACCCGCTCGTCCGTGAGGTACTCGCGGAAGTCCGGGTGCTGCCGCAGTTGCTCCGCGAGCAGTCGGGCGTAGTGCTGGATGCGACGCGAATGCTGCCCGGTTTCCGCATCGCGCATCGCGGTGAGTCCCAGGAGCGCCTCGACCATCAGGCTCTGCGACATGGCGCTATCGTGGCTCGCGCGATCGGCTCGCTGCCCCTCCAGGCTCAGGCGTGCGCCAGTCATCGCGGCGAGGGTGCCGGCAACGGCGATTGTCGGGTACAAGGGCGATACCAGCATGCCCGTCCAGAACAGGAGCGAGGTGGCGCCGATCCAAAGGATTCCCATAAGGGCCCCCGCGCCGACCATCCCGCGCAGTGCGCCCCACCGCCGGACTGCGAGCGCCGTCACGCCTCCCAGCAGCAGGAGGAGGGCTGTTTCCACGACGCCAGCGTGCTGCGGACGGTAGAGGAAGTCCTGCTGCAGCAGGTTGTCGGCCACGGTGCCCTGCACTTCCACACCGCTGAACAAGGTGTCCAGGGGCGTGGCCACCACTTCGCGGGTGCCCAGCGCCGTCGTCCCGATGAACGCGATTCTGCCTCGCACCTCGGCTGGCCGCACCGCCCGGTTCAGCACGTCCACCGCCGAGACGTGACGCAGCGTCCCCTTGCCCCCGCGGTACCGCAACAGCAGATTCCCCCGGCCGTCCAATGGTATGTTGCGCGCCGAGCCCTCGTCCGCACGCGTCGCGTCGCCCTTCATGCGCAACACGGCGGCATGCGCGTTGTGGCCCTGCAACACCGCGGCATCGCTCCCGAGCAACTTGCTGACAGCCGCAAGGGCGAGGGACGGCGACGGTCGGCCGTGCAGGTCGATCACGAGCGGCACGCGGCGCAGAATGCCGTCGCGGTCGGGCGCGGCGTTGAGGAATCCGGCGCCGCCGGCGGCTGCGTCCAGGGCCGGCAGATTGCACACGGCGCCGGACGCACGAAACAGCGGGGGCAACGCATCGTCACCCGCCCGCTGCAAGACCGCGACGTCCAGCGACCGACGGCCGCAGCCATTCCGCTCCCCTGCGTCGCCGAAGCGGAGACCGTACCCCAGCACGACCCGCGGCGAGGCGACACTCCCGACCAACGCCGCCTCGGCGTGCGCGGCCGTTGTGTCCCCGTTTCGTTCGGGCTCGGCAAACACCACGTCCAGCGCCACCACTTCGGCCCCGAGATCCTGCAGACCGTCGATCAGCTCCGCCATGCGATCGCGCGGCCATGGCCACTGACCGACTGCGGCGAGGCTGCGTTCATCTACGTCCACCACGACGACGCGGCCGCTCGGCTCGCGTGCAGGCATGGCACGCACCATGACGTCGTACACGCCGCTCTCGAGGTTCATCAGCAGTCGCGGCCGGCCGACACAAAGGAGGGCGATGACGAGCGCTGGCGCGATGCCGCACCAGAGCAGCAGGCGCGTCGGCGGGCGGGTCATCGCACGGTGACCTCCACCCGCCGGTTGCGAGGTTCGAAGACGTTGTCGGCGGTCGCGACGAGCGGCTCCGACTCGCCATGGGATGAGACTCGGATGGCCTCCCCGGCGACACGCGTGTCGAGCAGCAGGTCGCGGACCGCCTGCGCGCGTTTCAGCCCGAGCTGGATGTTCGCCTCGGTGGCGCCAGCACGGTCGGTGTGCCCCACGATGAACACCTCGGCGAAGGGCCGCGTGCGCGCTGCATCCAGGATCTCGGGCAGCGCGGCGCGGCTCTCGGCCGTGAGCTCTTCGGAATCGAAACGGAAGTACAGAGTGAATGTCGCCGCTGCGGGTGGCAGGAACGCCAGGAGGTCGCCGAACGCGCCGTGCATCTCGGCGTCGCTCATGCGCTGGGGCGTCGCCGGTGCGGCGGCGGCTGCGACGCGGGTCCAGGCGCCCGCCTCGCCCAGCTCCACCACACCGTGCGCGTTCGAGACGAGGACCCGGCCCGCTCGCCCGGTGGCATCGTCGGGCACCAGCACGATCACGTCGTGGGGCGTCGGCCCGGGCGCCATCGCATGCGGGCTTCGCGCGCCGCATGCAACGCCTGCGATCACGGATGCGGCGGCGAGCGTCAGCGCCACCAGTCGCCACCCGGACGTCATTGGTCGGCGACTTGGATGACCAACGTGGTGCCGCGCACACCGACAATGGCGGCCGGGGTCTCGAGCCGTACGGCATCAGGCGCCAGCTTCGCGATACGTCCCGAGACGTACGCCGCCGCGCCCCTCACGACCTTCAGCGCAAGCGCCAGCTTCCCTTCAGCCGGCGCATACTGCACGGTGTCCAGCCGCAGCGCGCTGTCAGGACCGAGCGACAGCCGGGTGTCGTCCTTCAGCGTCACGCCGAGGCGCCCCTCGGTGCCCGTGCGAAGCATGTCGCTTTCGAACAGCGGCAGGCCGACGCGCGCCTCGATCGCTACGCCGTCGCGAACAACGGATGCGGAGCCAGACGACAGGTGCACCCGACCAGCGGGTGCCGACGGTGGCGTCCCCGGCGCGGGTCCGGCGAGCGCTGGCGATACCGCAAGCAACGTGATCCACAGGCAGAGTCGACCAAGGCGAAGTCTCACGTCAGCGCTCCTCACATCCGGCGGCGGCGCCACGCGGTCACGCGCGGTCGCGCGTTTGCCGGGCCGGCCTTCGAAGGCAATCGGCGTGCACGCTTTCGACGTGAGAAGGTTGCCTCAGCTGAAGCGGGTCGCCGGCATGCCGATGACTCACGAAGGAGCGCCCGCCATACCCTTCGACCGTTTCGACCGCGGCGTCCCCCGCGGCTATGACTACGACCGCCGGCAGAAGCGCCTGGAACTGCCGCCATGCCCCACATGCCACACGCCCCCACGCGTGGACCTGCGGTCGGCAGACACGCTGTACGCCACGTGCCAGGGGTGCGGCCGGATGTCCGTGATCACCAAGCCCACGCGGGCGGCACTGCTGTAGCGCGGCATCTCCACGCGTGGCACGCGTGCGCCCGCTCGTCGAACGCAGAGGGCGCCCTGGGTGACGCCCCTGCGTCCAACGGCGCTGCTCAGCCGACCGCCGGGATCGGCGTGGTGAGGGCCGCCAGCACTTCCCGATACAGGAACTGCGCGCCCTCCACGCCGTCGTGTGGCCCCTGCTCGTACTCGAGTGCGAAGGTGCCGCGGTAGCCGGAGGCGAGCATGATCCGCACCGAGCGCTGGACGTTGTTGCGGTCGCCCCAGCGATCCCAGAACTTGGCGTGCGCGTTCGTGTGCGCGTACGGCGCCAGCGCCTTCAGTCCGTTCACGAGGTTGTACTCGTGCTCCCAGTTGCCGAAGTCGGGCGACGCTTCGCAGTACGGGTGGTTGACCTCGTCGATGATCGTCCGGATGTTCATCGGGTCCGCGGCGAGACCCCAATGGTTCTCGATCGTCACGCGGATGCCGAGCTTGCCGGCGAAATCGGCCATCTCCCGATGGGACTCGATGGCGGCCTCGAGCAGCGGAATCAGGTCGATGTTGCGGGGATAGCCGTCGCCCGGGCCACGCGGCA
Organism: Acidobacteriota bacterium; assembly: GCA_023429845.1. Taxonomy (GTDB): domain Bacteria; phylum Acidobacteriota; class Vicinamibacteria; order Vicinamibacterales; family Vicinamibacteraceae; genus Luteitalea. Next base: position 35,024 of record JAEZCY010000298.1, read on the forward strand.
CGGCGTTGGGGCGGATGCTGGGCCCGAGCGCCTGCGGCGAGTTCATGCGCATCGACTTCACGCCGAGCACCGCGCAGCCTTCCAGCCAGCGCTTGGCGAGCGCCACGCCGGCCTTGCGGGCGGCGTCTGCCTCAGGCGAGCCGTAGTCGGCGAGGTTGTTCGGCGCGTTGTTGGAGATGTGCTGGACGTACGTGCCGGTCTTGGCGCAGGTGTTGGCGAGCGTGTCGAGCCACTTGCGGCCCGACGCGCTCATCGGGTCGAAGCCGCCGATGCGTCCGCTCGGACCCGCGGGAAAGAACATGCTGTCGTCGGTGACGTCGCCGAACAGTCCGGAGAACAGGTCCATCCGGGTCACGCCGGGGAACGTGTCCTTGGTGAACTGCGGGAAGTCCAGCATCGTGATCTCGCCGTACTTCTTCTTCATCTCCGCAGCGTTCGGGAGATTGGCGCGGGCTGCCGTTGCTTTCCTCGCGACGTCGAGAGCGTGTGCCGCGTTCGGGTTGGCCTCGATCTCGGCCATTGCCGCCTGCGCGGCTGCCGCGCGGCTCTGGGCCGCGGCTGAACCGCCAGGTCCGCCGGCCATCGCACCACCGGGTCGCGACACCGGCCGCTGCTTGAACAGGGGACGAATAGGCCAGGAATTGCTGGCGATGCGTTCGAGCGCGGCCTTCTGAGCCGCTTCCTGCGCCCGGGCGCCATCGCGCGGGGACAGCAGGACCGCTGCCGTGGTGAGGCCGGCCGTTGCCGCCTTGAAGAAGTTCCGCCGGTCTGCCTGGTGATCCTTGTCGTGCACCTGTATTCCTCCGACGCCTTCTACGGCGGCCGAAGCCGTACCGTTTCGTTCGGGCGCCCGGCGGATCCGCGCCGAGTAGCCCCCGAGTAGCCGCGAGTCCGCCCGCCGGAGGCGCTGAGGTTCGTCTTCGAGACTGCGTCGCGAACGTGCGGGAGGCTCATCGAGGCGCAGACGGAGGGGCGGCAACGGCGCCCAACAAGACGCCACTCCTGTCGAGATCGACGTTGCGAGCCCCACTACATTGCTGTATGGTTGATTAGTAGATCATGAATACGTCACCTCTGCTTCATTGCTCGGTACTACGACGCAGGCTGGAAAGCGACCCAGGCGCACTGCGTCTGCTGGACGTGCGTACGCCTGCCGAATTCGAAACGGCTCACATTCCCGGGTCCGACAACGTTCCCGTCGATCGGATCGCGGACCATGTCCACGCGCTCGGCACGTCGGACATGCCGGTCGTCCTCGTGTGCCGCTCAGGTCAGCGCGCAGACCGCGCTCGAACGATCCTGCAGGAGGCTGGCGTGCAGGAACTGACCGTGCTCGACGGCGGCCTGCAGGCGTGGCTCGCGGAGGGACACGACGTGGTCCGCGGGCGCGCGCGCATGTCGCTCGAGCGGCAGGTGCGAATCGCGGCCGGGGCGATGAGTGGTGCGGGAGCGCTCCTGGCGTTGTTCGTGTCGCCGCTGTTCGCGCTCATCCCGGCGCTGGTCGGCGGCGGACTCGTCTTTGCGGGCCTGACCGACACCTGCGCGCTGGCATCCGTGCTGAGTCGGCTGCCGTACAACAACCGGGGTGCCTGCGACACGGCACGACGATGAGCGCCGTTGGCGTCGCCATGGCAGCCGCGGTCGGCCTTCTTCTGGGTGCGCTTGGCGGTGGGGGATCCATCCTGATGGTGCCGCTGCTGGTGTACGCCATGGGGGTGCCCACACGCGAAGCGGTAGTCATCAGCTTGCCAGTGGTGGGGCTCACCAGTGCGGCGGCGGCCGTGGGGCACTGGCGGGCGGGACACGTGCAGGTGCGAGCGGCGGCGCTGTTCGGCGTACTCGCGATGCTCGGCGCGTTCCTGGGGGGCCGTGTGGCGTTGCTGGTTGGTGACGGCGTTCAGCTCCCGTTGCTGGCGTTCGTGATGGTCGCGGCCGGTCTCTCGATGCTGATGACCCGGTCCGAACGGACCAACCCTGAGCGCGTCCAGGTGCCAAGCGGGGCAACGGCCGCGGCGGCGATAGGCATCGGGGCGCTGACTGGTCTCGTCGGCGTGGGCGGCGGCTTCCTGTTCGTGCCGGCCCTGGTGTTGCTCGCGCACGTGCCCATGCATGCCGCCGTGGGGACCTCGCTGGTCTTGATCGCCATGAATGCGGTGGCAGCCCTGACGGCGTACTGGGGCGCCGTACCCGTGCGGTGGGGCTTCGTGCTGGGCTTCGCCGGCGTTGCGAGTGTCGGCGCCGTCGCCGGCGTCGGCGTGGCGCGTCGCCTGCCGGCGTCACGGCTCCGCCGCGGATTCGGATTCTTGTTACTCGGCGTAGCCGCCTTCGTGCTCATCGACGTGTTGGTGTGACCCGCGGGAGTGCTCCTCATGATTTCGGTCAAACGCTTCTACGATCCCAAGCTTGCGCAGGCCAGTTACCTCATCGGCTGCACGGACACGCATCAGGCCATCGTGATCGATGCCAATCGCGATGTCGATCAGTACGTGCGGGCTGCTGCGGCCGACAGCCTGACGATTACCCACGTCACCGAGACGCACATCCACGCGGATTACGTGTCGGGCAGTCGCGAACTCGCCGCGCATACGGGGGCACAGCTCTACCTGTCAGACGAGGGTGACGCGGCGTGGAAGTACGCGTTCGCCGCCGAGGCCAGGGCGGTCCTCCTGAAGGATGGTGACCTCGTCGACGTCGGGTCGGTACGCATGCGCGCCATGCATACGCCAGGACACACCCCTGAGCATCTGACCTTCCTCGTCACCGACACCTCCGTCAGCGACGAACCACTCGCCGCCGTGACGGGCGACTTCCTGTTTGCTGGTGACGTGGGTCGTCCGGACTTGCTGGAGCGTGCGGCAAAGGTCGCCAACTCGATGGAGGGCGCCGCCCGGCAGTTGTTCGCCAGCTTGAAGCGCCTGGTGCCGCTCCCCGACCACTTGCAGATCTGGCCGGGCCACGGCGCTGGCTCCGCCTGTGGCAAGGGGATCGGCGCGCTGCCCCAGAGCACACTTGGCTACGAGCGGCGGACCAACTGGGCTCTGCAGCCGATGACCGAGGACCAGTTCGTCCGCCGTGTCCTGGACGGGCAACCGGATGCGCCGGCGTACTTCGCCAAGATGAAGCGCGTCAACAAGGAAGGCCCGCGTCCGCTGGGAGCGTGGCAGCACCCGAAGCGGCTCACGGTCGATCAGTTCGATGCGCGCCTCAGCGCCGGCGCCGTGATCGTCGACACACGACCAGCGGCGGAGTACGGGGCGGCGCACATCCCGGGCACGATCAACATCCCGCTCAATCGTGCCTTCACGACCTGGGCCGGATGGCTGGTGCCCTACACGCGGGAGTTCTACCTCATCGTCGATGACGGCTGCGGGCAATGCCTCACCGACGCCGTCCGGGATCTGGCGATGGTTGGCCTCGACCAACTGGCCGGCTACGCCGGCACGGAGGTGCTCGGCGCGTGGCAGGCGAAAGGCCGGCAGGTCAGTCGGATCGCACACATCGATGCGAGGACCGTCGCGGGGAACCTGGACCGGGGTGCGATGGACGTGCTCGATGTGCGTTCGCGCCAGGAGTTCGAGGCCGGTCACGTCCCGGGGGCGCGCCACGTGCCGCTCGGTGAACTGCAGGCGTCTGCGCCGACACTGTCGAAGGACCGCCCCATCGCCGTGCATTGCCAGGGCGGGACGCGCTCCGCGATCGCTGCCAGCCTGCTTGACGCGCAGGGCTTCACGCCCGTTGTTGACCTCGCCGGCGGATTCAGCGAGTGGCAGGCGGCCGGGCTGCCCGTGGAGCAGTCGGCGCCGGGCTCACCCGCGCACCCTTGACGACGGGACACTGCAGATGGCCAAGGTTCGTGAGGAACAATTCGACGAGATTGCGGAACGCTTCAAGGCGCTGGCCGAGCCCGCCCGCTTGCGGATTCTGAATGCCTTGCGCGACGGCGAACGGACCGTCGGCGAACTCGTGGAAGACACGGGGTTGAACCAGGCCAACCTCTCCAAGCATCTGCAGCTGCTGCACACCCTGCGCTTCGTCGCCCGCCGCAAGGACGGTTTGTTCGTGCGGTACACGTTGCTCAACAACGACGTCTTCGTGCTGTGCGACATCATGTGCGGTGCCGCACACGCCAGCGTCGCGGCGCCGGCTGTCCGGCTCCAGAGCACGCGTCGCAGCGCCGCGGCGGTACGGGCACGTCGATGAGGGCGGCGGTCGGATAGGGGACGACGCCCCGATAAGGAGGCTCCATGCACGCTCAGAACAGTGACCCTGCCTATGGCTATACGGCGCACCTTCCTGGCACGTCGTTCGAGGACGCACGTGCGCGCACGGTCGAGGCGTTGAAGTCGCAGGGCTTCGGCGTACTCACCGAGATCGACGTGCAGGCGACCTTCAAGCAGAAGCTCGACGCGGATTTCCGACGCTACGTGATCCTGGGCGCGTGCAATCCGCAGCTTGCGCACCGTGCACTGCAGAGCGAGCTGGGCATCGGTCTCCTGCTGCCGTGCAACGTCTGCGTGTGGGAAGAGGACGGCGGCAGCGTCGTCTCCATCGCGCAACCCACGACGATGTTCAAGGTCGTGGAGAGCGAAGCGCTGCGACCGGTCGCGGAGGACGCTGAGCGTCGCCTGCAGGCGGCACTCGGTCGGATCCGCGAGAGCGCGTGAGGCATGCGGGCGGAGCAGGAGACGATCGCACAGACGCGTGAGCTGGCAGGCTTTCGGAGCGTGCGCGGAGCTGAAGAAGGTAGACCCATGGACCGCAGACAGCACTGGCAAACCGTCTTCACCACCAAGGGCGAGCAGGACGTGAGCTGGTTCGAAGCATTGCCGGCGATGTCGCTGCAGATGATGGAGGCCGCGGGTCTGGGGCCCGACACCTGCGTGCTCGACGTCGGCGGCGGCGATTCACGGCTGGCCGACGTCCTGGCGTCGCGTGGGCTCGATTGCCTCGCGGTGCTGGACGTCTCGGGCGCTGCACTGCATCGGGCACAGGAGCGGCTGGGCGAGCTTGCCGGCGCGTTCACGTGGATCGAGTCGGACGTCACGGGCTCATGGTCCCTGAAACCGATGGACATCTGGCATGACCGTGCCGTGTTTCACTTCCTGACGACAGCCGAGGAGCGCGCCCGATACCGGGCGCACGTGCTCAACACCGTCAAGCCAGGCGGTGCCGTCATCATCGCCACCTTTGCACCCGACGGGCCGGAGCGCTGCAGCGGGCTGCCGGTGGCACGCTATTCGGCCGACGCGCTGGCGGCGGAATTGGGCAGCGCCTTCCGTCTGGTCGAAGCAATGCGCCACGACCACCGGACGCCGTGGGGCGCGGTGCAGCCATTCGTCTACGCTCGCTTCGAGCGCGAGCCCGGCTCGCCGCGCTGCTGAGTGCCGGGCGTGAACCGCGTCAGGCGTATTAGAGCGCTGACGGGTGCTTCGAGAGGCAAAGCGCAGCGGCAGTTGCCAGGCCTGCGCGTGCCGGCGCTCTGTGTGCTGTCAACGCCGGGCGTGCCGCCTCTCTGTTGTGCCAAACGCACACTCTGGAGGTTGCTGGAGCACCAGCCTGAGGCTAGGGAGTAATCCAACCTCCGACTCTTGCCGACGAGCATCGGCTCGTCGCTCCACTGCATCTGAATGTGAAGTTCGAGTTCGGCCGAGCGTTCGGATTGACGCCTCGCTCCACCCATGCGAGGCGACAGCCCCGAAGGCACTGGATAGTCGTCTCGCCCGCTGGGGCACTCACTACGATCTCGAAGCTTGGGTCCGACGACTGAGCGGCGCCTGCAGCCCAACCTCCAAGCACCAGGAGAACTGCTACAACGAGACGCAATGAAGCCCTGATCATAACGATTCCTCCGTTGGCACAGGACGTAATCGGTCAGTTGATCGTTAACTCTCCACCTCGACAGATGAAGTGCTTCAACTGGCCGATGCTCGCCATCATCATCATCGGGTTCACCATGGACTCGCTGGCGGCCGTGCTGCTGATCGTCGATCCGCTGCGCCGCATCCGCCTGTCGATGGACCGGCTCAGGATTCCATTGGGAGGGGGCTTCATCGGTGGTTCGAAATCCGCTGACCGGCCGCCGAAATTCGGCACCTCTTCCCCACTGGAATTCCTTACCTCCCAACTTCATCCGCGCTAAAGCAACTACAAGTCGTCGGTGAGATCGTTGGTTGCCACGCAGAGACCGTGCGCCGCGCCTACAACTGCGGACAGCGGGCGCGTCGTCGATTCGGCGTGCGGGGCTGCCGATTCACCATGACCGACATCGAGGACTGGATGTCGCGCGGCGCGCCCACCCGAGACGGCCTCGAGCCCCCTCGATTTGTCGGTCATTTGTCGGTCAACGCAGATCTGGCCTTCGAAAATGCACCATCGTGGTGCACGATCAGGCGCAACAACGCCGTCCGCAAGTCGTTGTGAGTATCGAGTTTACGGGTTTCGTGAGGCATGGTGGGCCCGGCAGGATTCGACCGCGAGACGAGCCGGAGGCGGAGTCGAGCGGCTGAAGGCGGCCGCGGCGACCCTGCACGCGTGGCGTGCATGGTGGGCCCGGCAGGATTCGAACCTGCGACCTTTGGCTCCGAGAAACTCTAAATGGCAGCGCAGGAGACCACCCGAGACCCCCGGCCGTTCGTTTTTTCAAGCAGTTGCGTCAACTCGAGACAACCGCGACGACCCCGAGCCGCCGCGGATTGTCAGTAAATTGTCAATCAACCTCGGCCGTGGCGCGCCCTTCCCCAGCCACACCAATGCTCACCCGGCTGCAAGCGTGAGGAACAGCCGTTCCCGCTGTTCATTATTAATGAACATGCTATCGTCTTGAACATGGCTCGGCCCGCTCCTGCTGCGGATCTTGAGGTGTACCGCCCCACGCTCGCCATGTGGATGCCGCAGGCCGAACTGGCCGCGCCCGCCGAGCCCCTGCCTCACTTCGACGGACTCCTTAGCCTGCGCCTCGACGGCAAGACCATCCGTTACCTCGTCGAGGAAAGGCGACACTTCCGTCACCTGGATGCGGCCATCGTCGCCGAGCAGTTGACTCGCTGGCGAGCCGCGCTGCCACAAACCTACGCCGGCGCCCGGATCCTCCTGCTCGCGCCTCACGTCCGTGAGCAGCAAGGTGCCCTCCTCGAGCGCGCCGGCATCGACTACATCGATCTCGCCGGCAACGCGCACATCGATGCACCGGGACATTTCGTGCACGTTCAAGGGCGGCGGCCACCGACGGCACGTGCCGCGGCTCCGGCGCGCCCCCACAAGGGCTGGGTCAAGACGGTCATGGCGCTGCTCGTGCGGTCGGATCTTGTAAATGCACCGTACCGCGCCGTTGCCAACGAGGCCGACGTTGCGCTGGGCACTGTGGCGAAGTGCCTGAACGACCTCACGCTCAGGGGGCTCCTGCGCAGCCAGAAAGGTGCGCGCACGTTGCCTGACCGGCCAGGACTCGTCGCGCTCTGGGTGCAGGCGTATCTCGAGGCACTCCGTCCCAACCTCGCCGAGAGACGATTCCAGGTCCGCGTTGATGACAAGCCGCAGCTGTGGGAACGCCTGCAAAGGGTTGCTGACCAGCGATGGGCCCTGACCGGCGCGGATGCCGCTGGCCTGCGCAGCCACTACTTCCGTACTGATGAGACCGAAATCTATGCTCCGATTCGTCTCTTCGACGCTCGCGACGTGCAGAAGGCCCTCTTGGCGCAACCGGCCGCACGCGCCGGCAACCTGGTCGTGATCGAGCCGCCAGGGCCACTGGCGATGCCAGCGCTCGAGGGTGCCGCGGTTCCTGCTGCCCCGGACCTGCTCGCGTACGCCGAGCTGCGCTACCGCGGAACCGGTCAAGCCCTGGAGGCCGCCGAACTCCTGCTCCCGAGGGTGCTGCGCGATGCCGCGGCTTGAGCCCGCGCTCCTTCCGGTCGTGGCGGACCTCGAACACGGCCTACGGACGCTCGGCGTTCCGTTTGCCGTCGTCGGCGCCCTCGTGCCCGAGTTGCTGCTCGACGTGCGACCCGCGCGCATGACCAATGATGCCGACGTGACCGTCACCGTCGAGAGCCTCGCGGACTTCGAGACGCTCAAGGACCGGCTCGTCGACTTCGGCTTCACGCGCTCTCGCGCTCCGCACCGACTTCTACATGGCTCGGGCGGACGTGTCGACGTCCTGCCATTCGGCCCTCGCGTCGTGCAAGACGGACGATTGGAGCTCGAAGCCGAGAACTGCCTTGTAAGTGATTGATTTTAAAGTATTTTGTGCGCCCGGCAGGATTCGACCGCGAGACGAGCCGGAGGCGGAGTCGAGCGGCTGAAGGCGGCCGCGGGGCGGCCCAGCGGCCGGCGGGGGGCGGGG
>JAEZCY010000294.1 GCA_023429845.1 Acidobacteriota bacterium
CCTCGAAGCGACGCCACTGTCGATTTCTATCCTAAGCGCGATGCCACGGGCGCTTGCGCGCCGGAGCGCGAAGCGCGAAGGCGCGTGCTACACTCCCGCTGCCTTGACGCTGCGTGAGCTCGCCGAACGACTCGCCTGCCGCCTCGAGGGCGACGGCGACCTGTCGATCTCCCGCGTGGCCTCGCTCGATGTCGCCCGTCCGGGGGACGTCTCCTTCTACTCCAATCCCAGGTATGCCAGGGCGCTCGCCTCGACGACCGCGTCTGCGGTGATCGCCGGCGACGACGTGGCCGTGCCGCCCGGTGTGGCGGCGCTGCGCACGGACAATCCGTACCTGGCGTTCGCGCGGGCCCTGCAGGTGCTCCACCCCCAGGCGGCGCCGCCGCCGGGCGTGCATCCGACCGCCGTCGTGGACGCCTCGGCCGTGCTCGGGCACGACGTGTCGGTCGGTCCTTACGCGTGCCTCGGCGCCGGGGTCGTGGTCGGCGCCCGGACGATCGTGCGCGCGCACGTCAGCATCGGCGATGGCGCGGTGATCGGTGACGACTGCGTGCTGCACGCGTTCGTCAGCATCCGTGAACGCGTGACGCTCGGGCAGCGGGTCGTCGTGCAGGACCACGCGGTGATCGGCAGCGACGGGTTCGGCTTTGCCGCGGATGCCCGGGGCGTGATGACCAAGATCCCGCAGGTCGGCACCGTGGTCGTGGGCGACGACGTCGAGATCGGCGTCTCGACGGCCATCGATCGTCCGCCCATCGGCGCCACGGTGATCGGCGCCGGCTCGAAGATCGACAACCTCGTGCAGATCGGCCACGGCGTCGAGCTCGGCGAACGGGTGATTCTCGTCTCGCAGGTGGGCATTGCCGGCAGCACGAGCGTCGGGGCCGGCACGGTGCTCGCCGGACAGGTCGGCGTGGCGGGGCATCTCACCATCGGCGAGGGCGTGCGGGCCACGGCCCAGACCGGCATCCCGAACTCGCTCCCGGACAAGGCGTTCGTCTCCGGCTACCCGGCGATCGACAATCGCGACTGGCTGAAGGCGTCGGCGATTTTCCGGACGCTTCCTGCGCTGCGAAAACAGGTCCGCGAGCTGCAGCGACGGCTCGATGCGCTCCAGGCCGCGCCGCCCGACGCGACGTCCGACGAAGGCTCCGACGACGCCGTGCCCTGAGACGGACGATCCGCCCCGTCCCGACGGAGATCGGCGGCCGGCTCGTCCCATTGCGTTGGAGGCCGGGGGCGGGCCTGCCATAATCGACGCAATGCCACGCACGTTCGTCCGGCCCGTCGCGGCCGCCGCGCTCGCCGCCTGCATCGCCGGCGGGACGCTCGAGACTTCCATCCAGGCCACGTCGGTCCGTCCGGCGAAGTTCCAGTTCGAGGACTACACGCTGCCCAACGGCCTGCGCGTCATCCTGCTGGAGGATCACTCGACGCCGATCGTGCACGTGCAGATCTGGTACCACGTGGGCTCCAAGGACGAGAAGCCCGGGCGCACCGGCTTCGCCCACCTGTTCGAGCACATGATGTTCAAGGGCAGCCGCAACGTGCAGCCCGAGGCGCACACCTCCTACATCGCGTCGGTGGGCGGCCAGAGCAACGCCTACACCACCGAAGACACGACGGTGTTCTGGGAAACCATGCCGGCGCAGTTCCTGCCACTCGCGCTGTGGCTCGAGGCCGACCGCATGGCGTCGCTACGCGTCGAGGACGCGACGTTCAAGACCGAGCGCGAGGTCGTGAAGGAAGAGCGTCGGCAGCGCGTCGACAACCAGCCCTACGGCCGCCTGTCCGAGATCATCTACGACAACGCGTTCACCACGCATCCGTACAAGCACCCGGTGATCGGCAGCATGGCCGACCTCGAGTCGGCCAGCATCGAGGACGTGCGCGAGTTCCACCGCACGTATTACCGACCGGACAATGCCGTGCTCGTCATCGCCGGCGACTTCGATCCGGCGATCACGCGCGATCTCGTCGAGAAGGAATTCAGCAAGGTGCCCAAGCCCGCCGGCACGGTACCGCGCAGCATTCCGGCCGAACCGAGGCGGACGAAGGAGCTGCGCCAGGTGATCGAGGAGGACTGGCCGCTACCGGCGGTGGTGGTCGCCTATCCGATCACCTACGACGGCCACCCGGACTCCTACCCGCTGCACATCGCCGCCAAGGTCCTGTCGGACGGCACCAGTTCGCGCATCTACGAGCGGCTCGTGTACAAGGAGCGGCTCGCGCTGTCGGCGTTCGGCCAGGCGAACCTGATCGAGCATCCCAACCTGTTCTACACGGTGGCGATCGTCGCGCCCGGGCACAAGCCCGAGGCCGTGGCCGACGCGTTGATCGAGGAACTCGACAAGCTGGTGCAGGCGCCGATCACCGAGCGCGAGCTGCAGCGCAGCAAGAATCAGTTCGCCCGCGACTACGTGCTCGGACGCCAGACCGTACAGCAGAAAGCCACCGCCCTTGCGCACGCGGTCGTCCTGCACAAGGGGGACATCGGCACCGCGGACGGCGAGTTCGACATCTTCCAGAACATCACCGCCGCCGACGTCCAGCGTGTGGCGAAGACGTACTTCACGCCGCAGTCGCGGATGGTGCTGACGGTGATGCCTCGCGGGCAGGGGCAGGCCGGGGGAGTCCAGTGATGCTGCGCACAGTGAAGCCGGCCCTGGTGCTGCTCGTCGGGTTGCTCATCGCCGCGAGTTCGCCGCTCTGCGCGCAGGAGCGGCCGCCGCGCCCGCTGCAGGCGTCCGACGTCAAGATCCCGCCCTACGAGATCCAAACGCTGCCCAATGGGCTGCGTGTCGTCGTCGTCTCGCAGCACGAGCAGCCGGCGGTGAGCCTGCGTCTGCTGGTGCGGGCCGGCTCGGCGCAGGACCCGGCCGACAAACCCGGCATCGCGGCGATGGCCGGCGCGCTGCTGGATCAGGGCACCGCGAAGCGCTCGTCCGCGGAAATCTCCGACACCATCGACTACGTCGGCGGGGCACTCGGGTCGGGCGCCGGCACCGACCTGTCGTTCGTCAACGTGCTGGTGCTGAAGGACAGCTTCGATCTCGCGCTCGACCTGCTGTCGGAGGTCGTGCAGACGCCGTCGTTCCCCGAGGACGAACTCGATCGCATCCGCCAGCAGGCGCTCTCGGCGATGAGCGTCAACATGCAAGACCCCGACTTCGTGGCCGACGCGGTGATCGACAGGCTCGTGTACGGGTTCCATCCCTACGGACTGCCCGGCAACGGCACGCCGGAGTCCCTGCCCGCGATCACCAGGGACGACCTGGTGCAGTTCCACAAGACCTGGTTCGCCCCTGGCAACGCGCTGCTCGCCGTCGTCGGTGACGTGCAACCCGAGGAGGCGTTTGCAGGGGTCATTCGCGCACTGGGTTCGTGGCAGGCGCGCGACACGCCGGCGATCGAAGCCATGGAGCTGCCGGAAGCCACGCGGCGCGTGGTGCTCGTCGACCGGCCCAACGCCGTGCAAACCGAGATTCGCGCCGGCCACGTCGCGATCCCGCGCAAGCACCCGGATTACATGGCACTCAACCTCGCCACGAAGATCCTCGGCGGCGAAGGCGCAAACCGCCTGCAGAACGTCCTGCGCTCCGAGCGGGGCCTGACGTACGGCGCGTCGGCCGACATGGACGCCTTCAAGCAGGCCGGCTCGATCATCGCCGAGACCAATACGCAGACCTCGACGACGGGCGAGGCGCTGCGGCTCGTGATCGACGAGTTCTCGCGCCTCGTGCGCGAGCCGGTGGGTGAGCGCGAACTGATGGGCGCCCAGGCGTACCTCGCCGGCAGCTTTCCCCTGAGTATCGAAACGGCCGACGACATCGCCCTGCAGGTGCTCAACCTGCTGTTCTTCGATCTCGACGTGAAGGACCTCGAGACGTATCGCGACCGCGTGAATGCGGTCACGAGCGAGGACATCCAGCGCGTGGCGCGCCAGTTCGTCAGGCCCGGTCGTTTGTCGGTCGTGCTGGTGGGCGACGCCCGCGCGGTGCTGCCGCAGCTCAAGGCGGTCGGGGTGGACGACGTCGAGGTGCTGTCGATCGGCGACCTCGACCTGACGAGTCCGTCGCTGCAGCGCAAGCCCGCACCGACGCGCTCGCCGGTCCAGGGACGCTAGCCCGCGATGCCGGGCGTGATGATCTCCTGCGGGGAGCCGTCGGGAGACCTGTATGCGGGCGCGCTCACGTCCGCGCTCCGCCGCCAGCAACCCGGCGTGGAGGTGTTCGGCTTCGGCGGGCCGCGTCTCGCGGCGGCCGGCGGCACCCTGCTCGGTTCCTACGAAGGCCTCGCGGTGACGGGCCTGTCCGAAGTGCTCCGCACGTTGCCGCGTACGTGGCAGATGTACCGCGCGCTGGTGCGGGAAGCGGAGCGTCGGCGGCCGGACGTGTTCGTCGCCATCGACTTCGCGGACTTCAACTTCCGGCTCGGACAGGCGCTCCACGCCCGCGGCATCCCGGTCGTCTACTACATCGGTCCGCAACTGTGGGCCTGGCGCCCCGGCCGCATGCAGGTGATCAAGCGCTTTGCCGACAAGGTGCTCGTCATCTTCCCGTTCGAGCAGGCGTTGTACGAGCAGGCCCAGGTGCCGGTGGAATTCGTGGGCCATCCCCTCATCGACCTGATCGACGTGGGCCAACCCCGTGCCGCGCTGCTGACGCAGCACGGACTGTCGCACGACGTCCGGACGATCGCGCTGCTGCCCGGCAGCCGCCGCAACGAAGTGGCGAGCACGCTGCCCGTGCTGATCGACGCCTGCCGCCTGCTGCGCGAGGCCGAGCCCGACATCCAGTTCCTGGTCGCGCGGGCCCCTGGACTCGACGATGCGCTGTACGCGTCCGTGGGCGCGAGCCACCTGCCGATCGGCGTGCATCAGGGCGACACCGATGCGGTAATCGCCGCCAGCGACGTCGTGATCACGGCATCGGGAACCGCCACCGTCCAGACCGCGCTCCATGGCAAACCGATGGTCATCGTGTATCGCCTGTCGCCGCTCACGTACCGCCTGGGGCGTCGGTTCGTGAAGGTCGACACGTTCGGAATGGTGAACCTGATCGCGGGCCGTCGCGTCGTGCCAGAGCTGATTCAGGACGGCTTCACTGCCGCGCGCGTGTGCGAGGAAGCGCTCGGCTACCTTCGTGATGCGGGACGGACGGCGGATGTGCGCGCGGCCCTGGCAGGGGTCGTGCAAGCGCTCGGTGGACCCGGCGCGTCCGATCGCGCGGCCGCGGCCGTCCTGAGCATCGCAGGGAAAGGGCAGACATGAGGCGCGCACGCGTATTCCTGGCGATTCTGGCGTCGGTCGTGCTGGTGCGCCCTCCTGCGGCACTCCACGCCTCCGTCGTCGTGCCGATGTCGCTGCCGCAACTCACCGGTGCGGCCGCGCTCATCGTCGATGCGACGGTCGTCGATGTGCGCCACGTGGTGGCGGCCGACGGCGCCGAGCGCCTCGTGCTCGTTCGCGTCGCGGCCGCGTGGAAGGGCGCGGCCGACGAGACGCTCTACGTGCGGTTGGCCGGCGGCCAGGTGGGCCGGTACGCCACGCGCGTGCCCGGCGTGCCCACGGTGTCGGCAGGTGACAGGCTCGTCTGGTTCCTCGCGCCGCACCCGCGTGGGGGGTATGCGGTGATCGGCCTGCACCAGGGCGCTTTGCGGACCATGCAGGCCCAGACGGGGGAGACATTCGTCAGCGCGCCGGCGCGTGACACGACGAGGCGCGGCGACGCGTCGCGCATACCCCGCCGCCTTGCCGATCTCGCGGGTGAGGTCCAGGGCCTCCTCGCGGGTGTCCCACGATGACCAGCACGCCGCACACGGCAGGATTGCCCGTTGCGGCTGATCGGTCGGGTCTGCGTCGCGCGCCGCGGCCCCTCCTGCGGACGGTGCCACTCGTCGTGGCGCTGGCGCTGCTCGCGACGATCCCGACATCGGCGTACCTGAAGTTCGGCTACACCATCGCAGGGCGCTCCGTCGTGCTGCGTTGGGCGGACGGCCAGCCGGTGTCGTACATGGTCGGGGCGCGCGGTGCGGGCGGCGTGTCAGCGACCGAGTTCCGTGACGCGGTGGCGCGGGCCTTCGCGACCTGGGAGGCAGTGCCGTCGTCCACGATCGCCTTCAGGCAGATCGGCGTCACTGATCGACAAGCGTCCGACAATGACGGCGTCACATTGCTGGCCTTTGCCGACCGACCCGAGCTGGACCGCACGCTAGGCGCCACCAGCTACACCATCGACGTGATCACCGGGACGCTGCTCGAAGCCGACGTGTTCTTCAACGCGGCGTTTCCGTGGTCTGTCGCCCCCGGCGGCGAGGCCGGACGATTCGATCTCGAAAGCATCGCGACGCACGAGATCGGGCATCTCAACGGCCTCGGACACAGCGCGCTCGGCGAGACCGAGACGGTGGGTACGGGACGCCGCGTCCTCTCCGCCGGCGCCGTGATGTTTCCCATCGCGTTCGCTCCCGGGAACCTCGACGGACGCCGCCTGCAGCCCGACGATGTGGCGGGCATCTCGGACGTCTATCCGGAGCAGTCGTTCCGCAAGGACACGGGGAGCGTGTCTGGGCGGGTGACGAAAGGCGGGCTCGGCGTCTTCGGCGCGCATGTGGTTGCGATGCACCTCCGCACCGGCGCGCTGATCGGCGGGTTCACGCTCGACGACACCGGTGCGTTCGTGCTGGCGGGCATCGAGCCCGGGCCCGTCGTGCTCCGGGTCGAGCCCCTCGACGATGGCGATGTGGAGAGCTTCATCGACGTGCCGCGCGTCGATGTGGACTTCCGGGTGTCGTTCGCACCGCGCACGGTGTTCGTACCGACGGGTGGCAACGTGCCGGACGTGCGCATCGAGGTGCCAGGCAAGTGAGGCTGGCGTTGCGTCGTTCCGCCTTCGCCAAGGCTACGGCGGACAGGTCGGCCTTCGGCCTTCGGCGGAGCATCGTGCACACGGTCGGCTGCGCCACGATGGCATGCGTCTTCGCCGCTGCGGGACTCGCGCACGCCCAGACCGACGGGTCGGACACGGTGCGCTCGTCGATGTCAGGTGTCGCCAGAGGAGCGCCGCGAATCGAATTCGCAGTCCTGGGTGGCGTGTTCAGCGGCGCCGACCTGGGTGAGACGCGTGCGGACATGCTGACCAATGACGTGCCCGCGGGCGGGCGGTCCGCCTTGTTCACGACCAGCGCGCGCATCAGGACGGCGCCCATCGTCGAAGCACGGCTGAGCGTGCGTCTGTCGCGGGCATGGTTCGTCGAAGGAGGCGCGAGCCACGCCCGTCCCGAGTTCGCCGTGGACATCTCGGGCGACGTGGAGGGCGCCGCCGACGTCACCGCGGCATCGAGGCTGACGCAGGTCACCGTCGACGCGGCTCTGCAGCGACGCTGGCCGGGTCGGCGCGTCACGCCGTTCGTGGCTGCCGGAGGCGGGTATCTGCGTCAGCTCGACGAGTTCCGCACGACGGCGCAAACGGGGGCGGTGATTTACGGCGGCGGCGGTGTGCGGGTCGCCGTGGCCCCTGGCAGTCGCGGGTTCGCGCGGCGGGTCGCGCTGCGCGCCGACGCACGCGTCGTCTGGTTGCGCGACGGCGTCGTGCTGCGCGACCAACGCGCCCCGTCCGTGCATGTGTCGGCGGGGTTGTCGATCGGATTGTGAGCGGGCAGTGAACCGCTGGGACAGCGATACGGACAACGGCGGACCGGTGGGCCAGCGATCACGCAGTACGGTGGACCGGCGGGTCAGCCATCACGCAGTTGTAGCCGTCGGGCCTTGCCCGACGGCTAGCGCTGGCCGGAGCTATCGCACGCCCAGGATGATTTCCGTCGTCAGCTGATCGAGCTGCTCGTAGGCCAGTCCGCGGGCGGCGATCGCCTTGCGGTCGAACGAACGATTGGCAAGCGCGCGCGCGGCGTCGGCACTGAAGCGGCCGACAGATGCCTCGCCCCGGTGCGCCTCCTGCACGAGCGCCTGGATCTCCGCGTCGGCGTTCCAGCGCGCGGCCTTCTCCTTCAGGATCAGGTACGTGCGCATGCAGCCGCGCGCGAAGGCCTTGACGCCGTCGTAGTCTTCGGTGCGGTACGCATGGGCGTCGAAGTGCCGCGGACCGTCGTAGCCGACATCCTCGAGGAACTTCACGAGGAAGAACGCCTGGCGCGGGTTGGCCGCGCCGAAGCGGAAGTCCTGGTCGTAGCGGCCCGGGTTCTGGTCGTTCAGGTCGATGTGAAACAGCTTGCCGGCTTCCCAGGCCTGCGCCACGGCATGCGTGAAGTTGAGGCCGGCCATCGTCTCATGCGCGACCTCCGGGTTCACGCCGACCATGTCGGGATGCGCCAGGGTCGGAATGAACCCCAGGTAGTTGCCCGTGGTGGCCATGTAGATGTCGCCGCGGGGCTCGTTGGGCTTGGCCTCCATGGCGAAGCGGTAGCCGTACCCTTGCGAGAGGCTGTACTCGCAGAGGTAGTCGATGGCCTCGCGCAGTCGCTTCACCGCCTCGTCGGGACGACGGCAGGCATCGGTCTCGGTGCCCTCTCGTCCACCCCACAGCACGAAGATGTCGGCGCCGAGTTCCGCGCCGAGGTCCATGGCCGACATCGTCTTCTGCACGGCGTAGGCGCGCACGCGCGGGTCGTTGGCCGTGAACGCGCCGTCCTTGAAGATGGCGTCGCTGAAGAGGTTGACCGTGGCCATGGGCACCACGAGTCCCGCCTCGTCACACGCCCGCTTGAACGAGGCGACGATGCGGTCGCGCTCGGCGGCCGTGGCGTCGATGGGGACGAGGTCGTTGTCGTGCAGGTTGACGCCCCACGCCCCGGCCTCGCCGAGAAGGCGGGCGGCGTCGTCGGGCGGCAGCGGGGGTCGGACCGGTTCGCCGAAAGGATCGCGTCCGACATTGCCGACGGTCCAGAGGCCGAACGTGAACTTGTGCTCAGGTCGTGGCGTGTAGGCGTCAGGCATGCGCCGTATTATGCACGGGACGGCCAGCGAGAGGGATGGGGTCAGACCTGCGGCGTGTCGCTCCGGGGTCAGACCTGCCAGACGTCGCTTCCGGGGTCAGACCTGCGGGACGTCGGCGTCGGGGTCAGACCTGACCCAGCGGCCCGGCGTCCGCAGCGAGCGCAGCGCCGGGTACAGCCGCGTGAAGGTGGCGTAGCGCTCCGCCAGCACCGCGCGTGCCTCCTCGTCCACCTGCGTATGGCTGGCCACCCTCACGACGGCGTCGCACGCCGCGTCCACCGTGCCCCACACGCCCGCGCCGACACCGGCCAGCAGCGCCGCACCATACGCCGCGCCCTCCTCGGCCTGGACGGTCTCGACCGCCTGCCCGTACACGTCGGCCTGGAC
>JAEZCY010000305.1 GCA_023429845.1 Acidobacteriota bacterium
GTCCACGGCCGCACCGCAGGACCGCGAAGAGCGGAAGCGGCTCGAAGCCGCGCAGCGCCGCGTCCGTCGCGCCTGGGAGGCGCATCAGGAGCGGGTGGCGCGGGTGGAGAGCCGCATCGCCGAGTGCGAACGGGAAATCAAGACGCTCGAAGCCGAGATGGCCAGGGCAGGGTTCTACGAGGACCTCGCGGCGTCCAGGGGCGTCGTGGACCGGCATCAGGCCCTCATGTGGGAAGTGGGCGACCGCATGGCGGAGTGGGAAGCACTCCTCGAGGCCGCGCCACCCGCGCCGTAGCCCATTCGCCTGCGGTGACACCTGCCGGCTACAATTTTCGTCATCCGATCACAATCCCGCCGGGTTCAGACATCCAACGATATGGACGACTGACGCCTCACCGATAACATTTCTGGCGTCTTCGTGCGTTTCCGTAATCGGCATGCACCTTGAATGTAATGCGATGCGGAGGCCATGCTTTCCCACCACCAGAAATCGTCGTCGCCCGAAGGTCGTCACCTGACGCCAGCCAACCCGTCTGTGCACCGCGACGAGCTCGTGCCAGAGCGGTTCTACCGTGACCTGATCTCCGGGATGCGCAATGGCGTGATCGTCATCCGGCGCGATGGTCGTCTCGTCGCCATCAACGACGCGGCCTACGCGTCGCTGGACATGCTGCCGGGCACCCACGACATCGGCCGGCCGATCACGCAGGTCCTCGCCGACGTACCGGAGATGGTGCGCGTCCTCGAAGGCGCGTTCGGCACCGATCCGCTGCCCAACCGCGCCGAGGTGAAGCTGGCGCGCACGGGCCGCTCCATCGGATTCACCCTCTCACTGGTGCGTGACGGCCTGGGTTACGTCTCCGGCGCCGCGCTCTTCTTCCGCGACCTCACGCGCGTCGAGCAACTCGAGGAGCGCGAGCGGCTCCGGGATCGGCTCGCCGCGCTTGGCGAGATGGCGGCCGCCATTGCGCACGAAGTGAAGAATCCACTCGCCGGCATCGAGGTGATGGCCGGGCTGCTCAAGCGCCGGCTGTCCGACAACCCTGAAGCCCAGACGATGCTGGCCGACATCATCGGCGAGGCGAAGATGGCCAACGCCATCGTCCTCGAGGTGCTCGACTTCGTGCGCCCGGTGCGACTGCACGCCGAGGACGTGTCGGTGGCGGCCATCATCCAGGACTCCCTGCTGATGGCGGGCAGCCTCGTGCCGCGGCGCAGCGTGGCCGTTACCGTGGATGTGCCCGACGACCTGCCGCCGGTGCTGGGCGACGGTCACCAGTTGCGTCAGGTGTTCACGAACCTGCTGACGAACGCCTTCGAGGCGCTCGACGGCACCGGGCGACTCGTGGTGCAGGCCGCCGCCCTCGACCGCTTGCCATTGCCGCACGCCCCCGATCACCCGCAGGGGCCCGGCGTCGCGGTCACGGTGACCGACGATGGGCCCGGAATCCCGGAGTCGATGCGGGAACGCATCTTCAATCCGTTCTTCACGACCAAACCACGCGGGTCGGGACTGGGACTCGCGATCGTCCGCAAGGTGATCGACGCGCACGAGGGTCGTATCGAGGTGCTGCCGGGCGCTGACGGAGTCGGCACGTGTTTCCGGCTGCTGCTGCCGCTCGCGCCCTCACTCGAGCCTGCGCCCGTGCGCCTGCCAGATGAGGGGGCGCCGGGCGGGCCCAGGCCGATATGACGGGAGCGCTGCTCCCGTCATCTCGGCCAATTTCACATCTCCAATTGCAAATTTCCTGAATCTCCCATGGGCCGCATCCTCGTCGCCGACGATCACGATTCTCTCCGCCGCGCTCTCGCGCGTGCCCTCGTCGAGGCGGGGCACGAGGTCACCGAGGCCGCCAACGGCAACGTCGCCATCGAGCGCCTGCACGAGACCAACTTCGACGTCGTGCTCAGCGACCTCAAGATGGGCGGCAGCGACGGCCTCGACGTGCTTCGCACCGCCAAGGCGCTGCAGTCGCAGACCGCGGTCATCCTGATGACCGCGTTCGGCTCCGTGCACACCGCCGTGGAGGCGATGAAGATCGGCGCCTTCGACTACGTGCCCAAGCCGTTCGAGATCGAGGAGATGGAGGTCAAGATCGACAAGGCGCTCGAGCACCGGCGCCTCCGCAACGAGGTGGACTACCTCCGGCACGAGCAGGGCGGGATCTACCAGTTCGACAGCATCATCGGCGCGAGCGGCGCGCTGCAGCGTGTGCTCGACGTGGTGCGCAAGGTGGCCAAGAGCAACACCACGGTGCTGATCAGCGGCGAGACGGGCACCGGCAAGGAGCTCATCGCCGGCGCCATCCACCACAACTCCCTGCGCGCGGCGCGGAACTTCGTCAAGGTGAACTGCGCGGCTCTCCAGGAGAACCTGCTCGAATCGGAGCTGTTCGGGCATGAGCGCGGTGCGTTCACCGGTGCGGACAAGCAGCGCATCGGCCGGTTCGAGCAGTCCGACGGCGGCACGTTGTTCCTCGACGAAATCGGCGACATGAGCGCCAACACGCAGGCGAAGATCCTTCGCGTGCTGCAGGAGCACGAGTTCGAGCGCCTGGGCGGCACGCGCACCATCCGCGTGGACGTGCGACTCATCGCCGCCACCAACCGCAACCTGGCCACGATGGTGGAGCAGGGGCAGTTCCGCGAGGATCTCTACTACCGCCTGAACGTGGTCCAGATCGAGATGCCGCCGGTGCGCGACCGCAAGGAGGACATCCCGGCGCTCACGAACTTCTTCATCAAGCGATTTGCCGTGGAGTTGAAGAAGCGCATCGAAGGCGTGACGCCCGACGCGCTGAAGCTGCTGATGCGCTACAACTGGCCGGGCAACATCCGCGAGCTGGAGAACACGATCGAGCGCGCCGCGCTGCTGTGCGACGCACGCCTGATCAACGCCGACGACCTGCGGCTCGGCGGGTCCGGCACCACGGACCATGACGGCCCGGCCACCGCCGTGAAGATTCCGCCGCAGGGCATCCCGCTCGAGGAGATCGAGCGGCAGGCGGTCATCGAGGCCCTGAAGATGGCCAACTGGGTACAGAAGGATGCCGCGGAACTGCTGTCGATCAGCCCGCGCGTCATGAACTACAAGATCAAGACGCTCGGCATCGACTTCCCCCGCGCCCGCCGCATGCCGATGGCCGGCTCGCCGATGGTGATGTAGCCTCGGCGCCCACGGGCTCCTAGTCGCCCATCCTGCTCTTCGGATGGGCGGCCCGATACACGTCGAGCAGGTGCTGCACGTTGACCTGCGTGTACCGCTGCGTCGTGGCGAGTTCCACGTGCCCCAGCAGTTCCTGGATGGCGCGCAGGTCGGCGCCGCGCTCGAGCAGGTGCGTCGCGAAGGAGTGGCGCAGCGCGTGCGGGCTGATGCCGTAGCGCGAGGTGCACAGCCGCACGTACCGGGTGACGAGGCGATGCACGCTGCGCGAGGTGAGGCGCGTGCCGCGGTAGTTCACGAAGAGGGGCTCCGCCTCCGCCCTTCGGGCTGCGGCGCGCCGCTTCACGTCCCGGCTGCCGTCGCCCACGGCGACTCGCGTGGCGTCCCTCACGCTGCCACCGCCCGCGATGCTCTGCGCGTCCCCGAGGCGCCGCTCGGTAAGCGCCAGCCGGTCCTTCAGCCATACCTTGATGGCGCTCGCGGCGCGCTCGTGGCACGGAACCAGCCGCTCCTTGCGGCCCTTGCCCATCACGCGCACCATGCGCGACGAGAGGTTCACGTCCTCGACGTCCAGGTCGACCAGCTCGGAAAGACGCAGCCCCGACGCGTAGAACAGCTCCAGGATCGCGCGGTCGCGGCGGCCGAGCGGCGTGGAGGTGTCGGGCGTCTCGATGAGAGCCGTCACCTCGTCCACCGACAGGATCTGCGGCACGCGGTGCTCGCGCTTGGGGCTCGCCACGAGCGCGGCCGGGTCGTCGTCGCGCACCCCTTCCCGCCGCAGGTACCGGGCAAAGCTGCGGATGGCCGACACGCGACGAGCGGCCGAGGCACGGGCGTTGCCGCGCGCGTGGAGTTCGCCCAGGAAGCCGCGGATGGCGTCGGCCGTGACGTGGGCCGGCGTGAGCTCGTGCCGCGGCGTCGCCGTCGAGGCGCCGAGGAAGTAGAGGAACTGCACGAGATCCGCCTCGTAGTTGCGCACCGTGTGCTCCGAGGCGTTGCGGTTGAGGGCCAGGAACTCCGTGAAGGCGCGAATCGCCTCGCGCAGCGGCGAGGCGGCGTCCACGTCGCGCACAGGCGCCTGAGGGCCGCGCCGACCCGCGCGCGGGGGACGGCCGCCGCCCGCCACTGCGCGATTGCGAGGCATTACGACGAGGCGGTGGCCCCGACCGCCTCGACCGAGGCCCTCCACGCGTCGATGGCGCGCAGCGCGCGCGTGGCGAGCGCCTCCTTGCGCTGCTCCTTGCGGCCCGGCCCGCCGGCGCGCCGCCCCGGACGCGCCTGCCGTTCTGCGAGCGGAGGCATGATGCCGAACGTGATGTTCGACGGCTGGTAATGCTTCGCTTCCGCGTGCGAGACGTAGTAGGCCAGCGCGCCGAGCGCCGTCTCGCGTGGCGCCTCGAGGCAGGCCTGTCCGAGCGCGAGGCGTGCCGCGTTGATGCCGGCCAGGAGCCCTGACGCTGCCGATTCCACGTACCCCTCGACTCCGGACACCTGCCCGGCGAAGAACAAGTCGTCGCGCGAACGCACCTGCCATGTCGGCCGGAGAACCGTGGGACCGTTGATGTAGGTGTTGCGGTGCACCATGCCGAAGCGCACGAACTCGGCGCCGGCAAGACCCGGGATCATGCGCAGCACGCGCGCCTGTTCGCCCCACTTCAACTGCGTCTGGAAGCCGACGAGACTGAAGTGATCACCGGCGATCGTGTCCTGCCGCAGCTGCACCACGGCGAAGGGGATGCGACCGGTACGCGGGTCCGGAAGGCCGACCGGCTTCATGGGTCCGAACCGCAGCGTGTCGGCGCCGCGCCGCGCCATCACTTCGATCGGCAGGCAACCTTCGAAGAACTGCGCCTTCTCGAAATCGCGGATGGTTGCCGACTCGGCCTCGAGCAACGCATCGTGGAATGCGCGGTACTCGTCCTGGGTCATCGGGCAGTTCAGGTAGTCGCCCTCACCGTCGTCCACACCGCAGGCAGGACCGGGTGCGGAGATCGCTGCCGGACCTCGTCCGGCAGGCGCCTCACTGGGCCCAGGCAGGCTGTGGGCTTCAGGCTGCGGGCTGTGGTCTGCCCCAGCGGTCTCGCCACGGATGCTGCGTCCCCAGCGCGAGGCGCGATAGACGATCGAACGATCGATCGATTCCGCGAGCACGATGGGACTGATGGCGTCGTAGAACGACAGGTGCTCGGCACCCACGAACCGGGCGATGTCCTCGGAAAGCGTGTCGGAGGTGAGCGGTCCCGTTGCGATGATCACGGGCCCTCCTGTGGCGCCCGGGGACGGGATGGTGGGCACTTCCTCACGCACCACTTCTATGAGCGGATGCGAGGTGATGGCCTCGGTGACCGCTCGCGAGAAATGTGCCCGGTCCACCGCCAACGCCGCTCCAGCGGGCACGCGGTGGGCCTCCGCGCAGCGCATGACGAGGGAGCCCAGCCGGCGCATCTCCTCCTTGAGCACGCCGACGGCGTTGTCCAGCTTGTCGCCGCGGAAGCTGTTGCTGCACACGAGCTCGGCGAGGCCGTCGCTCTGGTGAACCAGGGTGGGCCGCACCGGCCGCATCTCGTGCAGCCGCACGCGGACCCCGCGCGACGCCGCCTGCCACGCGGCCTCGCTGCCCGCGAGCCCGCCGCCGATGATTGTGACAACCACGTCGTGGCCCTGACTACGCGGGACGCTTCGCCGCGCGCTTGCGTGTCGTGGCGCTGCCGGTGCGCTTTGCGGGTGCGCGGCCGCGGCCCTTCTTGGCTGGGGCACCCTCGCGCGCCTTCAGCAGCCCGACCGCTTCCTCGAGCGTGAGCGCATCGACCATGACGTCCTTGGGCACCGAGGCGTTGGTCGTCCCGTCGGTGACGTAGGGTCCGTACCGGCCCTCGAGGACTTCCACCTTGGCGCTCGACTCCGGGTGGACGCCGACCTCGCGCAGAACCGTCCGGGTGGTGGTCCGACGCCCGCGTCCCTTCTTCTCCTGCTTGAAGAGCTCGATGGCCTGCTCGAGCGTGACGGTGAACACCTCGGCGTCCGCGCCAAGGGAGCGGAACTCATCCCCTCGCTTCACGTACGGACCGAATCGCCCGAAATTGGCGATGATGTCCTCGCCGGCTTCTGCGTCGTGCCCCACCGTGCGTGGCAGCGACAACAGTTCGAGCGCCCGCTCGAGGGTGATGGCGTCCGGCGTGTCGTTCTTGGTGAGCGAGGCGCGGCGCGGCTTCTCCTTGCTGCCCTTCTCCGGAGGCTCACCCAGCTGCACGTACGGCCCGAAGCGCCCGGTGAGCACATACACCGGCAGTCCGGAAGCCGGGTCGGTGCCGAGGCTCTGCGGCCCCTGGGTTCTCTCCTTGAGCAGTCGCAGGGCCTGCTCGATCGTGAAGTCAGCCGGCGCCACATCGTCTGGGATCGACGCGTTGGCATCGCCCGTCTGCACGTAGGCCCCGTACCGTCCGATGCGGATGACGACCTTCTGTCCGGACGTTGGATCGACCCCCAGTTCGGTGACCGGATAGTCGATGCGGTCCTCACCCGTGACGAGGTGCCTGAGCCCCGGCCAGCCGTCCTGCCCGTTGTAGAACTGCTCGAGGAACTGCGTCCGATCGAGCGTCCCGTTGGACACCTGGTCGAGGTCTTCCTCGACGCGACCGGTGAAGCCGAGCTCGACCAGCTGCCCGAAGTGTTCCTTGAGGAGTCGGACGACGGCGAAGGCGGTGAAACTCGGGACGAGCGCCTTGCCCTGGCGCCAGACATACCCGCGACGCTCGATCGTCTGGATGATGGAGGCGTACGTGGACGGGCGGCCGATGCCGTCCTCTTCGAGTCGCTTGACGAGCGACGCGTCGGTATAGCGCGGCGGCGGCACCGTCTCGTGCGCCTTGGGGTCGAGTCCCGCCAGCGTGAGTGGCCCCTGCCCCGGCGCGGTCACCTGGTCGCCGACCGACAGCTTCGGGAGGATGGTCTCCTGGTCGCCGAGTTCGCTGGCCGGGTCGTCGCTGCCCTCGACGTAGGCGCGCAGGTAGCCGGCAAACTGGATCGCCTTGCCGGACGCCGTGAAGACGTGTGGCGTGCCGTCGGCGCCGGTCGCCGTGATCTCCAGGGTCGTGCGCAGCAGCCGCGCCTCGGCCATCTGCGAGGAGACGGTGCGCTTCCAGATCAGGTCGTAGAGGCGCGCCTCGTCGGGCGGCAGGTGCAGCGACTGCGGCGTCTGCTCGAAGTCGGTGGGCCGGATGGCCTCATGCGCTTCCTGCGCGTTCTTGACCTTCGTCTGGTACTGCCGCGGCCCCCCGTAAAAGGTGTCGCCGTAGAGCCCCTTGATCGCCTTGGCGGCTTCCCGGAGCGACTTCTCGCTCAGCGTGGTCGAGTCGGTGCGGTGATACGAGATGACGCCGTCCTGGAACAGCCGCTGCGCAGCGCTCATCGTGCGATCGGCGGAGAACCCGAGCTTCCGGTTGGCCTCCTGCTGGAGAGTCGAGGTCGTGAACGGCGCCGACGGCTTCTGTGTCGTCGGACGCTCCTCGACCGCGGTCACGGCCCAGGGCAGCCGGCCGCCGAGGGCATCGCGCATCGCCTTGGCAGCGGCCTCGTCGAGCAGTCGGGCGTTGCGACCCGTCAACAGACCCGTCGCCGGGTCGAAGTCCTTGCCGGTGGCGACACGGGAGTGACCAACCTTGACCAGGGTCGCCGTGAACTGCGTGTCGCGCGCCTGCAGGCGCGCCGCCAGGTCCCAATACGTGCTGCGGTGGAAGGCGCGGCGCTCCTCTTCCCGCTCGACGATCAGCCGCACGGCCACGCTCTGGACGCGACCGGCACTGAGGCCCGTCTGCACCTTCTTCCAGAGCACCGGCGACAGCATGTAGCCGTACAGCCGGTCGAGGATGCGCCGGCTCTCCTGCGCGTCCACGAGCTTGAGGTCGATGTCGCGGGCGTGCGCAATCGCATCGCGCACCGCTTCCTCGGTGATCTCGTGAAAGACGACGCGCTTGACGGGCGCCTTCGGCTTGAGCACCTCGCGCAAGTGCCAGCTGATGGACTCGCCCTCCCGGTCAGGGTCGGTGGCCAGCAGCACTTCGGAGGCCTCCTTGACGGCCGCCTTCAGTTCCCGGAGCCGAGGCTTCCGATCCGCCGACTCGACGTAGTACGGCTTGAAGCCGTTGTCCACGTCCACGCCCATGCGACCCCACGGCTTGTCCTTGATCCCGGCGGGGACCTCGCTGGCGTTCTCGGGCAGGTCGCGCACGTGCCCCACGCTCGCCTCGACGCGGTACTGGTTACCCAGGAAGCGTGCGAGCGTCCGGGCCTTGGCGGGTGATT
Organism: Acidobacteriota bacterium; assembly: GCA_023429845.1. Lineage (GTDB taxonomy): Bacteria > Acidobacteriota > Vicinamibacteria > Vicinamibacterales > Vicinamibacteraceae > Luteitalea. The sequence goes on from JAEZCY010000305.1 coordinate 8,465, forward strand.
CGACGATGACGAGGGGCTTGGACATTGCGTTGCGGACTTTACGTTACCACTTCCGTTCTGGGGGCAGGAACCGGCCGGCAGCGTCGCGTCGGACGAGGCCCGCGAGCTCGAGATCGAGCAACTCACCCAGCAAATTCGTGGAACTTCGCCCGGTCTCCCTGAGCAGATCGTCGAGCGTCATGCCGTCCTCTCTCGCCAGCAGGGCTGGGAGGGACGCGTCGTGCGGCGATGGAGGCTCCGGAGATGGACGGCTCGGAGAGCCGTCCCTGCCAGGAGCCTGAGGGAGCCATCCCAGTTCCTCGAGGACGTCGGCGGCGCGTTCCACCAGACGTGCCCCGTCGCGGATGAGGGCGTGACCACCGGCGTTGACGCCGGTCCGGACGTCGCCCGGCACCGCCATCACCTCACGGCCCTGCTCGAGCGCCATCCGGGCGGTGATCAGGGAGCCGCTGCGCTCGGCCGCCTGCACGACGACCACGGCGTGGCAGAGGCCGCTCAGGGTGCGGTTGCGCAACGGAAAATGGTGCGGCTGAGGCGCGACGCCCGGAGGGAACTCGCTCAGGAGCAGGCCGGAGGCAGCCACCTGCTGCCGGAGAGTGCCATGGTCGCTCGGGTACGCCACGTCCAGGCCGCAGCCGAGCACGGCGAGCGACCACCCCGTGGTGAGGGCGCCGCGGTGAGCGGCGGCGTCGACCCCGCGGGCAAATCCGCTCGCCACCACGACGC
>JAEZCY010000340.1 GCA_023429845.1 Acidobacteriota bacterium
GCGCCAGGGCCTCGATGTCGAGTGCCGACGATCCATCCGCCGCCGCGCGGACGTAGCCCGTGACGATGTCGACCGGGAGGTCGGCAAAGCGCGCGGCATCCCGCGCGATCTCGTCGCGATGCGCCGCGTCGTCCACGACGAACGTGTTGCGCGGCCGCACCATCACGCGTAACGGAATGCTGACTCGATTCAGCAGCTGTTCGACGAGTTCCCGGGACGGCGTCAGGCCGTCTTCCTGGATGTCTCGGACGACTTCCAGCCGCGTCGCCCCGCCGTCCTCGGCGGCGCGGCCGTCGTCCACCGACAGCGTGATGATCTCCAGCGCGCGCTCACGTTGGTCATTGTCGGCGCGTCCTGCTTCCGGCATCGACGTCACACCAATCCTCCGAGTTGGCGCGCGAACGTCTCGGGATCGCTCGTCGGCGCCTGGCAGGTGAAGCCCTCACATACATATGCGGTCGCCCGCCCGTCGCGCATCGTCAGCCGCTCCAGGAACGGCAGCAGGTGCGCAAGGCGGGCCTGCTCATGCCCCGGCGTCACGGGTACGACGACCGAGAACGGCAGGTAGTGGCGGGCGACGACCGCCTGCAGCGCGCGCGTGTGTTCGTCGTCTGGCGGCCCCACGACGACGATCTGGCGCACGCCGGCGTGGTACGTCGCGAGGTTGGCGAGCATGAAGGGCACGGCCCGAGCCGCCTGGCCGATCGACAGGCCACCACGGGCAAGGGTGCGCTCGATGCGGGTGACGGCTGCGGAATCGGGAGACAGATGCACGAGGCGCAGCTGCGTTGCCACCGCCACCGAACTCGCGGCCGGCTCGGCGCCGTCGTAGTCCTCCTTCATGCGCAGCAGCACCGTCGGGTCGTCGCCGCTCGTCGAGAACCAGCCCGCCGCGACATCATCCCAGAACCGGTCGTCGAGCTGCGCCTGGAGGTCTCGCGCCCACTCGAGCCACGACGCGTCGCCGGTGGCTTCGAACAGCTCCAGCAGACCGTACGCCAGGCACGCGTAATCCTCCGCATATGCGTCGATGGCCGCTTCGCCGGCCCGCCATCGTCGTAGCAGGCGCCCCTCGTTCGGATGCCAGACGTTGTCGCGAAGGAACTGCGCCGCACGCTCGGCGGCGCGCAGCCAGACGGACGCCTGCCCGCTCTGGTGCTGCAGTTGCCGCGCTGCCCTCGCGAAGGCGGCGATCGTCAGCCCGTTCCACGCCGTGAGCACCTTGTCGTCGAGCGCGGGACGCGGACGCTCACGGCGGTGGGCGTGCAGCCGCTGCCGCGCCTGGCGGAGGTCGCGAATGACCGCGTCGATCGGCTGCCGGAACTCTGCGGCGAGATCCTCGAGGTCGCGCGCTACGTAGAGCACGTTGCGGCGGCGGAACTCTCCTTGCGGATCGGACGCGTTGCCGTCGGGCAGCAGGCCGAACCGCGCAACGACCAGCGACGCCAGCGCCTCGCCCACCGCGTCGGTGACGTCTTCGAGGCTCCACAGATAGAACGCGCCTTCGAGCTTGCGCGGATGCGGGGCGTCCGCCTCGTCGGGCGGCACGCTGTCGGCATCCTCGGCGGAGAAGAACCCTCCCTCGGGCCCGGTCAGTTCGCGCGCCACGTAGGCGAGCGTGTCCTCGGCGACCGAGGCGTAGAACGGATCGCCGGATGCCTGCGACGCTTCGAGCAGCGCCATCACCATCTGCGCCTGGTCGTACAGCATCTTCTCGAAGTGCGGGACGCGCCAGAACGCGTCAACCGAGTAGCGATGGAAACCGCCCCCGACGTGGTCGCGCATGCCACCCGTGGCCATCGCGCGCAGCGTCTCGAGCGTCATCTCCAGCCCTTCCGGGTTCCCCGACAGGGCCGACTGCCGCAGCAGGAAGAGCAACTCGGCGGGGCGCGGGAACTTCGGCGCAGCGCCGAAGCCGCCGAAGCGCGCATCGTAGGCTTGCACGTACTGTTTCAGCGCCTCGTCCAGCGCCTCGGGCGGTGCGACAACGACGCCGCGGTCGGCCTGCGGCTCCGGACGTGTGGCCTCGCGCAGGCGCTCGGTCAACGTCGCGGCAGAGGCCGTAACGCGCTCACGCTCGTCGCGCCAGACGCGACTGATCTCCTGCAGCACCTCGAGGAAGCCCGGGCGTCCGAAACGCGTCGTCGGCGGGAAGTACGTGCCGCCGTAGAACGGCTCGAGGTCCGGGGTGAGGAACACACTCATCGGCCAGCCGCCCTGCCCGGTCGTGGCCTGCACGAAGAGCATGTACACGCGGTCGATGTCGGGCCGCTCCTCGCGGTCCACCTTGATGCTCACGAAGTGCGCATTGAGCATCGCGGCAATCTCGGCGCTCGCAAACGACTCGTGCTCCATGACGTGGCACCAATGGCACGTGCTGTAACCGATCGACAGGAAGATCGGCTTCTGTTCGGCACGTGCGCGCGCGAGCGCCTCGCCGCCCCACGGGTACCAGTCCACGGGGTTGTCCGCATGCTGGAGGAGGTACGGACTACTCTCACCTCCGAGGCGATTGGCCATCAGGGCATCTTAGCCTGATGTAATATTTTGGCCCTGGAGAGTACGGTGACCGTCGAACGGCGCAAGCGCGTGGCCCTGTTGGTGGAGGACGAGTTCGAAGACGCAGACGTCGCAGGCACCAGCGACCTCCTGCGCTCGTCCGGCGTGGAGGTCGTGGTGGTCGGGCCTATTGCAGAGCGGCTGTACCGAGGCCGGAAGGGCCTCGAAGTTGCCGCCCAGCTTGCTGCCGGCAAGGCGCACGCTCGCGACTTCGACGCGGTGGTGATCCCCGGCGGCCACGCACCGGATCGCATGCGCATGCGCCATGCGATGACCGATCTGGTGCGCGAGATGCTGGCCGGCTGCAAGCCGGTGGCCGCCATCGACCGGGGAGCCCAGGTCCTGATCTCGGTCAAGGCCGTGTCGGGTCGCACGATCACCTGCTGGCCATCGATTGCCATCGATATCAAGAACGCCGGTGGCCGCTACGTGGACCGCCCGGTCGTCGAGGACGGCTGCGTGATCACCGCGCGCAAGGCCGACGACGTGCCACATTTCGCGGCAGCCATCCTGAAGGCGCTCGGCAATCTCCAGCCGGCGTCCTGACTGCGCCGTCTCGCCTGTGACTCACATCCCGCAACACGAGATCATCCGGCATTTCGGCCATCGCCCCACCGTCATGGGCGAGGCCCCGGGACGCGTCAACCTGATCGGCGAACACACCGACTACTCCGGCGGTTTCGTGCTGCCGACGGTGATCCCGCAAACGACGGTGGTCGCGATGGCGGCCAACCCCGACGGCAAGGCGAGGCTCTGGAGTGCGGCGGTCGCGCTCGAGCAACAGCAGGCCCGCTATGTCGTCGGCGAGGAGGCGCGGACCGGAGGATGGGCCGACTACGTGCAGGGCGCCACCGCGGTGCTCCGGTCGGCCGGCCACCAGGTGAGCGGCTTCGATGCAGTCATCAGATCCGAGGTGCCGCTCGGCGCCGGGTTGTCCTCGAGCGCGTCCCTCTCGGTGGCGGTGCTGCGCGGCCTGCGCAACCTCTTCGATCTGCGGCTGGACGACGCCGTGCTGGCAGGGCTGGCCCGCCGTATCGAGACGGAGTTCATCGGAGTGCCGATCGGTGTGATGGATCCGATCGCCTGCGCACTCGGATCGGCCAACCACGCGCTGTTCCTCGACACGCGCGACCTGTCGTGGCAGCTCGTGCGCATGCCTCCCACGTCCGAGATCGCCGTGGTGAACTCCGGGATCAGCCACAGTCATTCGACTGGCGGCTACCGGATACGTCGCCAGGAATGCGAGGACGCGACCCGCGCGCTCGGCGTGAACCAGCTGCGTGACCTCGGTGAGTCCGACCTGTGGCGGCTCGACGCACTCGAGCCCACGCTGCAGAAGCGGGCGCGCCACATCATCACCGAGAACGCACGGGTCCTCGGCGCGGTGGACGCGCTGCGCAAGCGCGACATCGTCAGGTTCGGCGCACTGATGGACGCGTCACACGCCTCCCTGCGCGACGACTACGAAGTGTCCACGCCAGAGATCGACCGGATGGTGGAGTTGGCGCGCCAGCAACGCGGCGTGCTCGGCGCACGCATCACGGGCGGCGGCTTTGGCGGCGCCATCGTCCTGCTCGTCCAGGCCGGCGATGCGCAGCGGGCGGCCGCGGCCGTGGCGCAGGGTGCACGGACCGCACTGGGACTCCGGGCGCAGGTGCTGGTCCCGACGCCGAGGTAGCGGCAGCGCCCGCCGCGGTCACGCCTCGTCGTGCTGCTGCCGTGCCAGGCGGCGGATCTGCGCGTACGCGACCGTGAGCTCGACTCCGTACAGCAGCACCACCGCCGACACGTACACCCACATCAGGAAGACCACCACACCGGCGATCGTCCCGTGCACGCTGAAGCGTGACAGGTCGCGGACGTACCAGCCGAAGCCGGCCAGCGCCGCGCGCCACAGGAGTCCGGCGACGATGGCGCCCGGCCAGACGTCGCGGAACCGCACCTTGTTGGTGTTGGGGACGAAGTAGAAGATCAACCCCATCACGACGATGAACAGCAGCGTGCTGGCCCAGCGTGCCCACAAGCCGCGCAACCACACCAGCCCCGGAGCGTTGCTCACCACGCTCGAGAACCAGTGCGCCTCGACGATGCTGCCGGCGCTGATGAGGAGGAGCGCTGCGAGCATCAGCACACCGGCGGCGACCAGCATCAGGAACGCGACCATCTTGTGCTTGAAGTAGTTGGGCTGCCGCTCGACCCGCCAGGCGTAGTTGACCGCCGTGGTGATCGCCCCGAACACGCCGAGGGCAGACCAGACCATCAGCAGGCTCGCGAACAACCCCAGCTGGACGCGCTGCAGGCGGAAGGCGTCCACCTGCGTCGAGATGAAGTCGAACTGCCTCGGGAAGTAGCGCAGCACGAAGTTGAACACCTTCAGCCTCGAGACCTCGTCGGTGGCGACGCTGCCGAGGATGGAGAAGATGAGCAGGAAGAACGGAAACAGGGACAGCAGCGCGTAGAACGAGATGGATGACGCGTACGTCAGGTTGTCGCTGTTGACGAAGCGCAGCGCGGCCCGCCATGCCGCGACGCCGGTGGCGCGCGGCAGCGACACCACGTAGCGAAGCAGCACGCGTCGCCAGTCCCGGACAGGGGCGCTGGTCCCGGGGGCGGCAGGCGTGTCGACGATGTTGCGGCTCACGACACGGAGCGTGCGGGCGGGCCCGGCCCGGCCCCGCCG
>JAEZCY010000113.1 GCA_023429845.1 Acidobacteriota bacterium
CGGCGAGCACCTCGAACCACACGACCTGGCGCTTGCCGCCGTACGCCTTCTCGACGGCCGCGTCGAACACGCGCACGCTGGCCCGCCAGATGTCGGGGCCGGTGCCATCGCCTTCGATGAACGGGAGGATGGGGCGATCCGGCACGACGAGCGCGTCGCCCTGCCGGGTGATGGCGGCGCCTTCGCTCGGCGCGGTGAGGTGCGTGAACTGCGGCATGGAGTGTCGGCTGAAGGGTTGAAGGAATTAGGTCAGGCCCCTGTGGCGCGTCGCGCGATTTTCACAGAAGCTGTGGAAAACCCTGTTCAAAAGCCTATCGATACAGGGTGTAACCTGTGACGACAGTGTGACTGCGAGCGTCTTGCACCAACTTGGTGCGTCGCTGCCGCAGCCGCGGTCGAGCGCCGACGATTATACCTGCCTCCGCCAGATGCGGCCGACGCACCGGCTCACGGACGGAGGGCCAGGCGAAGCACGCGATCCTCCGGCACGAGGCGCAGGTCTACGGCGGTCTCGAGGATTCCTTCGACGCGGTAGACGTCCTCGAGCTGGTCGCCGACGCGAACGTGATGCACCCCGCGCGGCCCCGAAATGATGGCGGTGCGGGCCATGGCCGCACCGTCCTTCCCTTCTGCGATGCCGATCAGCGCCAGCCGCGGCCAGGTGACGGCCGGCGTCGGTGGGACGCTCGGCGGGGCCGGTTCCCGAGGCGGCGCCGAAGGCTCAGTTGCTCCTGGCCGTCTGGATGCGCTGCGGAAGGGGTTGCGCGCCGAGTCGCTCGGCAGGGGTGGCTGGACGCGCCCGTCGAGGCGATCGAGGCCGACGGCCGGCACCGCCTGGCGGGCGGTCGCGGCGTGCGGCCGTGCCTGCACGCCCCTGCCCTGCGGCGCGCGCGGCTGCAACGCCCAGTACCAGGCGGCCGCCGTGGCGACGAGGAGCCCGGACGCGAGCAGGGCTCGGGACATGGCGCCATGCTAACAGCCGGCCTTCGCTGCGGCGCCGGGACGCTCCTGCGACGAGCGATTCGGCGGCCGCACGCGACAGCCCGCGGCCTCCCTGCCCGCGCCGACCGGCATGTTAGTATTCCGCGTGCTGCACAGTGCCGGTTCCAATCCCAAGGCACATGCGACGGCCGTGGCCGTCATTCCGGCACGATTCTCCTCGACGCGACTCCCGGGCAAGCCGCTGGCCGACATACACGGTCGGCCGATGATCGAACACGTCCATCGTCGCGCCTGCGAGGCGAAGTCGGTGGAGCGTGTGATCGTCGCGACAGACGACCTGCGCGTGTTCGAGGCGGTGCGCGCTTTTGGCGGTGAGGTGGTGATGACGTCACCGGACCACCGCACCGGCAGTGAGCGTGTGGCCGAAGTGGCCGCGCGGCTCGACAGCGCGCTGATCGTGAACGTGCAGGGTGACGAGCCGCTGCTCGCACCGTCGATGATCGACGATGCGGTGGCTGCCTGCAGGGATGACGCCTCGGTCGCGATGAGCACCGTGAGGGCCCGCATCCTGGATCCGGCGGAGGTTGCCAGCCCGGCTGTGGTGAAGGTGGTGACCGACGTGCGGGGCCGTGCGCTCTACTTCACGCGAGCGGCCGTGCCGTTCCTTCGTGACCCCGGCACGCCGGCCACCTGGTACAAGCACGTCGGCCTGTACGTCTACCGACGCGAGTTCCTCCTGGCGTTCGCGGCCATGCCGCCCACGCCACTCGAGCTGAGTGAGTCGCTCGAACAGCTGCGTGCCCTCGAACACGGGCACGCCATCATGACGGTCGAGTCGAGACACGATGCGCTCGGCGTCGACACCCCCGACGACCTCGAACGGGTGCGTCGGGTGCTTGCAGCGGCCGCCATTACCTGATGTCCACCATGCAGACTTCGCAGCCTCACAAACCCGTCAAGTACATCTTCGTCACCGGTGGCGTGGTGTCCTCGCTCGGCAAGGGTCTGGCTGCCGCCTCCATCGGCGCACTCCTCGAGAGCCACGGGTTCAAGGTCACACTGCAGAAGTTCGATCCGTACATCAACGTCGATCCGGGCACGATGTCGCCGTACCAGCACGGCGAGGTGTACGTCACCGACGATGGGACGGAAGCGGACCTCGACCTCGGGCACTACGAGCGCTTCACCAGCACGGTCACGTCGAAGAACTCCAACTGGACGACCGGCAAGATCTATCTGTCGGTGATTCAGCGCGAGCGGCGCGGCGACTATCTCGGGGCGACGGTGCAGGTGATTCCGCACATCACGAACGCGATCAAGGAGAGCATCCTTGCCGTGTCCGACGGCGTGGACGTCGTGCTCGTCGAGATCGGCGGAACGGTCGGCGACATCGAGAGCCTGCCGTTCCTGGAAGCCATTCGCCAGTTCCGGCAGGACGTCGGACGCGAGAACACGCTGTACATCCATCTCACCCTGGTGCCCCACGTCACCACCGCGGGCGAGTTGAAGACCAAGCCGACGCAGCACAGCGTGCGGGACCTCAGGTCGATCGGCATCCAGCCCGACATCCTCGTCTGCCGCACCGACCGCATGCTGCCGCGCGACATCAAGCGCAAGATCGCGCTGTTCTGCGACGTGAACGAAGACGCCGTGATCACGGCGCGCGACGTCTCGAGCGTGTACGAAGTGCCGCTGGCCCTCGCCGAGGAAGGCATCGACCGCATCGTCCTCAAGCAGCTCTCGCTCCCCAACGAGCCGCGTCCGGCCGGCCGCTGGGAGGAACTCGTCGAGCGCATCCGCAATCCGAAGGACGAACTCACGATCCACGTCGTCGGCAAGTACGTGGGCCTGGAGGATTCGTACAAGAGCCTGACCGAGGCGCTGTTCCACGGCGGCTTCCACCACCGGCTGAAGGTCAACATCAAGTGGATCGAAGCCGAGGCACTCGAAGCCGAGGGCGGCGAGCGCGAACTCGATGGCGCCGACGGCATCCTGGTGCCCGGCGGCTTCGGCAACCGCGGCACCCGCGGGATGATGAAGGCCGTCGAGGTGGCCCGCGAGCGCCAGATCCCGTTCTTCGGCATCTGCTACGGGTTCCAGTGGGCCACGGTCGAATACGCGCGCAACGTCTGCGGCATCACCGGCGCCGACAGCACGGAGGTGGCGCCCGACACGGCCGACAAGGTGATCTACAAACTGCGCGACCTGCTCGGGGTGGACGACCTCGGGGGGACGATGCGGGTCGGGTCGTATGCGTGTCAGTTGAAGCCCGGATCGCTGGCCCACCGGGTGTATGGCGCCGACGTGATCCACGAGCGCCACCGCCACCGCTACGAGTTCAACTGCCTGTACGAACCCGCGCTGGCCGAGCACGGGATGCAGATCGTGGGGCGCTCGCTCGACGGCAAGTTCGTGGAGATGGTGGAACTGCCGGAGCACCCGTGGTTCATCGCGGTGCAGTTCCACCCGGAGTTCAAGTCCAAGCCGCTGAAGCCGCACCCGCTGTTTGCCGGGTTCGTGGAGGCAGCCCACGCGCACAAATCGGCGTCTCGCAGCGGCGTGGACACGCCGGCAGAGACGCTCGCCTAGGTCATCGCCCGGGCGCGGCGCGGGCTAACGCGACGCGCACGGTCCGCATGCGGGGCGCCGGAGCGAAGGTGCCGCGAGTTGCATCGTAGAACTCGGCGTCAGGCGCCGTCTCGCTGCGCGTGAAGCCTCCGACAACGAGCACGCGGCCGTCGTCGAGCGTCGTTGCGGTGTGAGCAGCTCGGGGGCCCCCCATCGACGACGCCTGCGTGAGCACCCCGGCGTGGTGAATCGACTGTCCCTGCATCGGGACGAACGACCGGGCGCACAAACCTGCGAACAACGCCCCAGTCGTCATCAGCACTCGTTTGCGCACGTTTCTCCTCCATCCCCGAGGCACGCCACGTGTCCTGCCGTCGCATGCGCCCGCTCAGGGGCAAGGACGCATGTGGCGTCCGCCCTTCCTCCTATAATGCTCGGGTGCACCCGGTACACGTCGGACCGGTGACCTACGGCACCGGTCGGCTCGTGCTGATCGCGGGGCCCTGCGTCATCGAGAGCGAGGCGCATGCGCTGGATCTCGGCCACGCCATCGCCGGCGTCGCGCGGGCAGCGGGTGTGCCCTTCATCTTCAAGGCGTCGTTCGACAAGGCCAATCGCACCTCCGTCGCTTCGTTTCGCGGCCCAGGGCTGGACGCCGGGCTGCGCACGCTCGCGCGCGTGAAAGCCGAGGTTGGCGTGCCCGTGCTCACCGACATCCACGAACCGGCGCAGGCGGCTCCCGCCGCAGCCGTCGTGGACGTGCTGCAGATCCCGGCGTTTCTCTGCCGTCAGACCGACCTGCTGGTGGCAGCCGCGCGGACCGGGGCGGTGGTGAACGTCAAGAAAGGGCAGTTCCTCGCGCCGTCCGACATGCGTCATGCGCTCGAGAAGGTGCGCGCAAGCGGTAACCCCAACGTCCTCCTGACCGAGCGTGGATCCACCTTCGGCTACCACAACCTCGTCGTCGACATGCGCAGCTTTCCGCAGTTGCGGTCGCTGGGCGTCCCTGTGGTGTTCGACGTGACGCACAGCCTGCAGTTGCCCGGCGCCGGAGACGGCCGCACGGAGGGACAGGCCCAGTACATCACCACGCTCGCCGCCGCGGGCGTGGCCGCAGGCGTGGACGGTGTGTTCCTCGAAGTGCACGACGATCCGCCGCGAGCCCTGTCGGACGGCGGCAACGCCTTGCGGCTCGACCGGCTGGCGGACCTCCTGGCGCGCCTGGTGCGCGTACACGAGGCAGCCCACGCATGAGGGCGTCGACGTCCATGGACGGCGGATCTTCGGGTGCTCGCTCCGCGCAACTCGACCTCGCCAGGCGCGTGCTGCGCACCGAGGCGGCCGCGGTGTCGGGCCTCATCGAGCGACTCGACGCACGGTTCGAGCGCGCCATCGCGCTGCTTGCCGCCTGCCGCGGTCGCGTGATCGTGACGGGCATGGGCAAGTCCGGCCTGATCTGCCGCAAGATTGCCGCCACGCTGGCGAGCACCGGGACGCCGGCCTTCTTCCTTCACCCCGCAGAGGCGCTGCACGGTGATCTGGGAGTGGTCACCACCGACGACGTCGTCGTGGCCCTGTCGTACGGCGGGGAGACACCGGAGGTCCTGCGGCTCGTCGAGAGCGTGACGCGTCTCGGCGCGGCCCTGGTCGCGTTGACGGGCGCTCCCGGATCGACGTTGGCCCGCGCCGCCGACGTGTGCCTCGACTGCAGCGTGGACCAGGAAGCCTGCCCGCTGAATCTCGCCCCGACGGCGAGCACGACGGCGGCCCTTGCCCTCGGCGACGCGCTGGCGATGGTGCTGGCGACGACCAAGGGATTCGGACAGGACGCGTTCGCCTACCGACACCCGGCCGGCTCGCTCGGCAAGCGGCTGATGCGCGCCGCGCAGTTGATGCATGCCGGGGACGCGATGCCGGTGGTCGCTCAGGACACACCGCTGCGCGACGTGATCTACGAAATGAGCCGCAAGGGGCTGGGCATGACGTGCGTGCTCGATGCCGATTACGGACTCGCCGGCATCATCACCGACGGCGACCTCCGCCGTCTGATGATGCGAGACGACGACGTCGCGCGGCGTGTCGCGCGCGAGATGATGACGCGGAGTCCCGTGACCATCGGTCTTGACGTACTGGCAGGCGAGGCACTCGAAGTGATGGAAACGCATCGCATCACCTCGGTGCCGGTGGTCGGCGCCGACGGCCGCCCGGAAGGCGTCCTCCACATCCACGACCTGTGGCGAACGGAGTTGTGCTGATGCCGTCGCCGCTGGCGCCGTCCCTCCACGAACGGGCGTGCCGCATCCGCGTGCTGCTCTTCGACGTGGACGGCGTGCTCACCGACGGTGGCGTGATCGTGCACGCGGACGGTAGTGAGTCGAAACGTTTCGACATCAAGGACGGGGCCGCCATCGTGCTGGCGCGGCGGGCCGGCCTCATCGTCGGGTTGATCTCGGCGCGCATCTCGCCGTCCACGCAGCACCGCGCCCGACAACTCGGGATGGATCCCGTGCGTCAGGGTGTCACCGACAAGGCGGCGACGCTCGAGGCATTGATGGAGGAGCACGGGTGGCCCCCCGAGGACATCGCGTACATGGGCGACGATGTGGTAGACCTGCCGGTGCTGGCGCGGGTCGGGCTGGCGGCATGCCCGGCCGACGCGGTGCCGGAAGTGCGCGCCGCCGCTCACCTGGTGAGTGGACGGCCCGGCGGCCGCGGCGCCGCCCGCTCCCTCATCGAGGACATTCTCCGAGCGCAGGGTCGATGGGACACGCTCGTCACCGTACAGGCCCCGAACGCCCGTGATTGAAGAGTACTTTCCACTGCTGTCCGCCCTCGTCGCACTCCTCTTCGGCCTGGCCGCCGGCAAGGCGTGGGAACGATACAAGCTCCACGAAGGCCGCTGGATCGATCGCCGGAAGGCCCGCCAGTCCCCGCACTACATCCAGGGACTGAACTTCCTCGTCGCCAATCAGCTCGATCTGGCCATCGAGGAGTTGAGCCAGGCGGCGCGCGTCGACGAGGAGGCCGTGGAGATCCACATGATCCTCGGCAACCTCTATCGCGAGAAGGGGCAGGTCGGCCGCGCCATTCAGATCCACCAGCAGATCCTGCAGCGCCCGCGTCTCAGCAAGCTCGAACACACGTATGCCCTGCTCTGCCTCGGGCTCGACTTCACGCGTGGCGGCTTCGTCGATCGCGCTCACGAGGCCTTCGGCGAGGTGCTGCGTCTGGACCCGAGCAACGAGCACGCCCTCCTGCAATTGCAGAAGCTGTTCGAGGACCAGAACCAGTGGTCCGATGCGTACCGCGTCCGGCGTGAACTCGCCCGCGAGGACGAACCGGAGCACCAGCAGCACCGCCACCTGCAGATCCAGGCGTTCCTCGAGAACGAACTCGGGATGCAGGCACTCGCCCGGCACGACGTGCCGGCGGCGCGGCGACACTTCGAAGCCGCGATCGAGCTCGATCCGGAGGTGGTGCCCGCGCACCTGAACCTCGGTGACGTGAAGCGCGACGCCGGCGACATGCCCGGCGCGGTGGAGGTCTGGGAGCGGCTGGTGGCCTCGATGCCGCAGCGCGCGCACCTGGTGGCCGATCGCCTGGGCGATGCCTACACGGCTGCCGGGCGCGCCGAGGCGTTCGAACACCTGTTCCGCCGCATCGCCATGGACCACCCGCAGGACTGGCGGGCGCGGCTGGCGCTGGCACGGCACTTCATGCGCGGCGGGCGCCCCGACGAAGCGCTGCAGATGACGCTGGCCGCGCTCGTGACCAATCCCCACGCGCTGCTCGTGCACCAGGCGGCGTGGGACATCCTGCTGGCGTTGAACCTCGACAGGTCATCGGTCGAGCGCTACGTCTCGAACAGCCGCGACGCCGTGTTCTACCGCGATCCGCACATCTGCCTGCGCTGCCGGTACCGCAGCAAGGAACTCCTGTGGCGGTGCCCGCACTGTCACGAGTGGAACTCGTTCGTCGAGGACCGCCTCGCCCCGGCGCGGCCGTCCGAGGACGCCGATGCCTGATGGCGTGCTGCGCGTCGGGCTCACCGGAGGAATCGCCACCGGTAAGTCATACGTGACGCAACGGCTGCACGAAGCCGGTGTCCCGACCATCGACGCCGATCTGCTCGCCCGGGAAGCGGTCGCCCCTGGATCGGACGGGCTCGCGGCGGTGGTGGCGCGCTTCGGCCGTGGCGTGCTCACCGACGACGGTCGCCTGGATCGTGGCAGGCTTGGCGCCATCGTGTTCGCCGATGCCGCGGCGCGGCGCGACCTCGAGGCCATCGTGCATCCCGAGGTGCGTCGCCGCATCGCGGACTGGCAGGCGCAGCTGGCCGGGAACGGCTACCGCGGCCCGCTCGTGGCAGACATCCCGCTGCTCTTCGAGACTGGCCGCACGGCCGAGTTCGACGTGGTGGTGGTGGTGGCGTGCCACCCTGAGCTGCAGTTCCAGCGGCTGATGGCTCGGGACGGGCTTGACGCAGAGCAGGCCCGCCAGCGGATTGCCGCGCAGTGGCCGATCGCGCGCAAGGTCGAGACCGCAGACTTCGTGGTGCGCACCGACGGCAGCTTCGCCGACACGGATACCCAGGTTGCGCTGCTGGTGAGACGGCTCCGGGACCGCGCAGACGCCCCGGCCATCTGAATTTCAAATTTCAAATTTCAAGGCGTCGCTCGGCCGCCGTGAGCGTGTTGCGCATCAGCATCGCGATCGTCAGCGGCCCGACGCCGCCGGGCACGGGCGTCAAGGCTCCGGCGACGTCGGCCACGGCCGGGTGCACGTCGCCGACCAGCACCGACCCGCGCCTGCGCCACGCGTCGTGCCGCTTCGAGCCTGCGCCGAAGAAGCCGACGACGTCGGCCTCGTCGGTGAGCTGATTCATGCCGACGTCGATCACGGTGGCGCCTGGCTTCACGTAGTCAGGGGTGACCATCCCGGCACGGCCGATGGCCGCCACGAGGATGTCGGCCTCACGGGCCAGCGCCGGCAGGTCGCTCGTGCGCGAATGGGCGATGGTGACCGTGGCGTGGCGATGCAGGAGCAGCAGCGCCATGGGTTTGCCGACGATGTCGCTGCGGCCGATGACGACGGCTCGCGCACCCGCGACGGGAATGTCGCTCTGCTCGAGCAACTCGATGATGCCCGCCGGCGTGCACGCGACGAGCCCCTCGCGGTTCTGTACGAGGCGCCCAACGTTCTCCGCCGTGAAGCCGTCGACGTCCTTGGCAGGATCGATGGCTTCGAAGACGCGGCGAGCGGCGGCGGACCCCATCGCCGCCGGCAGCGGCGACTGCACGAGGATGCCGTCGATCCCGGGCTCGGCGTTCAGCTCCCGCACCAGGGCGAGCACCTCGTCCAGCGTGGTGGTGGCGGCGCGTTGGTGGACATCCACCCTGAAGCCCACCTCGGCACCGTGGGTGCGCTTGCTGCCGACGTAGACATGTGACGCCGGGTCGTCACCGACCAGGACGAGAGCCAGGCCGGGCGCGCGACCCGTCCGGGCCGTGAACGCCTGCACCTGCGGCCGCAGGTCCTCACGCATGCGCCGCGCCAGCGCCGCTCCGTCAAGCACGCGCGCCGGCATCAGGCGGACTCGTTGCGCCGCAGGTGACTGTGGCGATAGCCGTAGCCGAAGTACACCACCACGCCGAGGGCCATCCAGATCAGGAGCCGCTCCCAGGTGTGCCACGGCAGCCCGGCCATCAGCCCGAACGACACCAGCGCCGAGAGCGGGGCCACGATGAACACGGCGGGCACCTTGAACGGCCTCTCGATGTCGGGACGCTTGACGCGCAGCACCAGGATGCCGATCGACACGATGACGAACGCCAGCAGGGTGCCGATGCTCACCAGTTCCCCGAGGATGTTGATGGGCGTGAAGCCGGCGGCCAGCGACACCACGACGCCCGTGATGATGGTGGTCACGTAGGGTGTCCTGTAGCGGGGGTGAATCTTCCGTGCCCATCCAGGCACGAGGCCGTCGTTGGCCATCGACAGGAACACGCGCGGCTGGCCGAGCATCATCACGACCATCACCGAGCTCAGGCCGGCGATGGCGCCGAGCTTGACGGCGGCCGGCAGTACGTTCAGGAGCGGCGACAGTGCGGAATTGGCGCCCTGCTCGCGAGCCGCGTCGACGGCAAGCGCCATCGGCGCGGCGACCCCGAGCTGCGTGTAGGGCACCAGGCCGACCATGACGGCCGACACGAGCACGTACAGGATGGTGCAGACGACAAGCGAGCCGAGGATGCCGATGGGCATGTCGCGCTGCGGGTTCTTGGCTTCCTGTGCGGCGGTGGACACCGCATCGAAGCCGATGAATGCGAAGAAGATGACACCTGCCCCGCGGACGATGCCGCTCCAGCCGAACTCGCCGAACCGTCCGGTGTTCTCCGGGATGAACGGCGACCAGTTGGCCGATTCGACGAACAGGCCGCCGAGCGCAATCACCAGGATCACCACCGCGACCTTCACGACGACGATGATCGCGTTGACGCGCGCCGACTCCTGGATGCCGACCACGAGCAGCGCCGTGACGAACACGGTGATCAGCACGGCGGGCAGGTTGAAGACGGCCGTCTCGATCGAGCCGTCCGCCATGGTGATCGCCGTCCCCGGTGCCGCGCTGAGCGCGGCAGGGAACGTGATGCCGAAGTCGTGCAGGAAGCTGATCACGTAGCCGGACCAGCCCACGGCGACCGTGGCCGCGCCGAGCGCGTACTCGAGGATCAAGTCCCAGCCGATGATCCAGGCGACGAACTCGCCGAGTGTGGCGTAGCCGTACGTGTAGGCCGACCCTGAGATGGGCACGGTCGATGCGAACTCGGCGTAGCACAGGCCCGCCAATGCGGCCGCGAGCCCCGCGAGCAACATCGACAGCACGATGGCCGGACCCGCATGCGCCGCGGCCGCCTGGCCCGTCAACACGAAAATTCCGGTGCCGATCACGGCGCCGATACCAAGGGTCACGAGATCGCCCGCACCCAGCACCCGCTTCAGCGAGTGCTCGCCCGAGGCGGCTGCCTCGGCGCGGATGCGGTCGATCGACTTGGTCGCGAACAACGACATTGAGAACCCTCCGGCGGCACCGCCGTGAAGGCTCGATGCCCGCCCGTGCGCCACGATCGTGGCGTTCGCGCAGCGAAAGACGGCCGATTATACACACGGACGCGCCGCAGGCCGGCGGCGCCGACGACGGTTGTCGCGCGGCTCAGGCTTCGCCGAGCGCGCGCAGGAACTCCCGCACGCGCGCCGCGGGAGCATTGCCGACGAGCAGATCGCTGATCACGACCACCGCGTCCGCGCCGGCCCCGATCACCTCCGCCGCATTGGCCAGCGTGATCCCGCCAATCGCGACGATCGGCACGCCACCAGCCTCCGACGCCTGCTTGTGTGCGTGCTCGACGAGCGCCAAGCCGACCGGCGCGTAGCCGGTGTCCTTGGTCCGCGTGCCGAACACCGGCCCCACCGCGATGTAGTCGGCACCCTCGCGACAGCCCGCCTCGATCTGCGCGCGCGTGTGGGTGGACACGCCGATCACGGCGTCGGGCCCCATGAGACGCCGCGCCTGGTTTACGGGGAGATCGTCCTGACCGACATGGACGTGCCGCAGGCCCGCCGCAAGGGCGATGTCGACCCGGTCGTTGACGACCAGCCAGACGCCCGCATCTGCCCGCCGCGCGACGGCGTCGGCCCAGGCGAGCACATCGCGGGACGGCGCCGCCTTGGCCCTCAGTTGCAGGAACCGGACCCCGGCCTGCAGGTACGCGTCGGCCAGGTCGGGCAATTGCCAGCCGGCCTGCGCGGCGACATCGGCGTCCGCGATGGCATACAGGCGCGAGGGAACGCGGCGCGCAGTCAGGCGGGCGCGACCTCAGGCCGCGGGCGGGGCTGCCGACGTGCGCCCGTTCATGAAGCGTTCCATGAACGCGGTGGAGATGTTCCCCTGCTGGAAGTCCCGGTCGGCCAGGATGCGCAGGTGCATCGGCACCGACGTGTGGATGCCTTCGATCACCGTCATCTCGAGGGCGCGACGCATGCGGGCGATCGCCTCCTCCCGGGTGCGGCCATACGACATCACCTTGGCGATCAGCGAGTCGTAGTTCGGGGGCACCGTCGCCTCCGCGTGCACGAACGTGTCCACGCGGATGCCGGGGCCGCCCGGCAGGCAGAGGGCCTCGACGCGACCGGGGCTCGGGGCGAAGGTCTCGGGGTTCTCCGCGTTGACGCGGCACTCGATCGCATGGCCGGCCATCGTCACGTCGTCCTGCGAGAAGGAAAGCTTCTCACCGGCCGCGACGCGGATCTGCTCCTTGACGATGTCGATGCC
>JAEZCY010000157.1 GCA_023429845.1 Acidobacteriota bacterium
TCCACGGGCAAGCTGATGGAAGGCGTGCTGGCCGCCTTCGCGCAGTTCGACAACGACGTCAGATCGGAGCGGACGCTGGCCGGCATGAAGGCCGCGCTCACGCTTGGGCGCTGGACGTTTCAGGCACCGCTCGGCTACCTCAACGCGCCGAAGTGGTCGAAGAGCAGCCTCGTGCCCGATCCGGAGCGCGCGCCGCTGGTGAAGAAGGGGTTCGACGACATGGCCTCGGGGCACTTCACCATCAGGGAAGTCATCCGCCGCGCGACGGAGGCCGGCCTGCGCACGAGACGCCACCGTCTGCTGTCGCCCCAGACCTTCGGCAACATGCTGCGAAACCGCATCTACATCGGGCAGATCGACAGCCCGGAGTGCGGGGTGACGGCGCGTGGTGACTTCGAGCCGCTGATCGCCGAGGCCACCTTCTATCGAGCCCAGGCCGTCCTCGAGGGCCGTGTGCCGGTCGTGGCGCCGCGCCAGCGCAATCACCCGGACTTCCCGCTGCGTGCGTTCGTTCAATGCGCCACGTGCGGACGCGCGCTCACGGGGAGCTGGTCACGGGGACGCAACGGCCGCTACGCGTACTACCACTGCCCGGGCCGTTGTCGCACCGGCAGCGTCAGCAAGGCCGTCCTCGAAGGCGCCTTCGTCGACGAACTCGCGCTGTTGCAGCCGACGCCCGGGTACATGCGGCTGATCAAGGACCGCATCCTGTACGCCTGGAAACAGCGGTGCGCCGAGGCGAGAGAGCGGACCGCCGACGTCGAACGGCGCGTGAAGAGCGTGCGCAAGAAGCTCGACAGGCTCGACGAGGCCTTCCTGTACGCCGAATCGATCGACCTGCCGACGTACACCAGGCAACGCGACAAGCTGCGCGAGGAGCTGACGCTCTCGCAGATCGAACACCACACCGAGGCGGTCGATGAAATCGATGTCGAAGGAGTCCTGGCGTTCGCGGAGCGCATCCTGCCGCGCGCCGCGGATCTGTGGGTACAGGCGCCGCTGGATTACAAGCAGCGGCTGCAGCAGCTGTTCTTCCCCGAGGGCATCGCGTACGACGGCCATCGGTTCATTCGAACCGCCGTAACTACGTCTCTTTTCAGGTACTTGGAGCCTGGTGAGCAGGCCCAGGAAAGTTTGGCGTCCCCAGCGGGATTCGAACCCGCGTTTCAGCCTTGAAAGGGCCGCGTCCTAGGCCTCTGGACGATGGGGACAGCGAGGGGTGCGTGGCGCCGCAAGCGCGACGCGACCGACCCCGAAGCTTAGCACATTCGTCGGGCCTTCCGGCACTCCCAATTGGCCTGTCAACGGGGCGAGGACGCCGTTCACGGGAGGCGATTCAACGCAGCCACCACCGTCGACATGCCGACTGAGTGCGATCCCTTGACGAGAACGATGTCGCCCTCGCGCAACCACTCATCCACCGCCGCTGCACATGCGGCACTGGAGGGAAACCACTGGTCGCCGCCATAGTCGCGCGCGAGTTCCCCGACCGTCAGCAGCGCATCGCAGCGCGTCCGGGCGTGCGCGCCGATCTGCCGGTGATACGCCACACCCTGCGGTCCGAGTTCGGCCATCCCTCCGAGCACCGCTACACGGCGCTGCCCAGGACGGGCCGACTCCGCAAGCGTGTCCAGCCCCAGCGTCATCGACAGCGGACTCGCGTTGTACGCATCGTCGATCAGCGTGCAGCGCGCCGTTTCGACAATGTGGAGTCGTCCACTTACCGACGGTGCATCGGCGAGCGCCATGTCGATGACGGCGTCGGCAAGACCGAAGTACCGCCCGACGACGCGCGCGACCCCATGCGCCAGTTCGCGCCCACGACCGGCCACCAGATGCACCGGCGCCGCGCTCATGGATGCCATTGCCGCACTGTGCGGCGTGTCCGCACCGAGCACCACGAGGCCATCGGGCGGCACCGCGCGCACGAGCGCGCCCTTGTGTTCCGCGATCGCTTCCAGGGTGCCGAAACGTTCGAGATGCGCCGGTCCGATTGTCGTCACGACGGCAACCGTCGGCGGTGCCAGCTGCACGAGCTCGGGCACGTTCGAGTGCTTCGAACCTGCGCCGTACTCGAGCACGAGCACCCGCGGGAAGGTGTCCGCTGCCCGCTGGCGCGCCCCTTCTCTGAGGCCCTGGCGCAGAAGGCCAATCCGTCCAGACAGCGTCAGCGATGCACGCAGGCCCAGCACCGCGGCAGGAAGTCCGAGCTTGTCGTTGCTGTTCCCTCTGGTGCTGCGCACCGCCTGACCACCGAGCGCCGACGGGTGCGACAGCACGGCGGCGACTGCGTCCTTGGTGGTCGTCTTGCCCACCGAACCGGTGATGCCGACGATCAGCGGGCGGTGGCGCGCGAGCACGCCCTTCGCCGCGGCGGAGAGCCCTCGCGCCGTCAGGTGGTACACGAGGTCCTGGGCCCGTTCTCTCATGGGGCGGGCTCTGTCGGCGCCACCAGGCGGACTGCACCCGGAGCGATCACGTAATGGCAGCGTGACGCGTCGAGCACTTCCCCGTCCGTGTTCACCTTGATCGGCCGCGAGAAGGTCAGCATCAGTTCACGGGCCCGGAAATACACGACATCGTCGTCGTCGAGATGGTCGCCCGACGAGAGGCGAGGCAGCAGCGCCAGGAAGTCGACCGTCGAACTCGCGCGCACGAGGCACACGTCGAACTCGCCGTCGTCTGGACGCGCGTCAGGGGCGAGTTGGTGACCGCCGCCGATGTAGGGGCCGTTGCAGATCGCGAACAACTGCAGTTCCATCTCCAGACGACGACCGGCACCTTCGACGACGGTCTGCACCGGCTCGTACTCGAGGAAGGCCGCCGCGCCGCCCACGAGATAGGCGAGCTTGCCGACGGCCTGCTTCAACTCGCTTGTGACGCGTGCCGACGTCTCTGCGGTGAACCCGCCAGCCGACGCGTTCAGGAACACGCGGTCACCCAGCCTCACCAGATCCACGGCCCGCGTCCGCCCGGTGACCAGTGCCGCGATCGCGTGCTCGGTCTCCGCGAGGCCGAGCATGCGTGCGAAGTCGTTCCCCGTGCCTACCGGGAGGATGCCCAGTGCGCACGCCTCCAGCGCGCCAGGCACCGACGCCACCCCGTTGACCACCTCGTTCAGCGTGCCATCGCCGCCGGCCGCGATCACCAGATTGGCGCCAGCGTGGACGGCGCTCATTGCCAGGCGCTCGGCGTCGCCCGCGCCCGCCGTCTCGACCACCACCACCTCGTGGCCGCACTCACGCAGCCTGGCCTGCGCGTCGCTGACGGGCGTGCCGTCCTGCGCGGTGCCAGCGGCCGGATTCGCTATCAGCGTGACGTGCATCGACTCACCGCGATCCGCGTTGTGGGCGCTGCCGGCGGGCTGGCAGCCAGCCGCGCAGCCGTTGCAGGCGTGGGGACGCCACCGGGCGCTTGACCTGCGCCAGGAACTGCTGCGCCAGTTGTCGTCCGCGCTCGAGCCCCTCCGCGCTGTATCGCGACAGTGTTTCGGGTGTGACCTCGATTCCACGGAGCGCCCAGGCCGTGAGGCCGCGTCCGATCGCGTAGGTGCCTGCGTACGCAATCGCCACCTTCGGGACGAGCCCGGCGACCGGGATGAGCCCCACGAGCTGCCGTGCCATCTGCCGAAAGAGAAAGCCTCCGCCGATCACGCCGAGTATCTCGGACATCATCGCGCGGGGTTCGTCGTCCCGACCGGCGGCCAAGGCGATCTTGTACCCCATGATCAGCTGGTTCTTCGTGAGCACGACCATGTCGCCGACATTGAGCGGAGCCGTGAGTACCGGGATCGTCTCGGCCAGGCCCGTAGTCACGGCAAATGACGCATTCGCCTTCGCGGTCTCATCCACGATCATCTCGGCGACGGTCGGTCGGAACACCGGCAGGGCGGCAGCAAGGGCGAGGCGGGCGTCGCCTTCGACCATGCCGGCGATGGCGCGCAGCAGCGAGGGCGACGGCGTCATCGGATCGACGAGCGCGACGCGTGCATGCTCGGCCACGCGACGTGCCGCGGCGGATGCGCCGTCCGTCCCGACGATGAGCGTGAGGCGAGGCCATTGCGACCGGATGCACACCTCGTCGGCCGCCTTCATCGACGACGACAACTCGGGATCGGCACTGGCAAGCACGACTACGAGGGGCGCCACCGTCCGCGGGTGCATGGACGCGGGGGCCAGTGCCACCACCGAAGGGTGAACGCTCCCGTCCGGCATGGCACCGAGACCATCCCCGACGCGATGCGCGAGTTCGACCTCGTCGGCCACCACGAGCAGTTCGAACGGCTTGCGCGCGGATGCACGGATGCGGTCGACGTCGATGTCGCTGATGACGCGCCACAAGTTGGACAGCTTCACCGAAGGCAGCATGGGACGGACGCAGTGTACTCGGGCGCGACACGCCAGTCACCGGCCTTTCCGCTCCGAACACCGGCTTGACGTCTGTTCCCGCCGGACCGACACCGAAACGTGAACCTTCCGTGCGTGGTCCCTGCCTTGCAGCGATACACCGGATGAAGCGAACGCCCATCAATGAACAGGTGCTGGTGATCACCGGCGCCACGAGCGGCATCGGGCTGGCCACCGCCCGCCTCGCGGTGCGCCGCGGCGCGCGCGTCTTCCTCGTGGGCCGCGATACGGATGCGCTGGACCGCGTCGCCGGGGAACTGAACGGCGCCGCGCGAGGACGCCGCGCGGCACTCGCCTGCGCGGCAGACGTCTCGGACGCCGAGCAGGTGGAGCGAGCGGTCGTCGCAGCCGTGGCCGAGTTCGGCGCGTTCCACACGTGGGTGAACAATGCGGGCGTCTCGATCTACGGACGCATCACCGACGTGCCCGTCGCGGACCAGCGCCGTCTGTTCGACGTGAACGTGTGGGGCGTGGTCAACGGCGCGCGCGCCGCCGTGCGGCACTTCGGCGATCGAGGCGGTGTGCTGATCAACGTCGGCAGCATCACGTCGGACGTCGCGATCCCCCTGCAGGGCACCTACAGTGCGTCCAAGCATGCCGTGAAGGCGTTCACGAATGTCTTGCGCCTCGAAGTCGAGCAGGCTGGGCTGCCGGTAGCCGTCTGCCTCGTGAAACCGTCGGCGATCGACACGCCGCTCTTCGATCACGCTCGCAACTACATGGCGTACGAG
>JAEZCY010000164.1 GCA_023429845.1 Acidobacteriota bacterium
TGCGCGACCCGGCGTGGATGCCGGGCGCGGCACGGATAACGGTTTCCCTCCTCGATCAACTCTGGACGATGACCCCCGACGGCGGCGAGGCGAACCCTCTCGTCGCCTGGCCGGCGGGCACGCCTGCTGCCGTCGAGCGCGATCCCGCCTGGGATGTCCAGGGCCGCCGCGTCGCCTTCGCTGCCGACCTCGGCTCCGGCTTCGACATCTATGTCGCGGACGCCGGCGGCGCGCCGCGCCGCGTCACGTTCACCCCGGAGGACGAGCGGCATCCGTCCTGGACGCCGGACGGCCGCATCGTCTTCGCGCGGCGCACGCGGGACCAGTGGGGCCTGATGGTGATCAACGTCGATGGCGCGGCGCCGGGCTCGCCGCCGCCCGTCCATGTGTTCGTGGACACGCCGGCCGACGAGCTCTATCCGGCGGTGTCTCCAGACGGCACGCGTGTCGCGTACGTCTCCAGCCAGCAGGACGAGGACGGCGGCGACGACGTCTGGGTGCGTCTGCTCGGCGGCATCGGCGCGCCCTTCGACGCACGCGACGGCGATCTCGAGGCCGCGGTGCCGCCCGATGAGCGGCCGTGGCGCGTCACGGCCACGCGGTCGCGCGAGGCATACCCGGCATGGGACCCGGACGGCGGACGCGTCGCGTATGCCGCGACCGCCGACGGCGAGGGCGCGGTGTGGGTGTCACCGGTCCCGAGTGCCGCCACGCTGGCGACGCGCCGCCCGCAGCGCCAGACGACCGGCGAAGGCGCCATCCTGGTGTCGCGACATCGAGCGCAGCCCGCGTGGTCCCCTGATGGCCGCACCCTGCTGCTGGCCGACCTGCCGCCCGCGCTTCCCGACTACAACGGCAATCCCACCCGCGTGCCGGGCGACGCACCACCGCTCTTCGATCGCGGTCGAGGATTCATGCTGCGGGCGATTCCCGCGCCGCTTCCACCCGATGCCGGGGAAGTGCGCGTCACGAGCACGGCCGCGCCCCCGTCGTCGCGATGGGCGCAGGCGTTCGACGGCGCATGGCAGCTGCTGCGCGACCTGTACTACGCGTCCGGGCCGTCGGCGCAAACGTGGGACGCGCTCCGCGATCAGTTGCGGCCGCGGGCCGTCGCGGCCCGCACCGGCGGGGAACTCGAGCAGGTCGTGGACGAGCTGGTGAGCCGGCAGCCCCTCGTGCGCGCGCCGGTTCACTCCCACGACGCGCTCGTCGTGTCGGGCCACCGCCTCGCGAGCGAGGCCGGCGCCCGCGTGCTCGCCGAGGGCGGCAACATCGTGGATGCCGCCGTGGCGGTCTCGTTCGTGCTGGGGGTCGTCGAGCCCGACGCATCGGGCATCGGTGGCGACGGCATGGCGCTGTTGTTCCGCCAGGGCATGCGCGAGCCCGTGGTGATCGACTACAAGGACCAATCGCCCATCCACGCCACCCTCACCAACGAGGCGATCTTCAAGGAGGGCCGCATCGTGGGCGATGGCCCGGCGGCGGCCAACATCCCGGGCGCCGTGGCCGGCATGGACCATCTGCACCGCCGCTACGGGTCGGGGCGCTTCAGCTGGGCGCAGTTGCTCGCCCCCGCGATCGGGCTCGCTGCCGAGGGGCATGTGCTCGACGCGGCGCTGCCGACGACGGTCCGGGAGGGCCGCGCGCTGCTCGAACGCTGGCCGGAGGCGGCGCGCATCTACCTTCCGAACGGCCGGGCGCCCAGGGCTGGAGACCGGTTCGTCAACCCCGACTACGCCGCCACGCTGCGCACGCTTGCGTCAGAAGGGGCTGACGCGTTCTACCGCGGCAGCATCGCGCAGCGGATTGCCGTGGACATGGAGGCCAATGGCGGGATCATCGGCCTCGAGGATCTCGCGCAGTACCAGGTCATCGAGCGAGCGCCCGTTGCCGGCCGCTATCGGGGATTGCGCGTGTTCGGCGCTCCGCCCCCGGTGCCGACCGGCACCGCGCTGATCGAGACGCTGCAGATCCTCGATCGGTACGAGGCGGGTCCCGGCGCGCGCGTCCAGACCCGCCCCGACTACCTGCATCACGTCATCGAGGCGTGGAAGGCGCGCGATCCGCTCCGGCGCATCGCGGACCCCGCGCTCTGGCCGGTCGAGGTGGCGCCGCACCTGGACCCCGCCCACGCAGCGGCCCTGTTCTCGCGCATCGACCCGCGGCGGGCTCGGCCATTCGGCGACGAAGTGGACACCGCCGGGCAGGGACAGGGCGAACGCATCGGCCGCGGCACCACGGCCTTCGTCATCGGCGACACCGCCGGCAATGTCATCGTCGTCACCCAGACGCTGTCCACGTGGGGTGGCAGCTTCTACGTGTCCAAGGGGCTCGGCTTTCTGTACAACAACCACCTGCGCGGCTATCGGGCCGTGCGCGGCGCGTACGGGCAGTTGCTGCCGCTGATGCGGTCGTCGTCCACGAGCGCGCCGACGCTCGTGTGCGAGGACGTGGACGGCGTGCTGAAGCCGAGGCTCGCGCTCGGCGCAGCGGGCAACGCGTGGATTGCCGCATCGGTGTACGGCATCATCCTCGGCCACGTGGACGGCGGGCTCGGGGCGCAGGCGGCAATCGAGGCGCCACGTCTGCTCGTCGCGCGTGATCCCGGCGATCCGGCGGGTCTCCGGGCGCGCGTCGAGATCGAGGATCGCTTCCCCGGCGCCGTGCTCGACGACCTTGCGGCCCGTGGTCATCACGTCCGCAAGATCGGCCGCAAGGGCGAGCTCCGCTACGGCTACGCCGCTGCGCTGCAGTTCGACACCGTGAACGGGCGGCTGGAGGGCGGTGCGGATCCCCGCCGCTCGCATCAGGCCGTTGCCGTGCAGCGCGCGAGCCGTCATGGCACGTCGCCAGGTGGAGAATGAGATCATCGGGAGCGCACGGCGTACAACAACGGAGGCTCCATGCCCGCGACGCGAACCTGTCGCCTCATCGAGGAACTGCACCTGGCTTACGACGGCGAGCCCTGGCACGGGCCGTCGATCACCCAACTGCTCGCCGGCGTGAGCGCAGCGCAGGCCGAGGCGCGCCCGGCTGCCGACGTCCACTCGATCGCCGAGATCGTCGCCCATGTGACGTCATGGGTCGCCGAAGTGCACCGACGCGTTCAGGGCCATCCGGCGACCGACCCGGTCGAGGGTGACTGGCCGGTGCCGCGCTCGCTCAACGAGACCGGCTGGGCGTCGATGCGCCTGGCCTTGACCAACGCGATGGCGCGACTCACCGAGAGCGTCGCCGGTTTTCCCGAGCGTCGCTGGGACGACCGCGTCGGCGATGTCCGGAACGCTGCCCTCGGCACGGGCATGACCTACCAGCAGACCGTCCTGGGGCTGGTGCATCACCTGGCGTACCACGGCGGGCAGATCGCGATCCTCAAGAAGCTGGCGGCTGATAGGCTGGGTCCATGAGCCTGCGGATCCTGGACGCCACGCTCGGCGCCGGCTACACGACGACGATGTCGGCGCGCACGCACACGTTCCTCGCCGACGAGCCGGAAGATCTGGGGGGTGACGACACGGCGCCGACCCCCACCGAGCTGTTGATGGGCAGCCTCGCCTCGTGCACGGCGATCACCCTGCGGATGTATGCGCGGCGCAAGGAGTGGCCGCTCGAGGACGTGCGGGTGGAGGTGCACTACTCGGCCAGGCCGACGCCGACGATGGTCAAGCACATCACGGTAGGCGGCCCGCTCGATGCGACGCAGAAGGCGCGCTTGCTCGAGATCGCCGAGGCCTGTCCCGTCGCCAAGCTGCTGCGCAGCGGCGTGGCGATGGAGTCACGCCTCGCCGAGCCGGCGGGCGATGTCGACCCTGTCGATCTTCCCGCGCTCGGTGAGCGGTAGCGCCGCCAGCACGACGACGACACGCGGCAGTTTCCACGCAGCCAGCTGCGACGACAACGCTTCGCGCACGGTGCGGGCATCCCAGGGCCGCGTGCTCGCCAGGCACGCGCCCAGAGCCTGGCCGCGCAGCGCATCCGCCACGGGCAGCGCCACGGCATCGGTCACACCCGGCAGGTCGCGCAGCGCCGCTTCGACCTCGCCCGGGTGTACCTTGCGCCCGGCCACGTTCACGAACGACGCAGCGCGTCCCACGAGTACGTGGACGCCCTGTGCGTCACGAGATGCGTAGTCGCCCGTGAGAAACCGTCCCGGGGCGATGAACGCCGACGCCGCGATGCCTGCCGGCGCGTCGGCCGGCTCGGGCGCGTCGCCGCCGGGCGGCGACATGTACCGATCCATGACGTTGGGCCCATCCACCCGCACCCGGCCCGCGCCTTCCGGAGCCTCCTCGTCATCCCCCAGCGTGACGACGACATCGCCGATCGCGCGGCCCACCGGCACCCGTTCGTCGAGTGCGTCGCTGTCGTCGAAGCAAATGCCGCCCGTCTCGCTCGAGCCGTAGAAGGATCGGATTTTCAGGCCGCTGACGTGGTGAAACGCCTGCACCGTCGCGAATGGCAATCGCGCGCCAGCCGAGACCACCAGACGAAGCGCCGCGAGGGCCTCCGAGGGTTGGTGCCGCGCCAGGTGCTCGAACATGAACGGCACGCCCGCGAACGTCGTCAGCCGACCCGCGCGGATGTCGGGGCCCACCTGCGTCGGCACGAACTGCGGCCGCAGCCACACCGGCGTCCCCTGCCAGAGCAGCGGCAGCAGCAGGTTGCCGAACCCGTACGCGTGCGAGAGCGGAATTACGCCGAGCTGCCTGTCGTGAGGGCCGATGCTCATGGCCGCGACGATGTGCCGGACGTCGGCAATCAGGTGGCGCTCCTCCGCACAGGTCGCGCGTGGCGCGCCCGTGCTGCCTGATGTGAGTCGCAGGAGCGCCGCCGGGGCATGCGCGCCCGCGTCCGGCAGCGTGCGCGGCAAGTAGGCGGCAAGACCTCGAGGGAACGGCACACGCACCCGGGGCGGCGGTGCGGCGTCGGTGAGACCGGCGTGGAGGTCCTGCGCTTCCGGAAGCACGACGAGGGCGGCCTGCCATGTGTCTGCGAGGGCCCGGACTTCCGCTGCCGGCGTGCTCCGGTCCACGGGGAGCAGCGGGTAGCCCTCGCGCAGGCAGGCGAGCACGACGGCCGGCATCACGGCCGCGTTGCCCAGGCTGGTGAGGATCAGGTGGCCGCGCCCGAGCCCGGCGCTGCGGCAGGCGGCCGCGAACTCGCGGGCGTCCCCGTCGATCTGGCGCGCGGTGCACGTACGTGACTCGCTCGGGGCGATCACGAGGACGTCGTCGGCCCTGTCTGTCAGCACGACGTCGAACGCGTCGGCGATGGTGGACGGTGAGCGCATGTCCAATCAGCGATGATAAGCCGTGGAGTTCCTGTCCCTGCTGCCGCACACGCTGCCGATGCGCCTCGTCGAGGAGGTCGTCTCGGTCGACCCCGGACGAGAGGCCGTCTGCCGCCGCCTCACGCAGCCGGGCGACTTCTTCTTCCAGGGCCACTTCCCTGGCGAACCCGTGGTGCCGGCGGTCGTGCTGATCGAGTTGATCGCGCAGACGGGCGGCCTCGCCGCGGCGGCCCGCGCGGACGGCGCGGACGTCGTCCCACGGGCGCTGCGCGTCGCCGCGGTGGACGGGTTCCGGTTTCCTGCCGGTTGCGGGGCCGGGGAGACGCTCGAGGCGACTGCGCGCGTCGTCGGGCGCATGGGTGCGTTGTGCAAGGTCGAGGGCACCGTCACGGCGTCGGGCAGGCTCGTCGCGCGGGGCACGGTGACGCTGGCCGAAGTGCGGTAGGAGGCAGCCCTCCCCTCACCCAACCTACAGCTCCGCCACGCCCTCGATCTCGACCAGGAGATCCGCGCGGCAGATTTCAGCCTGGGCGAACTCGATGTCGGCTACGTCAGGGTAGCGCTGCTCGATGCGCTCGCGGACGACCGTCAGGTCCTCGGGGCGGACGATGTAGACGCGGAGGCTGCGGAAGCGGGCGCGTGAGTTCACGGTGCCGCGCTGGGCTTGGGCGGCGTCGAGCAAGGCGGCCAGGTTGTCGAGCGTCTCGACCGTCTGCGCGTCGATGTTGCCGACATGCATCGTCTCCTCGCCGCGGATGCTGGCGGTACCGGCAACGAGCAGCCACCAGGCGTCCCGGACCGGCATCAGCAACCGGGTCGCGCGTGCGAAACACGGCGGGCGCGGGCCATACCGCCTCGAGTACCTGTAGGCAGGCACCTGGCGCGGGTTCTCCACGGGCTCGCCCGCCACGTCGGCGGCCAGGCAGTGGATGGCCATGGCCTCGCCCAGCACTCCCACACCCGACGCCGCGGCCAGCGTGTGGTCGAAGTCGTTGGCCGACCCGTGCCAGTGCTCGCATGCGGCGAACCGGCCGCCGTTGAACACCATGTAGCGGTCCAGCCCTTCTCCCGCCGGTGTGTGGATGCGCGGGACGAAGTTCCAGAAGCGCAACGGGTGGCGCTGCTGCGTGTTGAGCGTCGCGGCGACGGCCAGGTACGCCTCGCGCACCAGGTCGTGCAGGATGCCCGGCGAGAGGGCGTCGGCGCGCGGGATGTCGACGGCAACGTGCGTGAAGTGCTCTCCGGTGCGCACCTCGACCGCCATGTCGCCGCTGCCGGACCGGGTGACCGTGGGAGCAGGTCCGACGAGCGTCTCGACCCAGGAGGGCGGCAGGGGAGACAGAGTGTGGAGGGAGGCCGGCGCCGTGGCCGTGAATTTGCGCATCACCGCGGGACGGTCCCGCAATGAGCGTGCGGGTCGAACCGTCATAATACCTGAAGATGAGTACGGCTCCGCTGGCAGGCAGCGCCCGCGCGCTGTCACGAGCCTCGCGGCTGCAGCGCGCCATCCACGCCCTGCGCACCGAAGGCGACACCCGTGGACGCGAGTCGCTCGCGGTTGGCCTCGGCCTGCTCATCGGCTGCTCGCCGCTGTGGGGCGTGCACTTCGGCCTCTGCTGGCTGGCCGGTGCGCTGCTCAGGCTGAACCGGCTCAAGATGTACCTCGCGGCCAACGTCCTGAATCCGGTGGTCATTCCCCCGCTGTTCTATGCCGAGATCCAGGCGGGCGCGCTCGTGCGCCGGGGCAGCACCATCTCGCTGTCGTGGGACTCGCTCGACGGCTCCCAGATCTGGACGTTCGGCGCAGACCTGCTCGTGGGCAGCGTTGTCGTCGGCCTGGTGATCGGCGCCATCGGGGCAGCGGTGACCTACGCGGCCCGCCGCCCGGCCAAGGACCCGTTCTTCCAGTTGCTGGTGCGTCGCGCCAGCGACCGCTACCTCGACACCGGCATCACGGCCTGGGAGTTTGCCCGCGGCAAGCTCTCGGGCGACCCCGTGTATGCCGCCGCGCTCTCGACCGAACTGCCGGGAGCCACCGGCACGCTGCTCGACATCGGGTGCGGGCAGGGCCTGACGCTGGCCCTCGTGGCCGAGGCGCAGCAGACGGCGGCACAAGGGGCCTGGAACACCGCGAGCCCCGACCCGCCCGCCTTCACGCGTCTGGTGGGCGTCGAGACGCGGCCGCGCATCGCGGCCATCGCGGCGCGCGCGCTCGTGCACGAAGCCGAGATCATCAGCGGCGACGCGCGCACGGCCGGGCTGCCGCCCCACGACGTGGCGTTGCTGTTCGACGTGCTGCACATGATGCCCGACGCGGACCAGCGGCAACTGCTGCGGGCCGTCCGGGCGGCGGTCGCCCCAACGGGCCGCATCCTGGTGCGGGAAGCCGACGCGGCTGCCGGCTGGCGGTTTCGCATGGTGTGGCTCGGCAACACGGTGAAGGCGCTGCTGACGGGGAACTGGCGGCAGCGATTCACGTTCAGGACGGCCGCCGAGTGGCGCGCCCTCCTCCACGAGGAAGGCTTCGCCCCGCATCTGGAGCCGATGGGGGAGGGCACGCCGTTTGCGAACCTCCTGATCGTGGCCGGCGTGCGCATCGACGCCGCGTGACATCTACGGCATGATGCGGCTTCCATGACAGCCTACGTCGCTGGAGGCATCGTCCTCGTCGCTGCCCTTGCCGCCCTCACGGCGGCCGTGAGCCGGTCCGCACGCTTCTCGGGCCTGACGTTCACGACCGCGGTTCTCACATGCGTCGCGGCCTCGCTTTTCTTCCCGGGCCTGTTCCTCACGATCGGTGACTTCCGCCTCACCGCGCTGATCGTGCCGCTCATCCAGATCATCATGTTCGGGATGGGCACGACGCTGAGCGTCAGTGATTTCGCCCGCGTGCTGGTGATGCCCCGCGGTGTGCTCGTCGGCATGCTGCTGCAGTTCGGCGTGATGCCGATCACCGGGTTCACACTCGCGTCCGCCTTCGGCTTCGAGGGCGAGGTGGCGGCCGGCATCGTGCTCGTCGGCGCGGCGCCCGGTGGCGTGGCGTCGAACGTCATGACCTACCTCGCAGGAGGGAACGTCGCCCTGTCGGTGACGATGACGGCCTGCTCGACGCTGTTGTCGCCGCTGCTCACGCCGCTGGCGATGCAGTGGCTCGCCGGCCGCTTCGTGCCGATCGACATGTGGGCGATGATGATCTCGATCGTCAACATGATCATCCTGCCCATCGTGGCAGGCCTGGTGTTCAACCGCGTCCTTCGCAACCAGCGGTGGATGCCGAAGGTGCTGCCCATCGTCTCGATGGTGGCCATCTGCACGATCATCGCGATCATCACGGCGAGTTCCCGCGACCAGTTGCTGGCGGTGGCGTTCGGGCTGATCGCGGTCGTCGCGCTGCACAACGGCATCGGCTTCCTGCTCGGCTACTGGGGCGCGCGGGGGTTCGGACTGAACGAGTCGGATTCGCGGACCGCGTCGATCGAGGTGGGCCTGCAGAACGCCGGCATGGCGTCGGGGCTGGCCATCAGCGTGCTGCACAGTTCGGATGCGGGGCTGGCTGCGGCGATCTTCGGGCCGTGGATGAACGCCGCGGGCAGCGTGCTGGCTTCGTACTGGCGTCAGCGTCCGCCTGCGGACGCGTAGGCCCGAGAGACCACCGCTACGCGTCGGGCAAGGCCCGCCGCCTACGGCCCGCTACGTACCGAAAGGCATCGCGTCACCAGCGCTGGGGGGCGCGCCTCTGGAGATGCCCGCCGAGCCAGACGAGGGCTTCTTTGGGCCGGCCCGCAGCATCGAGCGATCCGCCGAACCACAGGGCGCATCGCACGGGCTCCTCAGGCGGGCGCACATCCTGGTGTGGCACGCCGGCCTGCTGGTCCGGCTGCTCGGTCGCCGCCCAACAGAAGCGCGCATCGGACCAGAACACGACGGCGCCCTCGCCCGTGTCGCGAAACGTCGCGAACGCGTAGGGGTGCGCCGGGAGGAAGTTGCGGACGGTGGAGAACTGCGCCAACGACGCACGGGCGAACGGCGCGTCGTGGTTGTCCGGATGCGTGAACCGTTCACGCATCCGGCCCGACCAGCCGTCCACCGTGAACGCGCGCACGGTGCCGTCGGCAAGCCGATCGAAGAACAACCACTCGCGCCACGAACCCCATACCGCCTCGACGTCGTGCGCGGTCACGGGCGCCGCCGCCCGCCCGGCCTGTTCGGCATAGACCCTGGCGGCCCATTCGCGCGTTCCCAGCTTCAGGACGCACAGCACGGCGAGCAGCACCATCGCCAGTGCCCCCGCCACCCGGGGCGCGCGCGGCCACACCCACAGCGCGAACGCGCCAGGGACGAGCACGGCGATGGCCAGCGGGTCGGCCATGGCGACCACCGGCGTCGTGAAGGCATGCCCGGTGAGCGGCCACAGGAGCCGGATGCTCGCGCCCGAGAACAGGTCGAAGAACAGGTGGCTGAGCACGCCGAGCCAGGCTCCGAACGCGAGCGCGCCGAACGGCGCCGCAGGAGTCCACGTCCGCACCAGGAGCGCGGTCAGCAACGCCACTAGCGGTGTGCCCGCGAGTGCGTGCGTCCCCATCGCGTGCCAGCGCAGGTACACGTCCCAGCCGAGCGCCATCAGTGCTGCATCCGCGTCGGGGGCCAGGCCGCCCAGCACCGTTGCCGCCACGACGCCGCGTGCCAGGTGCCTTTGCGGGCGCAGCGCGCCGACCATGCGCGCCAACAGCAGGTGAGAGACCGGGTCCACCTAGGGACGTTCTCCGTCCACGTCCAGCCGCCGGCGTGCAGCGTCGTGAGACGGCTCGTCACGATGGGGCAGGGCGCGCGCTCCGGACGCGTCGCCGGGCGATGGTCCCGCTTCGCCCTCAGGCAACGATGGCCGGCCGGCAGTGGCGTCAGCGAACCCCGTCGCGCCCGGCTCGTCCCAGTAGCGGTGGAACTGATACCAGCACTCAGGTCGCTCGCGAATCTGCTCTTCGAGGAGGTGCGCCATGTGCTGCGCGGTTCGCTGCACCTGCTCCTGCCGGTTGCCGCTGCGATCGACGACGATCGGCTGCTGCGGCAGGGCCCGGAAGCGGCCGCGCCCTTCGCGCACGAGGAAGATCGGCACGAGCGGCGCACCGGTCAGGTAGGCCAGCAGCGCCGGCGTGCCGAGGAAATGCGTGCGGCGGCCGAACATCGTCACCGGCACGCGATCCCGGTCGACGCTGCGGTCCATGAGCATCGCCACGATCCGTCCCTCCGACAGCCGGCGGCGAATCTGCAGCGGCGTGTCCAGCGACTGGCGGACTTCCAGCGTGTCGGCGTGCAGCGACTCCCGCACCCGGTGGCGCAAGCGGTTGACTGCGGGATCCGGTTCAGGCATCGCGACGACCGTCAGCGGCAGTCCGAGCGCCTTCATCATGACGCTGCCGGCTTCCCAGTTGCCGAAGTGTCCGGTGACGAGGATGACGCCCCGTCCGAGCGACAGCGCGTCGGTGAGACGGTCGCTGTGCTCGTACCTGAAGCGCTCGAGCACCTTCTCGCGCGACCACGAGAGCGATCGCATGAAGTCCATCCAGTCGTCCGTGTAGGCGTGGCACGTCCGGTAGGCGCGTCGGCGGAGCTGCGCGTCGCTCTCGTCGGGAAACACGGCGCGCAGGTTGTCCACGAGCGCATCGCGGACGCTGGGCATGCCATGGCCCACGAGCCAGGCGCCGGCGTGAGCCACGGGCCACGTGAGCGGCAACGGGCCGTAGCGCGACCCGAAGTAACTGCCGCCGACGACGAACGCGCTGTTCAGGCGGTGAGTGACCCACCGGACGGGAGCCTTTGCGTGAACGCTCACGGCTGTGGCCCCCGGTCGCGCGAGAACCTGTACGCGATCGCGAGCCCGACGTTGCGCGCGGTGTCGCGCACCGGACGGATCTTGCTCGTCTGGCCCGCGTACACCGCAGCAATCGGCACCCCGGCAATCGATGCGCCCCGCTTGGCGAGCTTGACGATCAGCTCGCTTTCGAACTCGTATCGCGTGGCCTCGAGGTGCAGGCTGCGCAGCACGTCGGCGCGCACGAGGCGGAAGCCTGATTGCGTGTCCGCGAGTTCGACACCCATCAGCGTGGCGAGTGCCCAGCTGCCGATCACGTTGGCCCAGTACCTGGACGCCGGCATCAGGTCGCGCACGAACACCCGCTCGCCGACCACCATTGCCGCGCCGGTCGCCGTCGCCTCCGCCACGAGCGCCGGGATCTCGTCGGGTCGATGCTGCATGTCGCCGTCCATGAAGACGACGTGCGTGAAGTCCCGCGGCAGCACCACTGCCAGGCCGGCGCGGAGGGCCGTGCCCTTGCCCCGGTTGTGCGCGAGACGCACGACCTCCGCCCCCGCCGACGCGGCGACATCGTCGGTTCCGTCGGTCGACCCGTCGTCGGCGACGACGACATGCGCCACGTGTCGTGCCGCTCCGGCCACCACGGCGGCGATGGTCGTCGCTTCGTTGTAGACGGGGATGATGGCGCACACCTTCATGCGTCGCGCTCCGGCGTGTGCACGAGCGCGGGCAGGACCACCAGCGCCGCCAGCAGCGCCGCCGCGAGCGTCGCCACCGACGTCAGGCCCAGCGAGCGCAGGGGCGCGTACGACGACCATACGAGCGTGCCGAAGCCGACGATGGTCGTGGCGCCCGCCAGCAGCATCGCGGGCCCCACGAGCGACAGCGACTCGCGCATCGTCTTGCCGTGCGCCCCGAGTGTCGGGTGCAGCAGGTGGATGCCGTAGTCCACGCCGATTCCCAGGAACATGAGGATCGCGAAGACGCTGAACAGGTCGAGCACCACGCCGGCCCAGCCGAGCGCGCCGAGTCCCCAGACGAGGCCGCACGCGGTCGGCACCATCGCAAGCACGGTGTGGCGCACGTCGCGGAAGGCGAGCCAGATCAGCAGCACGACGACGAGCGCGCCGAAGCCCAGACCGAGCCCGAGTTCGGTCGGGAGCCGTGCGGCGAGCGAGGCGTTGACGAGGGGCAGCCCGGTGAGCACGAGGCCTGGTTGCGACGCCACCCGCGCCTGCAGCGCCGCAGCGGCCGCGGCATCGACCGGCGTCGCGTACGACACCACCACGTAGTCCGCGTCGTCTCTGCGGATGAAGCGCCCGGCGACGTCTCCGAGACCGTGCGCCTGCAGGTCCGCGAGTGAGAGGCGCTGTTGCGGGTCCATCAGCCGAGCCACGCGGTCACGGAACGGCGTGAACGTACCGTCCACGAACCCTTCGCGCGCTGCGGCGGCATCCACGGCGTCAGCCACCGCTGTTGCGTCCGCTCCGACGCCGCGGAGCGCCGCGCGCCGCGTGTCCTGCGCCCGCTGCGAGGGCAGCACCAGCTCGGGCCCGACGAGCGCCAGGCCGTCCACGCCGCGCGTGGTGCCGGCGAGCGCCTCGTGTGCCGTCAGCAGGGGCTCGAGTTCAGGCCCGCGGTTCATGACGAGGTACACGTCCTGTGCCAGGCCGAAGCGCTCGATGATGCGCGTCTCCAGTTCCAGCCCCGGGCCCGTCGGGCGCAGCCGCTCGATGCGCGGGTCCACCCGCACACGCGTCAGACCCCACGCAAGCGGCAGGCTCGCGAGCACCGCCACGATCACGATGGGGCGGCGATGCCGGGCCACCCAGCTCGCAAGACCCGGCAGCGAGAGATCACGCGACCGCCCCACCCATTCGCGCCCTGGCAGTCCGGCCACGAGCACGGTGAGCGTGAACAGCACCGTCAGGAGCATGCCGATGCCGATCACGCCACCGAGCTGCTGAAGGCTCGGGAAGCTCATGAACCACAATCCGAGGAACGTCACCGACGTGGTCACCGCGCCGAGCAGGACGCTGACGCCCGTGCGCCCGAGTTCGCCGACGGCCTCGAGCGGAGACAGCCCGCGCGCCAGTCGCTCCCGGTACGCCACGAACAGGAGCACCAGCCCGTCATCGCCCAGCCCGAAGAGCATGGCTGACGCGCCGGTGGCCGCTGCGGACAGTTCCACCCCGATCACCTGGTAGAGCGCCAGCGTGACGAGCGTGCCGAGCAGGACGGGCGCGGCCCCAAACAGCACCAGCCACCAGTTGCGGAACGCGAGGTAGAGCAGCGTGAGCACGCCGACGAGTGACCACACCGTGTTGCTGATGGACTCGCCGCGCATCAGCGATTCTGTTTCGACCGCGGTGCGATGGCCGCCAGCGACATCGGTGCGGGGAGGCGCGAGTCCTTCGTCGTCCCACGCCGCTGCGAACTCGCCCCGCGTCCCCGCCTCCGCCTGCGAGATCCGCTCGAGCAGCGCTCGCGAGAAGTCCGTATCGAACGGCGGCCGGGCGGGATGCACCACGAGCATCCGGGCGCGGCCGTCGGGGGTCACGTACCCGTCGGTCCGTGACGGGTCGATGCGCAGGACGCCCGACGCGTCCTGCAGGCGGGCGCCCATCAGGTCGAACCAGCCGAGCGGGTCGCTCTGGACGAGTGCCTTCATCTCCGCCGAGGGCAGGGCCAGCAGTTCCTTCGAGCGGCGCACCTGCTCGCCGAGCCGCGGGCCCTCGAGGCGCGCCATCGCCTCGGCGTAGGCGTCATCGTCCAGGAGCAGGAGCTGGCGATCGCCGAGGTAGGCCCAGTCGCGACCCGGGTCGAGCAGGCCCGTGTCCACCCGCGTCACGTCCGGCAGCTCCTGCAGGCGCGCGGCCAGCGCCTCCACGTACTCGGCGTAGTCGGCAGCCGAGCCGTCCTCGGGGGCCTCCACGTACACGTACAGCGCGTCGAGGCTGCCGAAGCGCTCCAGATAGGTCTCGAACGCGTCGACGGCGCCGGCCTCGCGCGGCATCAGCTGCAGGACGTCGGTGCCGAACCTGATGCGGCTGACCGGCACCAGGCTGGCCACGGTCAGCGCGACCGCGAGCCAGAGCACGGCCGCACGCCGGGTCCGCGCCCACGTCATGAGGGCCTGGATGAAACGAGTCACGCGCGGAAGGAGAGGGGAGGACGGCCGATCGTCAACGTGCCGTGGGGAGCGTGAAGGCATCGTCCGCCACGGGCGGATTGATGCGGATGTCGGCAAACTCCATCAAGCGGGAATCGCCGCCGGCATAGTCCATCTTCATCGCCTGCAGCACGAGCGACGACTGGTCGATCCACAGGTGGACCTTCGCGACGCCCTCGCGCATCTGCTTGCGGCGCGGCGTGAAAGTCACGTGCCAGGTGCCTTTGCGATCGGACGCGACGGCGGCAGCGATGTCGAAGTGCTTCCGCAACTCGGCGGGCGACGTCTCCCCGAAGAAGCGAGAGGCGCGACGCATCATCGCGCCGACGTCCCGGGTGCCGTGCATCTTCCGCGAGGGCCAGTCGAGCGACAGGGTGTGCCCGCGGATGATCACCGTGCGGGCATCCGGTCGTGCGTACTCGAGCCGCACGTCGTTCGGGCGCCGCGCCACGACGGTGCCCCGGGACACCTGCGGTTCCTTGAGCAGGGTCGACGTGCTCGTCTCGACGAAGGATGCCGAAATGGTCTGGAGGGACCGTTCGAGCGGTGCGGCGCGCCTGTGGATCTCGTCGAAGACGTCGTCACCGTCCTGCGCAGCGCGTTCGTCGGCCGCGAGCACGGTCGAGGCAGGCGTACTGGAGGTCGTCGCAATCGCACACACGGCCAGCGCCGTAGCGAAGACACGACGAAGCGTCCGTTGAAGAGCCATCGACCGAAATGGTAACGTACCCGCGTGCAGCGACAGGCCGTCATCACTGGCGTTGCTGCCTGTTCCAGCCTCGGTCAGACCCCGGCGTTCATCGACGCGTTGCTGGCCGGCCGTGCGGGTGTCCGGCCCATCAGCTCCTTTGCCATCACCGGCCGGGGTGCGCGCACCGCCGCCCAGTTGACGGACTTCGACCCCACGACGTTCATCGCGCCGATGAAGCTGCGGCGGATGGACGAAGTCGGCGGCCTGGCGGTCTCTGCCGCGCGGCTGGCCCTCGATGCCGCCCAGTTGCCGCGCGCAGACGCCGGATACGACAACGTCGGCGTGGTGCTCGGCACCTGCACGTGCGGCGTCCACTCCACCGGCGAGTTCCTCGACCGGCTGCTCGAACTCGGCCCCACGGGTGCGCCAGCCTTGCTCTTCAGCAACACGGTCGGCAATGCGGCCGCGAGCCTGGTGGCGCTCGAGGAACGACTGCGCGGCCCGAATACCACCTTGAGCTACAAGGAGGCGTCGGGGCTGGCCGCCGTGGCGCTGGCCGCCGATCTCGTGCGGTCCGCCAAGGCCGCGGCCCTGGTCACCGGTGGAGCCGAGGACATCTACGACCTTTACTTCCAGGTGCACGACTGGTTCGGCGTGCTCTCGAAGGACGGCGAGCATCAAGAGGGCGCACGCCCGTTCGACGTGACGCGCAATGGCTTCGTGATGGGTGAAGGCGCCTTCCTCCTCGTCGTCGAGGATGGGGAGCGCGCCGCGGAGCGGGGCGTCCCGGTGCTGGCCGAGATCGTCGGGGTCGGAGCCACTGCGGGAATCACGCCGGTCAACGCATGGCCGACCGACGCCGGGCCGCTGGTGCGGTGCATGCGCGATGCGCTCTCGGAGGCGGGGTTGCCACCGGACCGCATCGGCGCGGTGTACGCAGCTGCAAATGGCTCGGTCGGCTTCGACCGGCTGGAAGCCGAGGCCATTGCGGAAACCTTCGAGGGGCGGCCGGTGACGACAACGTCGATCAAGGGCGCGATTGGCGAGGGCGGGATGGCGGCCAGCGGGTCGGTCGTGGCGGCCGTGCTCGCTGGTGC
The DNA here is from genome assembly GCA_023429845.1 of Acidobacteriota bacterium. Lineage (GTDB taxonomy): Bacteria > Acidobacteriota > Vicinamibacteria > Vicinamibacterales > Vicinamibacteraceae > Luteitalea. The sequence goes on from JAEZCY010000164.1 coordinate 16,063, forward strand.
GCGCCGGCTTGTCGCTCCGACTGCGGGCCTGACGTCACCTGACCCTGCATGCGGATCGTTGGGGTGGGTGATCGGCGAGGCGCAGCCCCTGGCCTCGCCGTACGTGCTGGTCAACAGCTTCGCGAGCGGGGGCACGAACTACAGCGTCGTGCTGCGCATCGCCGACGCACCTTCGGCGTGATGCGGGCCACGAAGCCTGCCGTTCGGGTGTTATAAACTAATTAATTGCGCGGTACGCACGAGTGCCGCATGGTGCCCGTGTCGTTCGACTCCCTCGCTCTTTCAGGTCGCGTTGCGTTGGTCACGGGTGGATCCCGCGGCATCGGGCGTGCCATTGTCGAGGTGCTGGCGCGGCGCGGCGCGTCCGTGGCATTCACGTATCGGGAGCGCGAAGCGCCCGCCCACGAACTCCGCGACCAGCTGGACGCGGAGGGTGCCCGTGTGTGGACCACGGCCTGTGACGTCGCCGACGAGGAGCAGGTCAAGCGCACCGTGGACGCCGCCGCCGCGGCGCTCGGGCCCATCGACATCCTGGTGAACAACGCCGGGGTGGCGCGCGACGGGTATCTGATGATGATGGACCGCGAGAAGTGGGACGCGGTGCTCCGGCCCAACCTCGACGGTGCCTTCTTCTGTACCCGCGCCGTGGTGCGGGGGATGCTGATGCGGCGGTGGGGGCGTGTCATAAGCCTCACGTCGCCGAGCGCGGTGGCCGGGCTGCCCGGTCAGGCCAACTACGCGGCGTCCAAGGGAGGCCTGATCGGCCTCACGCGCACGCTGTCGCGCGAACTGGCGCCCAAGGGCGTGCTCGTCAACGCGGTGATGCCCGGCCTCATCGAGACCGACATGACCGCCGGCATCCCGCAGGTCAAGCGGGACGCGCATCTTCTCAACGTCCCGGTCGGGCGGCTGGGTAAGGCGGCCGAGGTGGCCGAGTTGGTGGCATTTCTGAGCTCCGATGCGGCCGCGTACATCACCGGGCAGGTGATCGGGGTGGACGGCGGACTCGTGTAAGACACCCATGACTGATCTCCGTTCCGACATCAAGGCCGCGATCGTGCGTGCCCTCAAGCTGCCCATCTCGCCCGACGAGATCGACGACGCCGCGCCCCTGTTCGGCGCCGGCCTGGGCCTGGATTCGATCGACGCCCTCGAGCTGGTGCTCGAGATCGAGCGCTCCTTCGGCGTGGTGATTGGCGACGAAGACACCGGGGGCAGGGTGCTCCAGTCGGTGGACGCGATCGCCGAGTACATCGAGGCGCAGCGGAAGACGGCCTAGACGCCGCCTCCGGCCGGCCGCGCCAGGTGTCCGCCCCCCGTCGCCTGCAGCCTGCCTGTGGCCATCAACGCATTCACCGTAGACGTCGAGGACTGGTTCCACATCTGCGGCGTGGACGACCGCCTGCCGCCAGCGCAGTGGGAACGACTCGAGAGCCGCGTCGTGCCCACGACGCGCACGCTCCTCGAGGACCTCGCCGCGTCAGGGAATCGGGCCACGTTTCTCGTGGTGGGATGGGTCGCTGACCGCTTTCCCGATCTCGTCCAGGAGATCGCCGCCGCCGGACATGAGATCGGCCTGCACGGCTATTGGCATCGCCGGCTGTTCGACTCCACGGCGGAGGCGTTCCGCGAGGATCTTCGGCAGAACCGCTGCGCGCTGCGTGCCGCGGGTGTCGAGGACACCCGCTGTTTCCGTGCCCCGGAGTGGTCGCTGAACGAGCGGGCGCCATGGGCGCTCGAGGTGCTCGCGGAGGAAGGCATCCGCATCGACGCGAGTCGCGCACCCGTTGCGCGCGTCGGCTCGCCCGGGTACCCGCGCCGGCCCCACCCCCTCGCCACCTCTCGCGGCGCCATCCTGGAAGTGCCGCCCCTCGTCGGCGATCTCGCCGGCCAGGCGGTTCCGCTGGGTTGGGGCTGGGGCCTGCGGAAGGCGGAACCCCGCGACGTGCTCGACGCCATCGCGTCACGCAACCGTGCGGGCGACCCCGCCGTCCTTACTGTGCACCCATGGGAGCTCGACCCAGACCCGCCGTACGTCCGACTCCCGCCGCCGCTGGCATTCGCGCACTACTACAAGTTGTCGGGCTTCCGCGCGCGGCTGCGCGAGGTGCTTGCCGGGGCCGACTTCGGCCCGCTGTGCGAACTGCCGGACGCGCAGGCGTGGCTGCGCGCCTGATCGGCGCCGCGGCGACGCTCCTCCTGCTGCTCTGGAGTGTCGAGACGCGAGCCCAGAATCGCGGGCCGGTGATGCCGCGTCTTGTCTTCGGGGTCGCCGGAGACGTCGGCGGCATCCCTGCCGCTCCCGACGGACTGCCCATCGCCCTGCGCGTCTCCGCGTCTGCCGTGGGCAGCGACGCACTGCCCGTGCGGGCCGCGACCGACTGGCCCGTATGGCTCACGGTGGAGCACATGGACGACGAGCGCGTGGACGTCTCCACATGGCCCGCCCGCGTGCGCCGCCTGCTCGAGTCGGTGCCGACTCTCGCCGCGGTCGAACTCCAGGCCGACGGCGTCGATCCGCGTCGGACCGGGTTTCTCGTGAAGCTTGCGGCCGCGGAGATTCGCGCGCGGTCGGCCGCGATTCCGGTCGTGCTGGGGGGGCGTGCCGCGGGCGCCGAGCGTCGTGTGCTCGTGATGACGCC
>JAEZCY010000182.1 GCA_023429845.1 Acidobacteriota bacterium
GGCTTGGGTAGGGCGCGCCGCCGTCGTTGTGCGGCCACGACTCACCGTTGATGCTACAGTCGGTCTCCTTCTCAGGAGTGGTACATGGCCATGCGCGAGCATGAGGAAACGGCAGCGGCGGCGCTCGACGGGCTCGCGATCGAGTTGCCCTCGTGGGGATTCGCCAACACGGGCACCCGCTTCGGGAAGTTCCTGCAGGCGGCGGCGGCGAGCACCATCGAGGAGAAGTTCGCCGACGCCGCGCAGGTGCACAGGCTCACGGGGGCCTGCCCCACGCTCGCGCTCCACGTGCTGTGGGACCTGCCCGGCGGCGTGACGGACGTCGCGCGCGTCCAGGGGCTCGAGCAGCTGCACGGCATCCGGGCCGGGTCGATCAACCCCAACCTGTTTCAGGACCAGCGGTACAAGCACGGCTCCATCGGCAATCCCGATCCGGCGGTGCGAGCCGAGGCGATGGCACACCTGCGCGAAAGCGGCGACATCGCCCGGCAGCTCGGGTCTCGCGACCTGTCGTTGTGGTTCGCCGACGGGTCGAACTACCCCGGCACGCAGCACATGCGCCGGCGCAAGCAGTGGTTCGCCGAAGCACTCGGGATGCTGCACGAGCGCCTGGCGCCCGGCCAGCGGATGCTCGTGGAGTACAAGCCGTTCGAGCCGGCGTTCTACCACACCGACATCGCCGACTGGGGCATGGCGCTGCTGCTCGCGCGCGAGGCCGGCCCGCAGGCGTTCGTGCTCGTGGACACCGGCCACCACTATCAGGGCCAGAACGTCGAGCAGATCGTCGCCTGGCTCCTCGACGAGCAGCGCCTCGGCGGTTTCCACTTCAACGATCGCCGCTACGCAGACGACGACCTGACGCTCGGCTCCATCGACCCGTACCAGGTCTTCCGCATCTTTCACGAGATCCAGCAGGTCGCCTGGGAAGAGGGCCGAGCGCCGGACCTCGCGTTCATGATCGACCAGAGCCACAACCTGAAGGGAAAGATCGAGGCCATGATCCAGACCGTCCGCACGGCGCAGGAGCTCTGGGTGAAGGCCGCGCTCGTCGATCGCGAGGCACTCGCGGCGCACCAGGCGGCCTGCCGACTCGTGGACGCGGAACGCTGCCTCACCGACGCGTTCGCGACCGACGCGCGTCCGCTGGTGGCCGCGTGGGCCGAGGCCCGCCGGCTGCCCCGCGACCCGCTCCTGGCCTTTCGCGACAGCGGCTACCTCGAGGACGTCACGCGCCAGCGCGGCGACCGCAATCTCTCGTCGGTGACGTCGTACGCGTGAGCCGCGGGCCCTGGCACGTCGCGGCCGGCGATCTCGGCGCCACGAGCGGCCGCATCATGCGCGCCACCGCCGACGTGGACGCCGGCACGCTCCGGCTCACGGAAGTCCATCGCTTCGCGACGCCGACGACCTGCGATGCCGAGGGCCTGCACTGGGACGTGCCGCGTCTGTTCGGCGCCGTCATCGAAGGCCTGCGTGCCGCAGCGGGGTCGGGTCCTCTCGACGGGATGGGCCTCGACGCGTGGGGCGTGGACTACGGACTGCTGGACGACACCGGCCGGTTGCTGGCGCTGCCGTTCCACTATCGCGACACGCGCACCGACGGCGTGCTCGAAGACGTGGTGGCGCGGCTCGGACGCGAAGCGCTCTACGACCGCACCGGCATCCAGTTCCTGCCGTTCAACACGCTGTATCAGCTCGTGGCCGAACAGCGGCACGCGCCGGCGCGTCTGGCACGCGCCGCCACGCTGCTGCCGATGCCGGACCTGCTGCACTCCCTGCTTGCCGGACGCCGCTGCGTCGAGTTCACGAGCGCGACGACGACGCAGATGCTGGACTGGCGCACGGGGACGTGGGCGTCCGACTTGCTTGAACGGCTTGAGCTGCCCACTCACGTGCTGCCGCCGATCGTGCCTCCCGGCACGCGTCTCGGCGTCCCCGGCGCGGCGTGTGTCGCGGACGCCCCGACGCTGGCTGGCATCCCGGTGATTGCGCCCGCGTGTCACGACACGGGATCGGCGGTGGCCTCGGTGTCGTCGGGGGGCGGCGTGGCCTTTCTCAGCTCGGGGACCTGGTCGCTGCTCGGCGCCGAAACCAGGACGCCCGTCGTCTCGGCCGAGGCGCTGCGCCACAACTTCACCAACGAAGGCGGCGTGGACGGGACCACGCGACTGCTGCGCAACATCACCGGTCTCTGGGTGCTCGAAGGCTGCCTAGGCGGCTGGCGCGCGGAGGGACGGACGTTCGAGGTCGCCGATCTGCTGGCAGGCGCGGCGTTGCGACCACCCGCACGCGCATTCATCGACCCGGATGCCGCCGTCTTTCATCGCGCGCCGGATGGTGACGCGGTGCAGACCTGGTGCGCGAGCACCGATCAGCCCGTTCCGCAGTCCGCTTCCGACATCGTGCGGGTCGTGATCGACAGTCTCGCGCTCGCCTACAGGCGCGGCGTAGGCGCACTCGAGGCGGTGACGGGAACGCCGATCCACACGGTGCGCGTCATCGGCGGCGGCGCGCGCAATCGGCTGCTGAACCAGGCGACCGCCGATGCAACCGGGTGTCGCGTGCTCGCGGGACCGGTGGAAGCCACCGCACTCGGCAACGTCGTCGTGCAACTGGTGGCGCTCGGGGCCGTCCGCTCGGTGGCGGAAGGGCGCGCGCTTGTCGCGTCGGCGTTCCCGCCCGAGGAGTTCACGCCGCGCGCGACGCAGGTTTGGGACGACGCCGCGGGTCGGTTCGAGCGGCTCGCCGGTCGTAGGTAGAGAGCGGCGGAGCGGGACCGTCGGGCAAGGCGCGACGGCTACGTACCAATCGCGGCCGGCGCGCTACCGATCCAGCAGGCCCGTCGAGCGCACGCGGAACTCCTCCCACGTCGTGTCGCCGAGGCGCTGTCTCTGGCGGTCGATGAGCCGCAGATACGCGACGGTGATCGCCTCGTCGTACCGCTCCGGGCGGCCCGCCGCGGTCGCCAACTGCAGCAACCCGCGCCGCACCCGCACGGCGGCCTCGTCGAACGGCGCCGCCCTGAGGCAGAGCCACGCCGCGCGCACGTGCGACGCGTGGTCGAAATGCGCGCAGTCCAGGGTGCCGGCGTCGAACCCCGCCAGGAACTCCGCGTCGCTCAGCATGTCGGTATGATGTGCGCCATGCGCATCCGGCGGTGCCTCACCGAGAACGATCTCATTGTCTACGTGACCGACGGCGAGCAAGGCAGCCATCACCTGCTCTCCGGCAACCCGTACGACGGCTTCAAGGCCACCCAATCCCACGTCCAGGTCAAGCAGGTGCTCGCGCCCGTCGCGCCGACGATGATCTGGTGCATCGGCCTGAACTACCGGCGGCATGCGGAGGAGACCGGCGCGAAGATTCCCGAGCAGCCCGTCGTGTTCGCCAAGGGACCCAACTCCGTGCAGCACCCGGGTGGGCTCATCGAGATCCCACGGCACCTGGCCAGCGAGCAGGTCGACTACGAGTGCGAACTCGCCGTCGTGATCGGCCGGCCATGCAAGAACGTGGCGCCGGAACAGGCGCTCGACTACGTCCTCGGGTACACCTGCGCCAACGACGTGAGCGCCCGCGACTGGCAGATCAAGCGCGGCGGCAGCCAGTGGAGCCGTGGCAAGACGTTCGACACGTTTGCGCCGCTGGGCCCGGCGCTCGTCACGCCCGACGACATCCCGAATCCGAATGCGCTGCGGATCTCGACCCGCCTGAACGGCGAGGTCGTCCAGGACTCCAACACCTCGGACATGATCTTCGACGTGCCGCACATCATCTCGTTCCTGAGCGGCAGCACCACGCTGCTGCCCGGCACCGTGATCCTGACGGGCACGCCCGAAGGCGTCGGCATGGCGCGCACGCCGCCGCGCTGGCTCGAGCCGGGCGACGAGGTGACGATCGAGATCGAGGGCATCGGCGCGCTCACCAATCGCGTGGCCCTCGAAGGCGGACAGGTCGCATAGGTGGCGGTTGCCGCACCCACGACATGGCGGGGCCGGCTGGGGCAACTCGGGCCGGGCCTGATCATCAGCGCTGCCATCGTCGGCTCGGGCGAACTGATCGTCGTCCCGAAGCTCGGCGCGACGGCCGGCTTCGCGCTCCTCTGGTTCCTGGTCCTCGGTTGCGTGCTCAAGGTGTTCGTGCAGATCGAGCTGGCCCGGCACGCCATCGCGCACCAGGAGACGACGCTGGTCTCGCTCGACACGATCCCGGGCCCCCGGTGGCGCGTGTCGTGGGTGCTGTGGGCGTGGCTGCTGATGTACGCGGGCACCGTGCTGCAGGTGGGCGGCATCATCGGCGGCATCACCGAGATCTGCGGCATGCTGGGCCTGGCCTGGCCGCCGTGGGTGTGGCTCGTGCTGACCACCGGTTCGGGCATCGCGCTGCTCGTGTCGGGCCGCTACGCGCCCGTGGAGCGCTACGCCACGGTGATGGTCGCGGTGTTCACGCTTGCCACGGTCGTGGCCGTGGGCGCGCTGCACTGGACCGAGTACACGGTGACCGCAGCGCAGTGGCGTGAAGGGCTGTGGCCGGCGAGCATCGGCGGCTTCACCGTAGCGTTTGCGGCATTCGGCGTCACGGGCGTCGGCGCGTCAGAGCTCATCTATTATCCGTACTGGTGCCTGGAGAAGGGCTACGGCCGGAACGTCGGCACGCCTCCGTCCGGTGGCGCGTACTCGGAAGCGCGGGCCGGCTGGGTGCATCGCGCTCGCGGGTGGCTGGACGTCATGCGCCTCGACGCGTTCGTGTCGATGGTGATCTACACGGCCGCGACGATCGCCTTCTACGTGCTCGGCGCCGCCGTGCTCCACCGGACGGCGCGCGACGTGCCGAACGACGAGCTGATCGGACGCCTCGCCGACATGTACCTGCGGACGCTCGGCGAGTGGAGCCACATGCTGTTCCTCGTCGGCGCGCTCGCGGTGCTCTACTCGACGTTCTTCGTGGCGACCGCCTCGAACGCGCGCCTGCTGGTGGACATCAGCGGCCTGCTCGGCGTGCCGGGGGCGGCCACCCCGACCGCCGACGCCCGTCGCCGCGCGGTGCAGATCGCCTGCGTGCTGCTGCCGCTCGCATCCGCGACGGCGTTCATCCTGTTCCCGCAGCCGGTGACCCTCGTGCTCATCGGCGCCGTGGGCCAGGGACTCATGCTGCCCTTGCTCGCCGGGGCCGCGCTCTATTTCCGTCATCGCCGGCTGCCGCGCGACCTCGCCCCGTCGGCGCCCTGGACAGCGGCCCTCTGGGTCTCGGCCACCCTGATTGCCGTCGTGGGCCTGTACCAGCTGTTCAGCATCCTCCGATAGTGGGCATTCGGCCATTCTCCGTGTCCAGCCGATACCCCTCTTATGATTGAGGCTGTGACTCGTCTTCGCCGCTGGCTGCCCGGGCTGCTGCTCGCGTGCGCCACGATGCTCGTCAGTGGAGCCGCCGCCCAGTCTCCCACCAGCCAGCCGGGCGGGGCGGCAACCGCCACGCGGCGCGTCTGGACCGTCCTGAGCCCGGCGGGCACGCAGCCGCTGCCGATCACGCTGGTCAACGGGCGCGAGTACATCTCGGCGGCAGATCTCACCGGGCTGTTCGGCACCACCTTGCGAGAGGATCGCGCCGGCGGCCTCGTGCTGACGATGGGTGGACGGACGATCGTCGTCTCCCTTACCCAGGGACTGGCCTCTGTCGAAGGCCGCGTCATCAGCCTGCCTGCCGCCCCCGTCCGCCAGGGGCCCACGTGGCTGCTGCCCGTCGAACTGGTCGAACGCGCCCTGGCGCCGGGCTCGAACCCGCGCATCGACGTTCGCCGACGCTCGTCGCTGATCGTCGTCGGCTCGCTGAGCGTGCCAGCGATTGCGGCGCAGAGCGAGCCACTGCCCAACGGCGCGCGCGTGACCTTCACGGTCACGCCCGCGGTTCAGCACACGGTGGTCAACGAGAACGGCCGCCTGCTGATCCGCTTCGCCGCCGACGCGCTCGACGCCGACATTGCAGCCGTCTCGGCTGACGCGCCGCTCGCCGGGGCGCGCGTGCTGCCGCCCTCCTCCATCGAGCTCACGCTCGGTCCGACGTTTGCGAGCTATCGCGCGGCCGAGCAGCGCGAGGGCGCGCAGTTGCGGCTCGTTGTGGACATCCTCGCGTCGTCTACGGAGCCCGCGCCGGAGCCCACTGCGCAGGCCGCACCGGACGCCACGGCGCCTGTCGAGACGACGCCGCTGCTGCCCGAGGCCACCGGTGTGCGGACGATCGTCATCGACGCGGGCCATGGCGGCACCGAGCAGGGCGCCCGCGGTCCCTCCGGCACGCTCGAGAAGAACGTGGCGCTCGCCGTGGCGCGCCAGTTGAAGGCCGCGATCGAGGCCCGACTCGGCCTGCGGGTGCTGCTCACCCGCAGCGGCGACGAAACCGTCGCGCTCGACGCACGCGCCGCCTTTGCCAACAACAACAAGGCGGACCTGTTCATCAGCCTGCACGCAAACGCCTCGGTGCGTTCGTCGGTCACGGGTGCCGAGGTGTTCTACGTGAGCCTGGGCGAATACGGCAACGCGGCCCGCGCCGACGCCGCCGAGCCGGGTGCAGTGTTGCCCACCCTGGGCGGCGGGGAACGTGCCGTCGAATTGATCCTGTGGGAAATGGCCCAGTCGCGGCACCTGAACGACTCCGCTCGCCTGGCCAACATCGTCGAGGCTGAAATGCGTGAGCGCCTGCCGATGTCGCCGCGTGCGATCCAGCAGGCGCCCTTCCGGGTGCTCGTGGGCGCCAACATGCCGGCGGTGCTCGTGGAGATGGGGTTCATCACCAATCCCACCGAGGAGAAGCGACTCAACACGCCCGACTACCAGGCGCAGATCGTCAACGCGTTGCTGACGGCGATCGTTCGCTTCAAGGCGGCCACCGAGGGCGTCGGCGCCGCGCCCACGCTCACGCAACAGCAGGACCAGCGCTGATGCGCCGATCGGCTCTCCTCGTCGTGCTCGGCACGATGCTCCTCGTCATGGTCCTGATTGCCGGCTTCGTCGTCGTGCCGCAGTGGCTGGCCCCTGCGACCGTGGACGTGCCGCGCGCCGATGCCGACGACGTGGCCGAGGCGACGGGACACATCAGGGCCAGCCTGTACTACGTGGCCGAGAACGGGCTCCATCTCACCGCCGTCGATGCGGACGTGCCGTATGGCGTCACGCCCGCCGCACAGGCGCGTGCGCTGGTCGAGGCGCAGTTGCAGCCGGCGCCGCCCCCGCTTGCGCAAGCCATCGCAGAGGGCACCAAGGTGCGGCAGATCTTCGTCGCCGAGGATGGCACGGCGTTCGTGGATCTCTCGAAGGAAGCCGTGGCGAATCATCGTGGCGGCAGCCTCGACGAATTGTTCGCCGTCTACGCGATCGTCAATGCAATCACCGTGAACCTGCCCGCCGTCACAGGCGTGCAGATCCTGATCGACGGTCAGGAGGTCGATACGCTGGCCGGTCACGTGGACCTGCGCCACCCGCTCTCCCGCAACATGCGCTGGGTGGGTGAGGAGGAAGGACCGGCGACCGACCAGGAGGGACGAACGCCGAAGCAGGAAGGGTAGACTGTCACCCCTATGCCTCGCTCCGACGGACGCGCCAACGACGACCTTCGCCCCTGCGTCATCACCCCGCACATCTCGCTCCACGCCGAGGGGTCGTGTCTCGTCGAGACCGGTCGGACGCGCGTGATCTGCACCGCCAGCGTCGAGGACCGTGTGCCGCCGTTCATGCGCAACAGCGGCAAGGGCTGGGTGACGGCCGAATACGGGATGCTGCCGCGCGCCACCACCACGCGCGTGCAGCGCGAGTCCACCTCCGGCAAGGTGGGCGGGCGGACGCAGGAGATCCAGCGGCTCATCGGCCGTTCGCTGCGGGCGGTCGTCGAGATGAACCGCATGGGCGAGCGCACGATCTGGATCGTCTGCGTCGTCATCCAGGCCGATGGCGGTACGCGGACGGCGGCGATCACCGGCGGGTTCGTCGCGATGGTGCTGGCGATGCAGCACATGGTCGAGGCCAACCAGATCAAGGAGATCCCCGTCCGCGACTACCTGGCGGCTACGAGCGTGGGAGTGGTCGGCGGCGTGCCGATGCTCGACCTCGCGTACGACGAGGACAGCACCGCGGACGTGGACATGAACGTCATCCGCACCGGCGACGGCCGCTTCATCGAGGTGCAGGGCACCGCCGAGCGCGAGCCCTTCCCGCGCAAGGTGCTCGATGCGTTGCTGGATCTGGGCAGCAAGGGCATCGACGAGCTGATCCAGAAGCAGGCGGCGATCGTCGGCTCGATGCTGAAGGTCAAGCCGGCCGCGCGCGCATGACGGCGCCGCTCCGCCTGCTCGTGGCCACGAGCAACGCCGGCAAGATGCGCGAACTGGCCGCGCTCTTCGCCGATCTCCCCGTGACGCTGCTCTCGCTGAAGGACCTGCCCCACGCCATCGCACCGCCCGAGGAAACGGGCGACACGTGTGCCGACAACGCGCGACTCAAGGCGTCGGCGTACGCGCGTGCCGCGGGTCTTCCCTGCCTCGCGGAGGACTCCGGCTTCGAGGTGGAGGCGCTCGCCGGCGCGCCGGGCGTACGGTCGGCGCGCGTGCCCGGCGACGATGATGCGGCGCGCAATGCCTGGGTGTATGCGGAACTGGACGCGCGCGGCAGCCGCGAGTCGAAGGCGCGCTTCGTGTCGGTGCTCGCGATCGCACGCGCCGATGGCGACGTCCTCCATGTCGCCGAAGGCGCCGTGGACGGGACGATTGCGCCCGAGCCGCGCGGCGCCAACGGCTTCGGCTACGACCCGCTGCTGTTCTACCCGCCGCTCGGACGCACGTTCGCCGAGCTCACGCAGGAGGAGAAGTCGGCGGTGAGCCATCGCGGCCGGGCCGCGCGCCTGATGCACGAGTGGATCGCCGGGCACCTGTCGGCCATCACGCCACACTGACGTCCCGCCTCACTCACGGTGACCCTTTCTTGCGGGGATCCTCGACCGGCGGCGGCGCCGCGGATCGGAACGCCAGGACCAGCGCGATCACGGCCACCACGATGAGCGGAATCTGCAGGATGCCGATGCCGAACAGCCCGGCGTAGATGGAGCCGAACGCGCTGACGAGTGCCACGCCGAACCAGAGACGACGGTTCATGGGCTACAGCGTACACGGCTGGGGCGCGGCTCCACGCTCGCCTTGATTGCGCCTTTCCAATCTCGAATTTCCCATTGCCTACACCCGTCGCAACTGCACCTGCTCGACGACGTGGCGCGGGCCCTTGGACAGGATCAGGTGCGCGCGCATGCGCGTCGGCTGGATGTTCTCACGCAGGTTCGGCGCGTTGATCTCGGCCCAGATCTGCGCCGCGGTGGCGCGCGCCTGCGCCTCGTCGAGTGACGCGTACCGGTGGAAGTACGAGCCGGGGTCCTGGAACACCGTCTCGACGAGCCGGAGGAACCGCGCCACGTACCACTGCTCGATGTCGTGCTCCTGCGCGTCAACGTAGATCGAGAAGTCGAAGAAGTCCGACGCGAACAACTGGCTTTCGTCGCGAGGGTGTGGCGGCGCCTGCAGCACGTTCAACCCTTCGACGATGACGACGTCGGGCTGCCGCACGGTCTGCACCTGGCCGCGCACGATGTCGTAGCGCTGATGCGAGTAGACCGGCGCATGCACCTCTGGCACGCCGGCCTTCACGTCGGCGAGGAAGCGCACGAGGCGGGCACGGTCGTAGCTCTCGGGAAAGCCCTTCCGCTTCATCAACCCGCGGCTTTCGAGCACCGTGTTCGGGAAGAGGAAGCCGTCGGTCGTCACCAGGTCCACAGACGGATGGCGCGGCCAGCGCGAGAGCAACGCCTGGAGGATGCGCGCCGTGGTGCTCTTGCCCACGGCGACACTCCCGGCCAGCCCGATGATGAACGGCACCTTCGCGCCGTCCTTGCCGAGAAACGTCTGGGTGGTGCGGTAGAGCCCCTGCGAGGCGCGCACGTACAGGTTCAGCAGACGCGAGAGCGGCAGGTAGATCTGCACGACCTCGTCCATCGACAGTTCGTCGTTGAGGCCACGAAGCGCGACGAGGTCGGGTTCCGAGAGCGTGAGCGGCGTGCTGTCACGGAGCCTGGCCCACGCAGCGCGGTCGAATGTGAGGAACCGCGAGAGCGCGGTGGCAGCTGTGGACATGCAGGCCGTTCGGCAGGGTTCAGCATGGGGCCGCCGCCGTCATGTTGTCAAAGCACGAGGTCGCGGCGCCTCCGCTCCAGGCTGGCGCTGCCGGTCCTGCACTCCCCGGGCCCCGTTCAGCGTTATCGTTATGCCCATGCGCTCTCCCCTCGATCGCCGCTCGTTCCTGAAGTCTGCCTCCGCCGTGGCTGGCGCGGGGCTCGTCGCGCCCGCGGTTGCTTCGGCGGCCCCCGCGCTCCACCTGCAGCCGGGCGCCGCGTCCGATCGCGTCAGGGTCGCGATCATGGGCGTCAACAGCCGTGGCGCCCAGTTGGCGCGCGCGTTCCTGAGCACGCCCGGATCGGTGATTACCGCCATCTGCGACGTGGACCGGCGCGCGGCGGAGAAGACGGCGGCCGCCGTGACGCAGGCGGGAGGTGCGGCGCCGGCGTTGATACCCGACATCCGCAAGGTGCTGGAATCGCGCGACGTCGACGCGCTGGTGATCGCCGCACCCGACCATTGGCACGCACCGGCGGCGATCATGGCGCTGGACGCCGGCAAGCACGTGTACGTGGAGAAGCCGGCCAGCCACAACCCCCGCGAGGGCGAACTGCTCGTGGACGCGTGGAAGCGCTCGGGCAAGGTCGTGCAGATGGGCAACCAGCGCCGGTCGTGGCCGAATGTGAAGAAGGCCATCGCGCTCGTCCACGAAGGCCGCATCGGCCGTGTGTACGCGGCGCGCACCTGGTATGCCAATACGCGTGCGTCGATTGGCAAGGGGCAGCCCGTTCCGGTGCCGGAGTGGCTCGACTACGACCTGTGGCAGGGGCCCGCGCCGCGCCGGCCGTTCGTGGACAACCTGGTGCACTACGAGTGGCACTGGCGCTGGCACTGGGGCACCGGCGAGTCGGCAAACAACGGCACGCACATGTTCGATCTGGCGCGCTGGGGGCTGAAGGCAGAGCATCCGACGCGTGTGACCTCGGCGGGCGGCCGGTACCACTACAACGACGATTGGGAGTTCCCCGACACGCAGATGATCACGCTCGAGTATCCCGACGGCGCGCTGATCACGTGGGAGTCGATGAGCAGCAACGGGTGGCGGCCCCAGGGCCTCGGCGTGGGCGTCACCTTCCACGGCGAGAACGGCTCGCTGCTGATCGACGGCGACGGCTACACGATCTACGACCTCAAGGGTGCGCAGGTCGAGCAGGTCAAGACCGACCCGGGCGCGGTGACGAGCCAGGTGGGACCGGCGGTGCGCCTCGACGCCCTGCATACGACCAACTTCGTGGAAGGCATTCGCGGCACCGCCACGCTGGCCACGCCCATCGACGGGGGCCACACGAGCACGATGATGGCTCATCTCGGCAACATCGCGTGGAAGACGGGCCGCACGCTGGCCTGTGACCCCGCCACGGGCCGCATCCGCGACGATGAGGACGCGATGAAGCTGTGGACGCGCGAGTACGAGGCCGGCTGGGCCCCGAAACAGTCGTAGCACGGTGCAGTCGCCGGCGCCGCGTGCGCCGGGCATCCCACACAGGCCGGCGGGTTGCGGGTCGCGCCGGCCCGCCGCCATCGTTGACCGTCGGGCCC
>JAEZCY010000217.1 GCA_023429845.1 Acidobacteriota bacterium
CGGCAGCCCGTCGCCCCAGGGGCGACGGCTACGTAGGGGCGATGGAGTCTCGCTCGCCCTGACGCAGTGCCTCCGGTCCACCTGACGCAGCACCGCCTCCGGTCGTAGCCGTCGGCCCTTGCCCGACGGGCTCCTCAGGCCGCTATGGCTCGCGCGACACCTGTGCGCCGAGCGAGGTGAGCCGCTCCACCACGTCCGCGTATCCTCGCTCTACGGTTTCGAGTGGTCCGACGCGGCTCTCCCCCTCTGCGGCAAGCGCGGCGGCGATGAGTGCCATACCCGATCGCAGGTCACGGGTGTCCAGGTGACGCCCACGCAGTGGCGTCGGCCCGGTCACCACCATGCGATGTGAATCGCACAGGAAGATGTCGGCATGCATGCCGCTCAGCTGCTCGAGCGCGAACAGGCGCAGTTCGTACATCCAGTCGTGGATCAGCGTATGGCCTGCAGCCTGGGTGGCAAGCACCGTGAACAGGCTCACCATGTCGGAGGGAAAGCCAGGCCAGAGTCCAGTGACGAGGCGCCTCGCGGCGACGCAGCGGCCGGGCATCACCTGCACGCGCCCGCCCTCGACTTCACAGGGGACCTGCATACGGCGCAGCACGGCGACGATGGGCTCCATGTCGGCGGCCTCCGCGCCACGAACGTCGATGGTTCCCATGGTGACGGCGCCGATCACCGCCCATGTGCCGGCTTCGATGTAGTCGCCACGCAGCGTGTGCTCGGCGCCGTGCAGTCGCGTGACGCCGTGGATGCGGAGGCGCGAGGTGCCCGCACCCTCGATCTGCGCGCCCATCGCCACGAGCAGCTCACACAGTTCCACCACGTGAGGTTCGGTCGCGGCGTGACGGATGTCGCTCACGCCCCGGGCCGTCACCGCCGCGAGCACCGCGAGTTCCGTGGCGGTCACCGACGCCTCGTCGAGGTAGAACGAGGCACCCGCGAGCCCGGAAGGTGCCTCGAAGGCATGAGCGGCGCCCTCGATCTGCCGTGCGCCGAGCGCAGTGAGAGCCTGGACGTGCGTGGCCAGAGTCCGGCGCGACGGGAAGTCGCCGCCCGGCGGGGAGAGTTGCACCTCGCCGCGTCGCGCCAGGATGGGCCCCATGAGCAGCATCGACGCGCGAACCCGGCCCACGAGCGCCGGCTCTGGCTCCGTGCCTGGCCGCTCAGGTCCCCGCAGCACGAGCGTTCCGGTGCCACGACCGCCGACGATGCTGCCAAGACCCTGGATCAGGTCCAGGAGTACATCGACGTCCCGGATGCGTGGCACGTTGTGGAGCGTGACCGGCTCGGTCGTGAGCAACGAGGCGACGATCAGCGGCAATGCTGCATTCTTGTTGCCCCCGACGGTGACAACGCCGCGGAGGGGGCGGCCGCCTTCGACGCGCAGTACGGACATGTCAGCGGTTGCCTTCCTGTGCGGGCATCCATTCGCCCAGGTACACGATCTCCTCCGCAAGCAACACGCCGGTCCGTCTCCGCACAGCGTCGCGGCACCGTTCGACGAGTGCTCGGACGTCGCTTGCCGTCGAGCCCGGCGCCGCGACGATGAAATTCGCGTGCAACGGCGACACCTGCGCGCGCCCTGCCGTTGCGCCCTTCAGGCCTGCGCTATCGATCAACGCGCCAGCAGAGCGCGGCACGTCCTCGGGTACGAGGATGTCCGGAGCGGGATTCTGGAAGATGCAACCGGCGCTGGCCTGATGCAGCGGCTGCGTGCCCTTGCGGAACGCAAGCGATGAGCGCGCCCGCTGCCGCAACACTTCCGGCTCCACGCCAGGCGTCACGTCGAAGAGCACCGACAGGACGACCTCGCCGGTGTCCTGGATGCGACTGCGGTCGTACCCGAACGCCATTCCGGTAGCGGGTACGTCCACCACCTGGCCGGCACGCTGCAGCACCCGCACCTCTCGCACGTGCTCGCCGATGAGGCGACCCTGGAAATGCGCGTTGCCGCAGATGGCCCCGCCGACCGTGCCCGGCGTCCCGGCCCAGGCCTCGAGCCCGGCGAGACCGCGCCCCACGAGCCAGCGGACCAGGCCGTTGATCGTCACGCCAGCATCGGCGCGCACGGTGCCGGGACCTTCTTGGCGCACGCCGCCGCCATGAACGCGGAGCAGCACGCCACGGATGCCGGCATCGGCGACGAGCACGTTGGAGCCACCGCCGAGCACGGTCAGCGGCACGTCGTGCTCTCGCGCTACAGCGGCGACCGTCGCGATCTCGCCGGGCGCGGCGGCCGTCACCAGAACATCCGCCTTTCCGCCGACGCGCATCGTCGTGAGCGGCGCGATCGGCGCGTCCACCTCGATTGCCGTCGCGGGAAGAACCGCGCGCAGTGCCGCTACGCACGCCTCGCGCTGCAATGCCGTCACGTCCACGTTCCCTTCGTCGATCGGCGAAGCGCCCGAAGCGCCTCGTCGCGCGTACCTGCCTGCGCCCCAAATCGCAGTTGGGCCGCCCTCAGCATGTCGGCGGTGATCCTGACGGCGGCCACCGGATAGCGTCCGGTCGTCTGGGATTCGGCCCTCGGCAGGATCGTCAGCCAGATCACGCCTGCACCGCTGCCTCGTCGATCGACAGCCGCACACCACCGCTCGCGTGCAGCGTCGCCCGTACGCCGAACGGCAGCGTCAGCATCGCTCCCGCGGTATGGCCGCTCGGCACACCAGTCACGACGGGGCCGGCGAAGCCATGGAGCGCGTGGCGCACGGCGTCGTGGGCGCACACACTGCCGCCGGGCTCGTCGCAACCGGGCAGTTCGTTGAACACGACCCCGGTGACGTGCGTGAACACGCCTGCTTGACGCAGCTGCCACAAGAGCCTGTCGATCCGATACGGCCGTTCGTTGACATCGTCGAGGAAGAGGATCGTCGGCTCGCGTGCGTTGAACGCCCATGGCGTGCCGAGCAGCGCTGCAACCTGCGTGAGCGTGCCGCCGCGCAGCACGCCCTGGGCGTCACCCGGCTGCAGCACCGCTGCGGCGGGCGTCGCCACTACGCCTGGCGGCTCAGGCTCGCAGACCGTTCGCAGGAAGGCTTCGCGTTGGTATGCCTCCGCGCCGCGCGCGAGACGGCCCTCGGCCATCGGCCCGTGAATACTGACGAGCCCCGCATGTCCCGTGACTACATCGAGCAGGGCGGTGACGTCGCTGTACCCCACGAGCAGCGTCCTCGACAGGCGCACGGCATCGAGGTCGAGGAACGGGAGCAGTTGGGCGGAGCCGTAACCACCGCGCGAAGCAATCACCGCGCCGATGCGGTCATCGGCAAGGACGGCCTGCAACTGCGCGGCGCGCGCCGCGCCGCTGCCCGAGACGTATGGCGCGCTCGGGCCTGCCGCGGGAGGCATGACGATGGGCTCGAAACCGAGAACACGAAGCTCGTCGGCCGCCGACTCGACATCGGCGGCTTGCGCAGGGCTGGCGAGCGTCAGCAACGCGACGCGGCCGCCCGGGCGCAAGGCCCGCGGACGAACGAACGGCCTGGCCGGGTTCATGCGAACTGCCGCATCCGTTCGGCGACGGCCGCGTGCTCGGCCGAGCCGATCACCTCGCGCAGGGTCGGCCGCCCGGGCGCGAGACGCTGCGCGTCACTCGAGAGGTATCGCGTCTTCAGCGCGAACTGCCGCTTCAGCGCCTCGTCCACACGCGTGCCACGCAAGGACTCGTCCTCGAGCGCTCGAACGATGCCTTCGAGCGCGGCGAAGACGCGGCCGACGTCGCCGCCGCCGTGCAGGATCCCGTCGCACCCGGCAGCCAGGGCGGCAATGGCTGCCTCCGCCGGCCCGAGATGCGTCGAGATGGACGGCAGGTCCATGTCGTCGGTGAAGACGACTCCGCCGTGAGCCAGTTGCCCGCGCAGCCGTGACGTAATGACTTCGCGCGACAGCGTGGCCGGATGTTGCTCGTCGAGGCTCGGCACCACGACGTGGCACGCCATGACGGCGTCCACACGGGCGTCGATCGCCGCCTTGAAGGGCACCCATTCGACATGCTCGAAGCGATCGGGCGGCAGGTCGATGACCGGGGTGGCGTCGCGCGAATCGGCGGGAGCATCTCCATGGCCAGGAAAGTGCTTCGCACACGCCGGCAGGCCTTCCTGACGCAGCGCCTCGATGAAGGCCACCCCATGGCGCGCCACCACCGCTGGCTCATCGGAAAGCGCGCGGTCACCTATCGCGGCGTCGCGAGCGCGTGTGCGCACGTCGAGCACGGGCGCCAGGTTGTAGGTGATGCCCATAGCGCGCAGTTCACGCGCGAGCGCGCGCCCGAAGCTGCGGGTCAACCCGAGGTCATCCGCGCGGCCCAGCGTCGCAAACGCAGGCCACGTCGTGAGAGGCGCCTGCAGGCATTGCGCGGGGCCGCCCTCCTGCTCGATCGCCACCCACGGCGGCGCGGTCCTGGAGAGTTCCTGAACCTGACGCGCCAGATCGGCCACCTGCGCCGGCTCGGCGACGTTGCGACCGACGAGGATCACACCACCGAGGTCGAACTCGCGCGCCAGCGACCGTAGTTCCACCGGCACGGTCTGCCCGTGGAATCCGGCCAGCATCAACTGCCCCACCTGCCGTCGTCGTTCGCGCTGCGTCATCGGGATCCGGGAGGCGGCACGTCCGGCAAGCGCGCGCTCGCCGGAGCACGCCGGAGGACGATCGAAGGGTCATTATAATGAGCCGGTCCTTCCCCAGGCCGGCGCATCCGGCCCCCGTCACCGTGGAAAACGTCGCCATTGCCCGCGTCCTCGCCGAGATCGGCGATCTCCTCGAGATTCGGGGCGACAACCCGTTCAAGGTACGCGCCTATCGCAATGCCGCGCAGGTGGTGCGCGACTGCGGCGAGCGCGTGAGCAGTCTCTCGGCGGCCGAACTGCGAGCGCTCCCCGGGATCGGCAAGGACATCGCGTCCCGGGTCACCGAGATCGCCGAAACGGGAGGCTCGGCGTTTCATCGCGAACTCGCCGCAGAGTTCCCCGCTGGATTGCTCGACGTCCTGCGATTGCAGGGCGTCGGTCCGAAGACGGCGGCGCTGCTGTACAAGGCCCTCGGCATCGGTTCGGTCGCCGACCTCCAGCAGGCGCTCTCCTCGGGCGCCATCCGTGGCGTCAAGGGCATGGGCGCCGGCAAGGAGGCCGCGCTCCGCAAGGCCATCGAGGATCACCAGGCGTTCGCAGGCCGGTACCTGGCATCGGAGGTGTGGCAGCAGGGACACGCGCTGCTGACACACCTGCGCGCATCGTGCCCGGAGGCAACGTTCGATCTCGTGGGCAGCCTCCGGCGAGGCGCCGAGACCTGCGGCGATCTGGACGTGCTCGCCACGGGGGCGCCGCCAGAGGTGATGGAGCACTTCGTCGGATTCGCGCGCGTCGAACGCGTGCTCGGTCACGGCCCCACCAAGAGCAGCGTGCGGCTCGCAAAGGGCCTGCAGGCCGACCTGCGCCTCGTCCCGGCCGAGTCTCGCGGCGCAGCGCTGCAGTACTTCACGGGCAGCAAGGCGCACAACATCGAGTTGCGCGACCGTGCCATGCGACGCGGCTTCAAGCTCAACGAGTACGGCCTGTTCCGTATCGACGACGACACGCGGGTGGCGGGCGAGACCGAAGCCGGTATCTACGACGCGCTGGGACTGCCGTGGATTGCTCCGGAACTGCGCGAGTGCCGCGGCGAGTTCGAAGCGGCCCGCGACGCGCGTCTGCCGGACCTCGTCGAACGTCGCGACCTCCTTGGCGACCTCCATTGCCACACGACCGCGACCGACGGCAAGGACACGATCAGGGCCATGGCTCTCGCGGCGCGCGACGCTGGGCTCACGTACCTTGCCATCACCGACCACAGCCAGGCGCTCGCGATGGCCAACGGCCTTGACGAGCGCCGGGCGCTCGAGCACGCGGCGACGGTGCGGGCGCTGAACGATGAGCTCGATGGCATCACGCTGCTCGCCGGCATCGAGTGCGACATCCGCGCGGACGGCACGATGGACCTGGCCGACGACTGTCTTGCCCAACTCGACGTGGTGGTGGCCTCGGTGCATTCGGCGCTCACGCAGGAACCCGCCCGCATGACCGAACGCGTCCTGCGTGCGCTGGAGTGCCCATGGGTCGACATCCTTGGACATCCGACGGGCCGCATGCTGCTGCGCCGAGAGGCATCGGCGCTGGACGTGGAGGCCGTGATCGTCGCGGCGTCCAGGCTGGGTGTGGCGCTGGAGATCAATGGCCAGCCGCACAGGCGTGACCTCCACGACGGGCATGCGCGCCTGGCTCGCGATCGCGGGGTCGCGATCGTGCTCTCGAGCGACGCACACGGCGTCGGCGGGTTCGAACACCTGCACTGGGCCACCTTCACGGCGCGGCGAGCGTGGCTCACGCGTGACGACATCCTGAACTGCCGTCCGCTCGCGGCGTTGCGGTCGTCGCTGCGCCGGCGCCGGAGTGGGGCATGACGCCGCTCGAGCAGTTGCGCACGCTCTACTTCAACGCGGCGTCCGCGACGATCGCCGACGACTTCGTGCGGGCGATCGACCTCTTCAAGCAGCTGACGACTGAGGAGGACCGCGAGAAGGCCGCGGTGTACATGGAAGGCATCGCGGAGATGCGCCGCGAGTGGGGCGACGCACGCAGGCCCGCGCGCAAGCCTCGTCGGTAACGGATCGGTTTCGGGTACGGAGCCGTCGCCCCGCGGATACGTAGCCGCCCCCGTGAATACGTAGCCGTCCCCGTGAATACGTAGCCGTCGCCGCTCGGGCGACGGGAGCGCCTACGAACGACGCTCCTGCTGAACCTGCAGGTGTTTGCGCGCCGCCAGGCGCACGCTCTCCGGGACGTTCCTGTTCACCGTCAGCCCCTTCACATCGCGCTCCTGCAGGCGCGTGACCAGCGGCAGCGACACGGACGTCGGCGTCCGCGGGTTCTTCACGAGCGCCGCCACGACCGCGTAGCTCTTCGTCCACGCGCGGCTGGTGCCGATGATGCGCAGCACTTCATCGGACACGTTCTGCATCCGCGCGAAGTTCTCGATCTCGGTCTCGGTGAGCTTGGGGCTGCCGAGCACCGCCGTCGCCACGATGCGGTTGGGATCGCGGATGAGAATCGCGCGCTGCTCGCGCCGGCCGAGCGCGGCAATCTTGATTTTCTCGGGCACCGGCAGCGAGGTGAGCAACTGGTGTACGGCTTCGTCCTCTTCGGGCGCTGTCGCGATGGCCTCGACCACGGCGGGGTCGGCATCGAGCGCCGGCTCGTCGTCGGCCGGCACTGGGACGGCGCGGGAGGCCAGACGGCGTTCGTCTCCGTCCTGCATGGCAGGCGCGTCCGCATCTGGCGGCAGCCGCTCCTCGTACCAGGCACGCAGCGCGGCGGGCACGTCTGCCCGCGTGAGGAACGCACGCAGCGCGCCGACGTGCACCCGCGCCAGCGTGTCACCGGCAAGCGCCGAGACGCGAGGATCGCCGTCGCTGGTCATGAGCGCGAGCAGCGCGAGTCGATCCTGCCCTTCCGCGGTAACCAAACCCCGCGCCGCGAGCAGGCGCACCTCGTGCGGCACGTCGCCCGACAGGAACAGCGCGATGATCGGCGACTCGACGCCCAGGTACACGGGCGTCAGGGCACCTGGAACTGCGACACGGTGGCGGGCTGGATGGTGACGCGGGCGACGGCACCGGCCGCGCCGAGCGGCCTGCCTGCCCGGCCGTTCAACTCGAACGCGAACGCGCCGGCATCGCCCGCCACGATGTGGAGGCGTTCTGCCGCATCGACCGTGACGCGTTCGCCCACGTTCAGTTCGCGGGCGACGCGCATCTGTCCGTCCGCGGACACCTGCACCCAGCACCGGCCCGTGGGTGTGACGACCAGGTGCAGGGGCGCCTTGGGCGTCTCGGCCGGCGCAGCCGCGGTCTGCGGCGGCGCAGGCAGCGGCGGCAGCGGAGCGACGGCAGGGGCCGGGGCCGGCGTGTCCGCGGATGCCGCCTGAGGCGACGCGGCAGTCGTCGGGGTCGCGGCCGCGGG
>JAEZCY010000257.1 GCA_023429845.1 Acidobacteriota bacterium
CACGACGAGAGCCGCCAGCGCCGCCAGCGTTGCGACTTCGGCGATGTGAATCAGGTGCCCGATCGGCGTGACGCGCGGCACGCCGACCACGTAGATGGCGAGCCGGTCGTTGGATACGTGGATGTCGTAGACGCGTGCCCCGCGGCTCTGCGTCGCCCAGAAGGCGTCGCGCGACGCGTAAGCCCGGTCGAACACCTGCTGCGGCAGCGGCCACACGCGCTCGGTTGAGGTGTAGATCGGGGAACGTCCCCAGCCATAGACCACCAGGTCGATGCCGCGCGAGGACGGCTGACGCTGCGTGCCCGCATCGCCCTGCGCGCGGAACAGGTCGTAGTACGGTCCCTGCGTCGAGAGGAACGGCAGGGAACTGTAGTCGAGCAGCACGTGCAGGATGATGCCGCCGCGGACCCGCTCACGCCCCGCCGCGTCGCGATCGCAAACGGCGCGTTCGGCGTGCAGCATGCTCCGCTCCTCCGAACCGAAGAGCGCCGCTTCGGCAAACACGTCCCACGTGCAGAGCGAACTGCGCCACTGCTGCACGGTCGCCTGGTACTCGGGGAAGTTGAAGCCGAATCGGCTGAGGAGGGGACCATCGGAGGCGTAGACCTCCACGGCCGACGTGATCTTGTCGCGGGCCAGCGCCGTGCGGCTCCAGAGTGCGAACGCGCTGTCGGTGGACACGCGGCCCGCTTCCCTGGGAACGGCGGCGATCATCGACGGCAGGTCCGGGATCGCATCCAGTTCGTCGAGGGCCGTGGAGAGCCGGTCCTGCAGCACCTGCGGATGCGTGATGACCTGCGGCGCGTACTGCGTACTCACGAGCTCGCGACGGGCGTGCGACACCGCGTGCAGCAGCAGCGGGTAGAGCAGCAGCGCCGGCAGCAGCAGTGCGCCGTAGATCGTGACGAGCCGCCGCCCCTGGGTCCCGTGCCTGAACCAAGCGAGGCCCTTCACGCCGACCAGCGTGACCAGCCCGGCGGCCAGGGCCATCCCCAGCAGCGCGAGCGTCGGTGGTTCCGCGCCGCGCCAGCGCAGCACCACGAGGGCTCCCGCGAGCGGCAGCGGCCAGACGAGCAGCGGCGTCGCGAGTCGTCGCCAGGGTCCGCGAGCCGGCAGGCGCCAGCGAAGCAGCCCGACGCGCAGCGCGAGCACACCCGCCCAGAAGAGGGCGGCGCCGAGCGCCAGCAGGCCGAGGGGGACGAGCAGGCGTCCCGGCTCGCGCGGCGGCAGCACCGACAGCATCAGGACGTCGAGCTCGGTGTGCGTGACGGTGTCCTGGACCAGGCGGGCCAGCGCGCCGAGCAGGCAGGCAAGGGCCGTTCCTGAGAGCAGCAGCGCCCCGACGAAGCGCAACCGCCGCGCGTCCGGCTGATGACGATCCAGCCTGAGGCCGAGACGCAACCGCCTGACCGGATCGACGGCCAGCATCACGGCCGCCAGGAGGATGAACGCCGTCGCGATCAGGTCCACGGGCGTCCGGTGCAACCACCCGAGAATGTCCCCCTGGTAGATGCCGTCAGCCCACGCGCCGACCAGCGGGCGGATCGGCGGCCAGGCGTGCCACAGCGTGACGCGCGCCACGAGCAGTGCGAGGAACGCCCCGAGCGTGAAGCGACGATACCGATCTGGCGCCAACCAGCGCCGTTCCCATGCCAGGACGCCGGCGAGCACGAGACAGGTGAGCGCGAACGTCACGCCAATCGCACCCTGGAGGGCCTGCCACCACCGGTGTCGGACGCGGGTGAGTTCGCCGTCCGGTATCGTGACGTCCACGAGCGCGGTACCGGAAGGCGTGAGGATCGTGATGACGCGACCATCCGTGCGCTCCGCGGCGCTGCCGAGGAAGCGGGGCGTCAACGTCACCGGCACGAGGGTCGTGTCGTAGGGAGCGGCCAGGCTGTCGCGAGCCTCGACGCCCGACGTGCGCGAGAGCAGCTGCTCGGCGGCGATGATCCCGATCGGCGCGGCCGTATCCGCCCCCGACGGCCGAATGGGCTCGACGTAGACGAGCCGCAGGCCCAGGGCGCCGGGTGCGAGGACGAGGGTGGGGCCGCCGCTCTCGGGCAGTTGAGGGACCGCTTGAGGACGGCCAGCCCACGCGACGGCCGTGCCATCGGGGGTCGCCACGGTGATCGCGATGTCGCGGTCGGTCGCCGGGACGACGCTGCCGACGATGTCGAAGAGGGCGCGCTGGTCCCGGGTGCCTGCCGCGAGCGCGCGCGCGAGGGTCGGGTCCGTACGCACGTCGCGGACGACGTCGGTCAGCACGGCCGCGTGACGCGCAAACCTCGCCCGAACGTCGCGTTCGACGCGGGCCGCGGTGGCGTCGGCATCGCCGCCGAGCCGCCACAGCACCCAGCCCGTCCCCACGACCGCCACCAGCGCCATGGCGGCCAGACCGACCGCCAGCACGCGCAGGACGAGACTGCGGGCTCGGGGCGGTGTGGCGGGCGCGGGTCGGTGCATCAGGAAGGCGTTGGCCGGATCTTACTCGGCCTTCAGACCGTCACGCGCGTCCGGTAGCCGGCGTCCCGGCGATGGCACGGGCTCCGTACGGGAACGGCGCTCCCGTCCGGCCGGCGCCGGGGCGCGCTCGGTGTCTTCGCTATAGTTGGTGCTGCGCGGGTGACCCCGCGAGCCATGCGCATTTCCGCCATCAAGCTCCCAATCAAGCGCGGCGCCCTCCTGGCAGCTGCGAACTGGCCCGTGGTCGTCGTGCAGTTCATCGCCGAAGCCACGTTCAAGATCCTGCTGGCCGTTCCGGTCGTGGGGGGGACGTTCCTGGTCGCGTTGGCGCTCAACGCCGACGTCCAGGACGTGCTGGGCGACCAACTGGATCTGCGACAGGGAGCGACGGGCGTCGCCACCTCCCTCCTCGAGCACCCGCTGGCGCTCGTCAGCTTCCTCGCGGCCCTCGGTATCGTCGTACTGGGTGGATCGGCGCTGATGTTCATCCTGAAAGGCGGGACGCTGGCGGTTCTGGTCGAGGCGCAGCGACACTCGGGCCCGCTCGAGAGCTATCCCGTGCGGCTTGCGCTGCTCCGACGGGCATCGCACGTGGACGTGGACGTCTTCCTGCGGGGCACGCGGCGGCTGCGGCAGCGGTTCCTGCGACTCGGCGCCTTCCTGCTCGCCACCTACCTCGTGTCCGGCGGCCTGTACCTGACCGTCGTCCTGGCCGGATACCGGGCCGTGGGTGAGGACGGCTTCGTCGTGGGCTGGACCGTGATCGCGGCGCTTGGCAGCGCGTTGCTGGTGGCATGGCTGACCGTCGTCAACACCAGTTACCTGATCGTGCAGCTGGTGATGGCCGCCCGGGACCTGTCGGTCAGGGCGGCGGCGCGGGCGGCGGTGTCGCTGCTGCGCGAGGACACGAGCCGGATGCTCGGCGTGTTCCTCGTCACCGCAGGCCTCGTGGGCGTGGCGACGCTGGCCTCGCTCATCGCGACGGCAGGACTCGGCCTGATCTCGTTCGTCCCGTTCGTGGGCCTCACGGTGCTGCCGCTCCAGATGGTGGCGTGGCTGCTGCGCGGTCTCGTGTTCCAGTACCTCGGACTCACGTCAGCCGGCGCCTACCTGTCGATCTACGACGGGCCGCAGGTGGCGGCCCCGCCACAGCCGGTTGCCGGCGGCGTGCCGGCGTGACGCCGCCGATCGCGTAGGGCGCGCCCCCGGGCCTGCAGGTACGTAGGCGTCGGGCCATGCCCGACGCGCGACGCCCGGCAGCACGCCGGCAGGCTGCGACAGCCCGCCCGACTGAGGCGAGCGTACGCACGGTGACGTCAGGGCGTCAGGGGCGGCGGCGTCAAGGCGACGCGCGTTCCCGGCAACGCGCTGAGCGGCACGGCCGGCAGGCCGAACACATGCTCGAGCGCCACGAGCCGGCCATCGGCAATGGCGGCGACGAGGAAGTCGCCCGGCAGGGTGGCGCGACGGATCACCACTGGCGGGCCCTCGAGCACTTCCAGCCGGCTCTCGCTGAGCGCGAATTCGCCGACGGGGCGGCCCGTGTCGAGCGCATATCCACGGAGATCGAGGGCGATACCGGCCGCGACGATCGTGTTGCCCACCCGCATCGGGCCGGTACGCGTGCGCCACGGCAGCGGCTGCCGCCAGCGCTGCGCACCATGGCCGCGATCGAGTGCGCGCAGCACCGTGTCGAGCGACGTGAAGTACACCCGTGCGTCGTCGGCCACGGCACCGCCGACGGGATCCGCGCCGGCGCGCCACCGCCACCGGACGCGCCCATCCCGCTCGTCGAGGCAGTAGAAGTGGTTGTCGGTGGACCCGACGTAGAGGCGCGTGCCGAGCGGCGTCACGGCCACGATGCTGCCCCCGAGCGCGCGTGACCAGATCGGTGCGCCGGTGCTCACATCGAGGGCGCGGACGATGCCGTCCGATCCGGGCAGATACAGTCGATCACCGTTCACGGCCGCTGTGCCAATGAGGGGGGCGCCGGTCGTCTGCCTCCACACCACGGTTCCGTCGGTGCCGCGCAGCGCCAGGACCTCGCCGGTATCGAGCGCGGCGATTACCCAACCAGAACGCGCGACGAGCGGCGCCGAGACCGCACCAGTGAGAGGCAAGCGCCACGCGGAGCGGCCGCTGACGGCGTCGAAGGCCTCCAGTACCTCTCCGGCCACCACGTAGACCTTGTCGTCCGCGGCGGCGGGGCGCAGCGTGGTGACGACGTCGGCCTTCCACAAGGTCGCGCCGCTGTCGGCCGCGACGGCCACGAGGCCGCCGGAGGTGAGCGGGACGAACACGCGTCCGGCGTCGGCGGCGATGGCTGCCGCAGGCGGGGTCTCCAGCTCGGCGGTCCAGCGCACACGAAGGGGAAAGAACGGCAACGCCGCGGCGGCGTCGGCAACGACCTTCGGGTCGGCGGTCGGAGGCGGCGGACCGACAGGTTGCCTGCCTGGCTCTGCCCGTGCGGTGCCCAGGCCGAGCATCAGCGAAGCGCCAAGCCCCAGGGCCGGGACGATCGACAAGGACATGCGGTGAATGCCCGAAAGACCGCCAGATATTGTGGTCCGCACGCCTGTCACTCCGCTATAATACCGGCTTCGCCGACGGTGGTTTTTCCGCACGCCGTCATCGGGCCATTCCCCATTGCGCGTCACGCTCAGATGCCCCATCAGTCCGTCCTGATCCTCGACTTCGGGTCCCAGGTGACGCAGCTCATCGCGCGCCGGGTCCGGGAGGCGCACGTGTACTGCGAGATCCATCCCCACGACGTCGAACAGGACATCGTGCGACGGCTCGCGCCCATCGGCGTGATCCTGTCGGGCAGTCACGGCAGCACCTACGAGGACCATCAACTGCGGGCGCCGGACGTCGTGTGGGAGCTGGGTGTGCCCGTCCTTGGCATCTGCTACGGGATGCAGACGATGGCGGCGCAGCTCGGCGGGGAAGTGTCGTGGAGCGATCGCCGGGAGTTCGGGTACGCCGAGGTGCGGGCACACGGGCACACGAAGCTGCTCGACGGTCTCGAGGACTTCCGCACGCCCGAGGAGCACGGGATGCTCCGGGTGTGGATGAGCCATGGCGACTCGGTGGCGGCGATGCCGCCGGGATTCGCGCTGATGGCGTCCACTCCGAGCTGTCCGATCGCCGGCATGGCCGACGAGGTGCGGGGGTACTACGGCGTCCAGTTCCACCCGGAGGTCACGCACACGGTGCAGGGTCAGGCGATCCTCACGCGGTTCGTGCGTGACATCTGCGGCGGCCGCGGGGACTGGCGCATGGGCGACTACGTGACCGAGGCCGTGGCGCGCATCCGAGAGCAGGTGGGGCCGGAGGAGGTCGTGCTCGGTCTCTCGGGCGGCGTCGACTCCAGCGTGGCGGCGGCCCTGATCCACAAGGCCATCGGCGACCAGCTCACGTGCGTCTTCGTCGACCACGGCTTGCTCCGCCTGAACGAAGCGCAACTGGTGATGGACATGTTCGCGGGCCGGCTGCATGCCAGGGTGCGGCACGTCGACGCCAGCCGGCAGTTCCTCGACCAGTTGACCGGCGTCGAGGATCCGGAAGCCAAGCGCAAGATCATCGGCCGCGAGTTCGTGGCGGTGTTCCAGGGCGAGGCCGGCACGCTGACCAACGCGAAGTGGCTTGCCCAGGGCACGATCTACCCCGACGTGGTCGAGTCCGGCGGCGCGGCAACCAGGAAGGCCAAGACGATCAAGAGCCACCACAACGTCGGCGGCCTGCCCGAGACGCTGGGCCTCAAGCTGCTCGAGCCGCTCCGCGAGCTGTTCAAGGACGAAGTGCGCGAACTCGGTCTCGTGCTGGGCCTGCCGCCGGAGATGGTCTACCGCCATCCGTTCCCCGGGCCGGGCCTCGGCGTGCGCATCCTTGGCGAGGTGACGGCGGCGTACGCCGACGTGCTGCGGCGCGCCGACGACATCTTCATCCAGGAGTTGCGCGGCACGCGCGACGAGGCGACCGGCAAGACCTGGTACGACCTCACGAGCCAGGCCTTTGCCGTGTTCCTGCCGGTGCGCAGCGTCGGCGTGATGGGCGACTACCGCACGTACGAGCACGTGATTGCGCTGCGCGCGGTGCAGACGACCGACTTCATGACGGCCGATTGGGCGCCGCTGCCCATGCCGCTGCTCAAGAAGGTGTCCAGCCGCATCATCAACGAAGTGCGCGGCATCAACCGCGTGGTCTACGACATCAGCAGCAAGCCCCCGAGCACCATCGAGTGGGAGTAGCGTACGCGTGAAGGATTTCGTCCACCTCCACCTCCACACCGAGTACTCGCTGCTCGACGGCGCGTGCCGCGTCGACGAACTGATGAAGGAGGCGGCCCGCCTCGGGATGCCGTCGCTGGCGGTGACCGAGCACGGCAACATGTTCTCGTCGGTGGTCTTCTACGACACCGCCAAGAAGCATGGCGTCAAGCCGATCCTCGGCTGCGAGGTCTACGTCGCGCCCGGCGACCGCCGCGACAGGAGCGGCGTGCCCGGCGAGACGCAGAACCACCTGGTGCTGCTGGCCGAGACGAACGAGGGCTATCACAACCTGATCAAGCTCGTGTCGTCGGGGTACACCGAGGGCTTCTACTACAAGCCGCGCATCGACAAGGAGCTGCTCCAGCAGCACAGTGCCGGGCTGATCGGCCTGAGCAGCTGTCTGAAGGGTGAGGTTGCGGAAGGCATCTACAAGGCTCGGATCGACAAGGCGCGCACGGCGGCCGGGCAGTACGGCGAAATCCTGGGGAAGGGCAACTTCTTCCTCGAGATGCAATACCAGGGACTGCGCGAGCAGAAGATCGTCAACGACGGCCTGCCGGGCCTGGCGCGGGAGCTCGATCTCCCGATGGTCATCACCAACGACGTCCACTACCTGCGTGACGGCGACCACAAGCCGCACGACATCCTGCTCTGCATCGGCACCGGCAAGTCGGTCAACGACGCGCACCGCCTGAAATACGGATCCGACGAGTTCTATCTGAAGACGCCCGAGCAGATGTGGGAGCGCTTCGGCGAGTACCCCGAGGCGTTGACCAACACGGCACGCATCGCCGAGCGCTGCCACGTCAACCTGGACTCCAAGGTCTACCACCTGCCGAACTTCGACGTGCCCGAGGGCGAGACGCTCGACGGCCACTTCGAGCGTGTCACGCGCGAAGGATTTGCGTCGCGCCTGCCGCGGCTGCGCGAACTGATGTCGCGCGACGCGCTGCGGCACACGATCGACGAGTACGAGCGCCGGCTCGACTACGAGATCGCGATGATCCAGAAGATGGGGTACACCGGGTACTTCCTCATCGTCTGGGACTTCATCCGGTACGCGCGTGAGCAGGGCATCCCGGTGGGCCCCGGCCGCGGCTCGGCGGCCGGCAGCGTCGTCGCCTGGTGCCTGCGCATCACCGACGTGGACCCGATCGAGTTCGACCTGATTTTCGAGCGCTTCCTCAACCCCGAGCGCGTGTCGATGCCCGACATCGACATCGACTTCTGCGAACGCCGACGCGGCGAAGTCATCGACTACGAGACGCGCAAGTACGGGCGCGAGAACGTCGCGCAGATCATCACCTTCGGGACGATGAAGGCCAAGGCGGTGGTGCGTGACGTCGGCCGCGTCATGGACCTGACCTATGCGGAGGTGGACAGGGTTGCCAAGCTGATTCCGCCGGCGCTCGACATGACGCTCGAGAAGGCGCTCGCCGAGAACCCGGTGCTCAGGCAGTTGCGCGACAGCGACCCGCGCGTCAAGGACCTGCTCGACATCGGCCAGCGACTCGAGGGCATGACGCGCCACGCCTCCGTCCACGCGGCCGGCGTGGTCATCGCCCCGAGTGCGATCACCGACTACGCGCCGCTCTACAAGGGGGCCCGCGACGAAATCGTCACGCAGTGGGCGATGAAGGAAATCGAGAGGATGGGCCTCCTCAAGATGGACTTCCTCGGCCTCAGCACGTTGACGCTGATCGACGACGCGCTCAAGGAGATTGCCCGCACCACCGGCGAGACGCTCGACATCGACGCCATTCCGATGGGCGACCCGCAGACGTTCCAGCTGTTTGCCGACGGGCAGACGGCCGGCGTGTTCCAGTTCGAGTCGTCGGGCATGCGCGAGGTGCTGCGCAAGGCGAAGCCGTCGCGCTTCGACGACCTCATCGCCCTCAACGCCCTGTACCGCCCCGGGCCGCTCGGCGCGGGCGTCGTGGACAGCTTCGTCAACCGCCGCCATGGCCGTGAGGAGATCACGTACATGGTGCCGCAGATGGAGCCGATCCTCCGCGACACGTATGGCGTGATCGCCTACCAGGAACAGGTCATGCGCGTGGCGCGCGACGTGGGCGGCTTCACGATGGGCGAGGCCGACGTGCTGCGCAAGGCCATGGGGAAGAAGGACCCCGCGGTCATGGCGGCGCAGCGCGACCGGTTCGTCAGGGGTTCGATCGAGAACGGGCTGACCGAGAAGAAGGCCGGCGAGATCTTCGACCTGCTCGCCTATTTCGCGGGGTACGGCTTCAACAAGTCGCATTCGACGACGTACGCGCTGCTGGCGTACCAGACCGGCTACCTGAAGGCGAACTTCCCGCGCTACTTCATGGCAGCGCTGCTGACGATCGAGGCGCAGAACACCGAGAAGCTGTCGCAGTACCTGGGTGAGTGCCGCGACCTCGCGGTGCCCGTGCTGCCGCCGGACGTGAACCTGAGCCAGTTGCCCTTCACGGTGGAACCCGAGGGCGTGCGCTTCGGCCTGACCGCCATCAAGAACGTCGGCGAGGGCGCGATCCTGTCGATCCTCGGCGTCAGGGCGGAGCGCGGCGGACGCATCGACTCGCTGCGCACGCTCTGTGAGCATGCCGACCTGCGCCTCGTGAACAAGCGCGTGCTCGAAAGTCTCGCCAAGGCCGGCGCGCTCGATTCGCTCGCGCCGCCCGACGAACCGATTGCCTCGCGCCGGGCGCGGCTGTGCGCCGCCATCGACCGGGCGCTCGAACACGGCAATCGCGTCCAGAAGGATCGCGACCGCGGCCAGTCGCAGCTGTTCGACGCGCTGCTCGGCGGCGGCGATGACGAGGCCGCCCGGGCGTTGGACCTGGCGCTGCCCGACGCCGACCCGTGGCCGTCGGCGCAGGTGCTCGCCTTCGAGAAGGAGGCGCTGGGGCTGTACCTGAGCGGTCACCCGCTCGTGGCGCACCGCGAGGATCTGGCGAAGGCCGGCGCGCGCCCGATCGCGCAGTGCACCGAGGCGATGGCCGACGTGCTCGTGGGCGGCATCATCAGCGGCGTCCGCCAGGTCAAGACGAAGAAGGGTGATCGCATGGCGGCATTCATGCTCGAGGACCTCGACAGCGCCCTCGAAGTCGTCGCCTTCCCGGAGACGTTCCGCAATTTCTTCCAGCACATCGAGAACGACCGCATGGTGCTGGTGCGCGGCAAGCTCGAAGCCGGTGACGACAGCGCCAAGATCCTCGCGAGCGAGATCAAGCCGCTGTCGTCCCTGAACGAGACGCTGTCGCGCGAAGTCGCGATCTCGCTGCGCACGCCGTCGCGATCGATGTTCGAAGCGGTGGCCGACGTGCTGCTGCGCCACCGCGGCGATCGGCGCGTGCGGCTCGACCTCGAGGTGCGCGACCTGCCGTGCGCCATGCGCGTGCGCGCCGAACTGGCCGCCGTGCAGGTGCGTCCGTCCGAACAACTGGTCTCGGAACTCGAACGCGTGTGCGGCGTCGGCACTGTCAAACTGCGGTAACCTGACCGTCATGCCCGTGGACACCCTCGAGTTCGAGGAGCCCGTCGCCGCCCTCCTGAAGGAGATCGAACAGCTGAGCAGCCAGCCGACGACGCCCGATCGCGTCGCGGAGATCGAACGGCTCCGCACACGAGCCGATCAGGTGCGCCAGGAATTGTTCGGGCGACTCACGCCGTGGCAGCGCGTGCTCGTGGCGCGGCACCCGCAGCGGCCGTACCTGTTCGACTACGTCGCACGGCTCTGGCCCGGGTTCACCGAGATTCACGGCGACCGCCGCTTCGGCGACGACCAGGCGATCGTCACCGGCTACGCCCACTACCGCGAGCAGCCGGTGCTCATCGTCGGGCACCAGAAGGGCCGCGACACGAAGCAGAAGATCCTGCGCAACTTCGGGTATGCCCGACCCGAGGGCTATCGCAAGGCGCTGCGCGCCATGCAGATGGCGGCCAAGTTCAAGCGCCCCGTGATCTGCCTGGTGGACACGCCGGCCGCCTACCCGGGGATGGAGTCGGAAGAACGGGGCATCGCCGAGGCGATTGCGCTCAACCTGCGGGAGATGGCCGTGCTCGACACGCCCATCCTCGTGGTGGTGACCGGCGAGGGCGGCAGCGGCGGCGCGCTGGGCATCGCGGTGGGCGATGTGGTGCTGATGCAGGAGTACGCGGTCTACAGCGTGATTCCGCCCGAAGGCTGCGCCGCCATCCTGTGGCGTGACTCGGCAAAGAAGGTCGAAGCGGCCGCGGCCCTGAAACTGACGGCGCCCGACCTCGTGGCGCGCGAAATCGTGGACGGCATCATCCCGGAACCGGCCGGCGGGGCGCACCACGATTTCGACCTGGCTGCCCAATCGCTCGACGAGGCGCTGTGGCCGGCGTTGCAGCAGGTGATGGCGCTGCCCGCGGCAGAGCGGCTCGACCGGCGCTACGCGAAGTTCCGCCGCATCGGTCGTCTCGGCGCCGAACTCTCCGGTACGGCCTCCTGACCCCGCTGCCGGGGATCGCGACACCATGCGGACACTGATCTGGGACCCCGTCGTGTGTGACGAGGCGGCGGCGACCACGCTGGCGGCCGCACTCGACGTCTCGCCCGTCGTGGCCCGCCTGCTGTGCCATCGCGGGCATGGCGATCCGGAGGCGGCCCACCGCTTCCTGTACCCGCAGCTGTCGCAGCTCTGGGACCCCTATCTGCTTGCCGACATGCGGCCGGCCGTGGACCGGCTCTGCGCCGCGCTCGAGCGTCGCGAACTGATCGCCATCCACGGGGACTACGACGTGGACGGCGTGACGTCCACGGTGATCCTGCGCCGCGCGCTCGAACTGCTCGGCGGCACGGTCACGCACTTCATCCCGGAGCGCCTGCGCGACGGCTACGGCCTGCAGGCGGCCGCCGTGGAGCGGCTGCACGCCGAGGGGGTGCGGGTGATCGTGTCGGTGGACTGCGGCATTCGCAGCGCCGACGCGGCACGGCGGGCACGCGAACTCGGCGTGGACCTGATCATCACGGACCATCACGAGCCCGAGGCGGAGATCCCGTCGGCCCTCGCCGTGATCAACCCGAAGCGTCCCGATTGCTCGTACCCGGACAAGCACCTCGCGGGCGTGGGTGTGGCGTTCAAGGTCGTCCAGGCGCTGTGCCAGCGGTTCGGGCGGGAGAAGTGGCTGCCCGCGTTCCTGAAGCTGGCCGCGATCGGCACCGTGGCCGACGTCGTGCCGCTCGTCGGCGAGAACCGCATCATCGCCAAGCTGGGACTCGAACGGTTGTCGCAGGGGCCGCACACGGTCGGTCTGCGCACGCTGCTCGAATCGGCGGGCCTTCACAACAAGCCGATCGACGGCTTCCACGTCGCCTTCCAGATCGCGCCGCGCGTCAATGCCGCGGGCCGCATGAGCACGCCCGATCTGGCGACGCGCCTCCTGCTCGCGAGTGACGAGGCGCAGCTGGACGAAGTGCGCCGGCTGGCCGAGCAGCTCGGCGAAGAGAACGCACGGCGCCAGGCGCACGAAGCCGAGATCGTCGCCGACGCGAAGAAGCGCGTGGACACCGACATCCAGGTCGGTGCGCACAACGTGCTGGTGGTGGCTGGTGACGGCTGGCATCGCGGCGTCATCGGCATCGTCGCGTCCAAGCTGGTGGACGCGTACTACAAGCCGGCGATCGTGCTGTCGGTCGAGGACGGCATCGCGCACGGCTCGTGCCGGTCGATTCCTGCTTTCGACATGCTCGGCGCCCTCGACACGTGCGCCGACCTCTTTGCGCGGTACGGCGGCCACAAGCAGGCGGCCGGGCTGACGATGGACGCCGCGCGCATTCCGGAGTTCCGGGAACGCATCAACGCGCACGGACTGGCCTGCCTCGACCCGACCGACCTGATGCCCCGTCTCCGCATCGACAGTGAACTGCGGCTGTCGGGCATCGACTCGCGCGTGGTCGCCGGTCTCGAGCAGATGGCGCCATTCGGCCTCGCCAATGGCAAGCCGGTCTTCGACGCCACCGACGTCGAGTTGCTCGGCACGCCACGCCGCATCAAGGAACGGCACCTCAAGGTGCAGCTGCGCCAGGATGGCCGCGTGTTCCACGCCATCGCCTGGCGCGCGGCCGAGAAGGCGAGCCAGTGGGAGGAGCACCGCCAGGCGCTGCGGCTCGCGTACTCGCTCGACAAGCAGACGTGGCAGGGCGAGACGACGGTGGAACTCACCGTGGCCGATCTCCGCTGCCCAGGGCAGGCCGCCTCACCGGAGCCGGCCTGATGTGGGGCCGGCGGCTGCTGCGCTATGCGCTGGCCCTGTTCGCCGTCGGCTTCGCCGTGTGGCTCGGCCTGCAGGTGCGGGGCCGCAACATCTCCACCGGCACGGTCAACGATCCGCGCACCGACCCCGATGCGATCGTCGAGTCCAGCGGCGGCCTGATCACACGCACCAGCGGCGAATCACGTGACATGGACGTGCAGCACGGGGGGCTGCGCACCTACCCGGATGGCCGCACGGTCTTCCAGGCGGTGACGGTGACCGTGCCCGAGCGTCCCGATAGGCGCGGTTTCACCATCAAGGGCGACGAGGCGGTCGTCACCAAGGACAACGCGCAGGTCAACCTGACCGGAAACCTCCGGCTGCAGACGACCGACGGCCTGACGATGACCGGGCCGGAGGCGACCTACGACTCGGGCGACGGCGTGATCCGCATCCCGGGTGAGGTGCACTTCGAGAAGGGCACCATGACCGGCACCTCGATCGGCGCCACCTACGACAACGCGCGCGACGTGCTGTGGATGCTCGAGCGCGCGCAGATCGACGTCAAGGCCGATGCGCGAGGGCAGGGCGAGACGCACATGCGTGCGGGATCTGCCGGCTTCGCCCGGGCCGAGCGCTACATCCGCCTGCAGGATGCCGCCTCGGTGACGCGCGAAGGGCAGGCGCTCAACGGCGACACCATCACCGTGTTCATGCAGCCGGGCGCCGACATCGCCGAGCTGATCGAGTTGCGCGGACACTCGACGGTTGCCCTGCCGGCGCCGCAGCAACTGCAGGAGATGCTCGCCAGCGACATCAACCTCGCCTACCAGCCGGATGGCCGCACGCTGCGACAGGTGACGCTCGCCGAGCGGGCCTCGGTGCAGTTCCGCGGGCAGGGCGGCGGTCCGGGTCGCCGGCTGGCTGCGTCGTTGATCGACATGCAGCTCGACGCCGACGGGTCGACGATGACCGGGCTGTCGGCTCAGGAGTCCGTGCAACTGACGCTGCCGCAGGCTGGCGCCACGCCGGCACGCGCGATCACGGGCGAGACGCTCGCCGGTGCGGGGCAACCGGGCCGCGGTCTGACCGGCGCGACCTTCACCAGGTCCGTCACGTTCCGAGAGACCCGGCGCGCGACGCGAGGCGAGCCCGCCCTCGACCGCACCATCACGGCCGAGACGCTGGAACTGCAGACCAGCGGCGCCATCGACGCCATCGATCGCGCCACGTTCGGCGGCGGCGTCACGGTCAAGGACGCCCAGCGCACGGCAACGGCGCCGCTGCTGGTCTACCGCACCGAGTCCGGCGACATCACGCTGAGCGCGGAAGGGACGTCGCAGGCGGCCCGCATCGACGATGCCCGTGGCTCGGTGCAGGCTCGCATCATCAACATCCTCGGTGGCGGCGACGATGTGGTGGCCGAGACGGACGTGCGTTCGGTGCTGCGAGGTGGCGACGGCGCAGTGGCGCGGCCGGGCATGTTCGAGGCCGATCAACCGGTGAACGTCACGGCGGGCAAGATGGAGCGGCGCGCCAAGCAGGCGGTGTACACCGGAGATGCGCAGATCTGGCAGCGCGCCACCTCGATCAAGGGTGAGACCATCACGCTCGACGAAGACTCGGGCAACCTGCTGGCAGCCGGGAAAGTGCGCACCGTCATGGAGCTCGACGAGAAGGATGCCGCGACCGGCAAGACGCAGCGCAGCGTGACGACAGGCACGGCCGAGGAGCTGGAGTTCCAGGACAAGGAGCGTAAGGCGACGCTGCGCACGGCGGCCCGACTCGTGAGCGCGCGTGACGGCGACCTGCGGGGCAGCCGCATCGAGATGTTCCTGGCCGAAGGGGGCCGTGAACTCGAACGCCTCGAAGCCTACGATGCCGTGACCCTGCAGACCGCCGTGCGCCACGCCACCGGCACCCGGCTGACGCACTACACTGCCGACGGGCGCTACGTGATGAGCGGCGCCCCGGTGGTCGTCCTGGAGCAGTTTCCAAGCGAATGCCGCGAGACGACGGGCCGGCGCCTGACGTTCTACCGCGGGACCGACGTCATCACCGTGGACGGCAACCAGTCCACCCGAACGCAGGGCCGCACCGCCGGGACGTGCCCCGCTCTGAAACCGGCCTGATGGCACTCCTGCAAACGGACCGCCTCACGAAGGCATACAGCGGACGAACCGTGGTGGCGGGCGTGAGCCTCGCGGTGCACTCCGGAGAAGTGGTGGGGCTGCTCGGCCCCAACGGCGCGGGCAAGACGACGACGTTCTACATGTGCGTCGGGCTCGCTCGGCCCGACTCGGGCACGGTGACACTCGACGGCGAGAACCTGACGCAGGACCCCATCTACGTCCGCGCGCGCAAGGGGCTGGCATACCTTCCTCAGGAGGCGTCCATCTTCCGGGGCCTCACGGTCGAGCAGAACGTACTGTCCATTCTCGAGACACTCGAGCTCGACGCGACACAAAGGCGAGCCCGGTGCCGCGAGTTGCTGGCCGAGCTGTCCCTGACGCACCTGGCCCGGTCCAAGGCGTATACGCTCTCGGGCGGCGAGCGGCGGCGTGTCGAGATCACGCGGGCCCTGGTCAACAACCCCAAGTTCATCCTGCTGGATGAACCATTTGCAGGGATCGACCCGATTGCCGTTTCCGACATCCAGAAGATAATCTTCCACCTGAAGAATCGTGGCATCGGCGTCCTCATTACGGACCATAATGTCCGGGAGACCCTGAAGATCACGGATCGGGCGCACATTGTGCATGCGGGCACCATCTTCAAGAGCGGGACGCCCGCAGACCTGGCGGCCGATGACGAGGTCAAGCGCATCTATCTCGGGACCGATTTCCGGCTCGACTGAGACCTCCGTGTTCACCTAGCGCAGACCATGGCCATTACGCAGAAGCTCCAGACCCGTCTGTCCCAGAAGCTCGTCCTGACGCCCTCCCTGCAGCAGGCCATCAAGCTCCTGCCGATGACGACGCTCGAACTGGCGGAGCTGCTGAATCAGGAAATCGTCGAGAACCCGATGCTCGAGGAGGTGCCGACCGAGGAGATGCAGGCGGTCGATCCTCAGGCCCAGACCTCCGAGCCGGAGGCGCCGGAACCGCCCAAGCCCGACCAGCCGGACGCCAACTGGGACGAGCAGGACTACGCGTACTTCTTCGGCGAGTACCTCGACGACGGCGGCTTCCGATCGCGGATGCCGGTCGAGGTGAAGGAACTGCCGCCGATCGAGAACACCCTGTCTACCTCGGGGTCGTTGGCCGATCATTTGCTGTGGCAGCTGTCGATGCGCGCCGACATCTCGCCCGCGCAGCGCGAACTCGGCGAAGCGGTCATCGGCAACCTCAACGACGACGGCTACCTGGTAGCGTCGGTCGATGAACTCTCACAGATGGGCGGGTGGACGGTCTCGGAGGTCGAGGGCGTGCTCGGTGTGATCCAGCACCTCGACCCGGTGGGCGTTGCCGCACGCGACCTGCAGGAGTGCCTTACGCTCCAACTGTGCTATCTCGGCCACGGTGATACCCCGGCCGAGTTGATCGTCACGGAACACCTGCGTCTCCTGCAGAACCACCAGGTGCCCGAGATCGCCAAGCGCATGGGCATGACGATCGACCAGTTGAAGCCGCACATCGAGATCATCCGGAATCTCGATCCGAAGCCCGGCAGCCGCTTCAACCCGGCACCGTCCCAGTACGTGATGCCGGACGTCTACATCGTCAAGGTGGAGGAGCAGTACGTCGCGGTGCTCAACGACGACGGGCTGCCGCAATTGCGAATCAGCCCCGTGTACAAGCGGTTGCTCGACACCAAGGACGACGAGTCGGCGGCGGCCACGCGGGCGTACGTCAAGGAGAAGTTCCGGTCGGCGTTGTGGCTGCTCAAGTCGGTGGATCAGCGCCAGAAGACGATCATCAAGGTCGCCAACAGCATCATCCAGTTTCAGAAGGAGTTCCTGGACCACGGCATCGAGCATCTCCGCCCACTCGTGCTGCGCGACGTGGCCGAGGACATCGGCATGCACGAGAGCACCGTCAGCCGTGTCGTGAACAACAAGTACATGCACACGCCCCAGGGCGTGTTCGAGATGAAGTTCTTCTTCCACAGCGGCATCAGCAGCTCGTTCGGCGAGAACGTGTCGTCGGTGACCATCAAGCAGCGGATTCGCAAGATCATCGAGGCCGAGGACGGACGCAAGCCGCTCAGCGATTCGAAGATCGTCAGCATCCTGCAGCGCGAGGGTCTCGTGCTGGCGCGCCGCACGATTGCGAAGTACCGCGAAGAACTGCGGATCCCGACTTCGAACCAGCGCAAGGTGCTGTACTGACTCGCGAAAGGACCGCCCTCATGCGGCTCGCGCTCACGGGGCGCAACCTCGACATCACTCCGGCTCTCCGGCAACTGGTCACGCGACGGTTGGCGAAGCTGGATCGGCTCCTCCACGACGGCATCATCTCGGCGCAGGTCGTGTTGCGCCTCGAGAAGCACCGGCACAAGACGGACGTGCTCGTGCAGACACGCGGTGACCAGGCCCTGAGCGGGCATGGCGAGGACGACAGCTGGGCGACGTCGATCGCCAGCGCGCTCACGAAGGTCGAGCAGCAGGCGGCTCGCCTCAAGGGCAAGCGGGTCGCGCGGACGCGTCGTGCCGGCGCCCGTACGCCCGCCGCCACCGATGGAGTCGAAGCCGTCGGGTCGGTTGACGCCACCAGCGCGAAGAGCACCAGGCGATCGGCGCGCACGCGGCAGGCTGCGGCGGTAGTGGTGGACGACGAGGCGCCGCGCACCCGCGTCATCCGCGTCCGCCGTCCGGGCGCGAAGCCGATGCGCCTCGAGGACGCGGTGCTGAGGGTGGACGAGGCGCCGGGTTCGGTGCTCGTGTTTCGCGACGCCGAACAGGAGCGCGTGCACGTCCTGGTGCGCCGCGCCGACGGACACCTCGGCCTCGTGGACGCCGACGGCTGAGGTCGGGCCGCGCCATGATCGGCAGTCAGCATTCCGCGCCGCAGGGGCTCACGGTCCGCGATCTGCTCGCGCGGTGCGCGGGCACCCGCCTGGGCGATCTAGCGGTGCGCGCCGGCACGTCCGGCATCGGACGGCACATCACGCAGGTCTCGCTCCAGAAGACCGGACTCGCGCTGACCGGGCAGCCGCAGTACCTGGAAGACGGTCGGGTGCTGGTGTTCGGGCGGAGCGAGGTGCAGTACCTGACGGCCCTCGCGGATGAGGAGCGCCGAGACCGATTGCGTGGCGTGCTTCGTCCCGGGTTGCCCTGCATCGTCGTGACCGCGGGATTGCCGGTGGATTCCGTGCTGATCGAGGTCGCCGAGGCGCACGGCGTGCCGGTGCTCTCGACCGACGTGCTCACGTCCGAGGCGCTCGTGGCGCTCACGGGCGTGCTCGAGGAGGGGCTCGCGCCGGTCACCACGCTGCACGGCGTGCTCGTGGACATCCTTGGGCTGGGCGTGTTGCTGCTCGGCGAGAGCGGCATCGGCAAGAGCGAGTGCGCGCTGGATCTCGTCGTGCGCGGCCATCGCCTGGTGTCGGACGACGCGGTCGAGATCACGCGGCGGGGATCGGTGCTCGTGGGCACGTCGCCGCCGCTCACGCGCCACCACATGGAAGTGCGCGGGCTCGGCATCATGAACGTGCAGGACCTGTTCGGTGTGGCCTCGACGCGCCACAGCATGCAGGTGGAGTTCATCGTGCGACTGGTGCGCTGGGACAGCCACACCGAGTACGACCGGCTCGGGCTGGACGAGGCCACCGAGCCGCTGCTCGGACTGCCCGTCCCCGTGGTCACGCTCCCAGTGGGACCCGGCCGCAACATCGGGATCCTCGTGGAGGTGGCGGCGCGTCGGCACATGCTGCTGGCGCGGGGCGTGTCGGCGGCGCAACGGCTGGTGTCACGCCTCGACGCCCAACTGCAGGCGGGCGAGACATGACCAGCGAACGCGTCCGACTGCCGGAGGTGCCGACGTGACCTCGTTGAACAAGTTCATCGTGCTGACCGGTCTGTCGGGATCGGGCAAGACGCAGGCGATTCGGGCGCTGGAGGACCTCGGGTACTTCTGCGTGGACAACCTGCCGGTGGCGCTGATTCCCACGTTCGCGGAGTTGACGTTGCGGGCCGGCGGTGAGATCACGCGCGCCGCCGTCGTCGTGGACATCCGCGAGCGGTCGCTGCTGAAGACGTTTCCCGCCACCTATGAGTCGCTGCGTCGAACGCCGGGCCTCGAACCCCGCTTGATCTTCCTGGACGCCTCGGACGCGGCGCTGGTGCGGCGCTTCAGCGAGACGCGGCGTCCGCATCCGCTCGCCGAGCACCAATCGGTGAGCGAAGGCATCCGCGTCGAACGGGAACAGCTCGCGCCGATCCGCGCCATGGCGGATCAGATCATCGATACGTCGGACATGACCGTGCACGAACTCCGGCACGCCTTCATGGCCACGTCGCGCGACAGCACGACAAGCGCCGGCCCCGTGGTCACGTTCCTCAGCTTCGGGTTCAAGCACGGCGTGCCGCTCGATGCCGACCTCGTCTTCGATGCGCGGTTTCTGCCCAACCCGCACTTTGTCACGAACCTGCGGCCACACACGGGGCGCGACGCCCCCGTGCGCGAGTTCCTGGAGCAGTACGACGACTACGCGACGTTCCTGGCGCGCGTCAGCGACCTGCTCGCGTTTCTGCTGCCGCGGTACGCGTCGGAGGGCAAGAGTTACGTGACCGTGGCCATCGGCTGCACCGGCGGCAAGCACCGATCGGTGGCGATTGCCGAGGAGCTGAAGCGTCGCATGAGCGAGATCGACGGCATCCGGCTGCGCGTGCGTCACCGCGACATCGCGCAGGAGTAACGCGGCGAGCGCCTCGATGCGTAGCCGTCGGGCCTTGCCAGGGAAGCGCCCAGTCGGAGGCGTCGGGCCTTGTCAAGGGAAACGCCCCGTCGTAGCCGTCGGG
Organism: Acidobacteriota bacterium; assembly: GCA_023429845.1. Classification (GTDB taxonomy): domain Bacteria; phylum Acidobacteriota; class Vicinamibacteria; order Vicinamibacterales; family Vicinamibacteraceae; genus Luteitalea. The sequence goes on from JAEZCY010000257.1 coordinate 19,903, forward strand.
CCTTGCCGAGGGAAGCGCCCAGTCGTAGCCGTCGGGCCTTGCCCGCCGGACGCGCGCCGCTTGCGTGCGCACGCCGGAGGCCGCAAGCTGCGAGGGGCGGGAGGCGCAGGCGCGCGCGGAGAACGGTCGCAGCACCTTGAAGCAGGGGACTGCAGGCAGGTCGACAATGGCAGACACCGATGAACAGCAGCTCGGCGTGGTCGTGGTGACGCACGGCCAACTCGCCAACGAACTCGTCAACGCGGCGGAGATGATCGCCGGCGAACTGATGCGGTTCGAGGCCGTGTCGCTGGGGTGGCACGACGACCCCAACGCGGCGCGGGGCCAGATAGAGGGCGCCATCCAGCGCGTCGCCGGCGGCGCCGGCGTGCTCGTCCTCACCGACATGTTCGGAGGCACGCCGAGCAACCTCGGCATCACGTTCCTGGAGGACGACAAGGTGGAGGTCATCACCGGCGTCAACCTGCCGATGCTCGTGAAGCTGGCCAACCTGGAGCGCACCGATGCCGGCCTGCTCGGCATCGCCCGGCAGATTCGCGAGCACGCGCGGGAAGCGATCCGCGTCGCGTCGGACCTGATGCGGCCCGACGCCGGATCGTAAGCGGATGCTGACGCGCGAAGTGGCGATCGTCAACCCGCTCGGACTGCACGCGCGCGCCGCAGCGAAGTTCGTGCGGCTGGCCTCTCACCATGCCGGCACGGTGCGCGTTGCCAAGGGGCCGCGCGAACTCGACGGCAAGAGCATCCTGGGGCTGCTGCTGCTCGGGGCGGCGCGCGGATCCACGATCGTCATCAAGGTGGACGGGCCGGACGCCGAGGTGACCATGGATGCGCTCACGGCACTGGTCGCCGACGGCTTCGGGGAGATCTGACGTGTTGATGCTCACTGGGGTCGCCGTGGCGCCGGGCGAGGCGCTGGGACCGGCGGTGGTGGTGCGCCTCCGGGCCCACGACGTGCGCTACCGCATCGCGGACGACGGCGTGGGGGGCGAGCAGGCGCGGCTCGCGGACGCGTGCGATCGGACGCGCACGCAGCTCGAGGAAATCCGCGACCGCACCCGACATGTGCTCGGCACCGAGCTGGCCGGCATGTTCGACGTGCAGATTCTGATGCTGGCCGACCCGTTGTTGCGCGAGCGGGCCGACGCGTTGATTCGCTCCCGGCGGGTCAACGCGGAATGGGCGGTGCTGGTGGCGGGTGAGGAGCTGATGCAGCGCCTGCGCGCCATCGACGATCCGTACCTGCAGGAACGGCACGGCGACCTGAGCGACGTACTCGGCCGGGTGCGCGCCAACCTGCAGCGGGACGACAGCGACGCCGGATGGCTGAATGCGCAGCTGGCGCGCTTCTCGGAACCCTGCGTGTTCGTCGCCGACGACCTGCCGATCTCGGTGGCCGCGCAACTGGACTGGTCCCGCCTTGCCGCCCTGGCGACCGACGGAGGTACCCGCACCGCGCACACCGCGATCATGGCGCGCTCCATGGGCGTGCCGGCCGTGGTCGGTCTGCAGGAAGCCACGCGCATGGTGCCGCCGGGCGTCATGCTCCTTGTCGACGGGACGGCAGGCGTAATCGCCGTGGATCCCCCCCCGTCCATCGTGGACGCCACCCGCCAGCGACTGAGACCCGCAGCCGTGGCGCAGCCGTCGATTTCCGGACCCGCGGCGACGGCCGACGACGAGCCGATTCGCCTGTGCGCCAATGTCGAACGCGTCGAAGACGTGGCGTTCGCGCTGCGTGAAGGTGCCGTCGGCCTTGGTCTGGTCCGCTCGGAGCTGTTGCTCGGCGCACAACCGATTGGCTCGGTGACCGAGCAGGCGCAGGTGGAGGCCTACCGCGCGGTCCTCGACGCGGCCGGCGACCACGAGGTGACGATCCGCACCTTCGACATCACGCCGGAGGAAGTGGGCCTGCCGGACCTTGTCGACATGGAGCCGAGAGAACGGCTCGGCATGCGCGGCGTGCGGCTCGGCCTGGCGCGTCCCGAATTGCTCGAACGGCAGCTGCGCGCCCTGATCAAGGCGGGGCAGGGCCGACGCCTGCGCGTGATGTTCCCGTTCGTGACGACCGTGGACGAACTGGTCCGCGTCACGGCGATGCTGCAGTCGCAGGCCGAGACGCTGGGCCTGCCGGTGCCGCCATCGGGTGCGATGGTCGAGGTGCCGGCCGCGGCCCTCGACGCCGCTCGCCTGGCGCGGCACGCCTCCTTCCTGAGCATCGGCACCAACGACCTGACCCAATACACGCTGGCCGCCGACCGCAGCGACGTGCGCGTCCAGCACCTCTACGATCCACGGCACCCGGCGGTGCTGAAGTTGATCCGATCGGTGGCCCGTGGAGGACGTCGCCACGACCGGCGCGTCGCGGTGTGCGGCGAGATGGCGGCCGACAGCGGCCTGTTGCCCGTGCTCGTCGGCCTCGGCCTCCGCGAGTTCAGCATGTCGGCGACGTCGCTGCGTCAGGCACGCGAGACGTTGCGCACCATGACGCTGGCCGAGGCGCGCGCCGTGGCCCTGCGCGCGCTGCACGACGACCACGCCACCTTGGCGACGGCTGGATCGTGACAGTGGACCCTGCCGGCTGCCGCGGCTACCCGCTCAACGACCGTAGGGCGGATCGCCGCCGTCGGTAACCTCGATCACCACCGCCTGCCCGGCGCGCAGCGACACCGGCAGGCCCTGCACGAGTTCCGCGCCCAGTCGGACGGACGCGGCCGCGTCGCCGACGCGCACCGTGTAGCGGCGATCGTGTTCCACGGTGAACCACTCGGGCCATTCGTTCAGGCGCGGGTAGTTCAGGGGCAGGTGCAGGTGGTCGCGATGGCGTGGGTGGTCGAGACGCACCACGCCCGTCCAGTCCGCCTCCGCTCGCACGCTGAACACGGCACGGCCGGCGTCGCGTACCGCGCCGAGGTGGACGCGACGGTCCCACGGCTCCAGCCGCGCACCCTGCGACTTCCACATGACGTACATCAGCGCCGTGCGGATGGTGTTGCCGTCGCCGTGCCAGTCCTCGACGATGCCGCTCGGCTGGATCACGTCGAGCATCTTGCGCGTCGCCACGTCGATCTGTTCCGGCAGGCCGGGGTGCGGCACGCGGTTGAGCAGGACGAGCGCCGACTCGATCGCATCGGAGTAGGAATCGGCGCTCCACCACGCCACCGGCGGGTTCTCGTCGAACAGGTACGTCGGCGTGCGCACGACAGCGTCCACGGCGCGTTCGACCGCCTCCCGGAAGCGCGGTTCGCCAGTCGTGAGGTAGGCCGTGTAGACGCCGTTGAAGATGTACCCCCAGCAGTGCGCATGACGCCCGGCAATCGGCAGGCCCGTCACGATGTCGATGTCGTGGTGCCACACACCGTCGGCGTTGCGTCCGACCTCCAGCAATCGATCGATCATCCGCACGAACGCCGGTCGGTACTGCGCCGCCTTCTCCGGGCGGGCGTGTGTGGCGAGCACGAACGCCTCCGACAAGCCGCCGACGATCTCGTTGCCGTGATCCGACAGAAGGAACTGCGTGGTGAGCGGCTTCTGCGTCGCCACGTCCCAGCGGTCTGCCGGGAGGTAGTTCGTCGTCGGCAGCATGTCCAGGAAGTAGAAGTCGGCGATGGCGAGCACCTGATCGAGGTAGCTCCTGTCGCCCGTCCGGAAGTACAGCCGGCTGAGCACCTGCAGCATGTTGCCGTTGATTTCGGTGGTCTGGGCCGGCAAACGGCCGCGCGACGTCTCGTAGGGCGCGTGGCGGATGATGTCGGCAGCGATGCCCTGCATCCGGTGGAACCACGGCGTGTCGCCGAAGAGCTCGGTCAGCGGGATCAGCCCGTCCTTCATGTACTCGCTCGACCCGAAGATGATGCGGTCGAGCACGGGCTCGGCACGGATGAATCCGGTGCCGCCCGCGGCCACGTCGTCCGACAGGCGGCCGACGCGGGTGGTGAGCAGCGTCTCCTGGCGC
>JAEZCY010000258.1 GCA_023429845.1 Acidobacteriota bacterium
CCGGGCGCTCACTTGCGGAGGGCCCGGCGTCAGCGCTGCGTCGATGGCTGGGCGGGGTACTCGCGCTGGCGGGAGACGCAGCACCACGCCTGCTTGGGCACCTCGGCGTCGCGATCGAAGAGGACCTGGCGAAGTTCCACGATCTGGAGGGACGGCTCGATGGCGTTGGCGGTGTCGCGCGCTGACCGACGTGGCGGTCCCTCGTCACGCGGCGGCCCTTCGGTGCTGCCGATCAGGCTCAGCCACACGCCGGAAGGCGCGAGGCAGCGAGCCACCCGTGCGGCGAATGCCTCGCGGTCCTCTGCCGCGTCGAACACGTGGAAGACGCCACGATCGAACACCAGATCGAACGGCCCGCCGTCCGGCACCTCGCGCAGGAAGTCGAGAACGACGAAGCGCACCGAACCAGCGGGTCGCGTGTGCGCCGCCCTGGCGCGTGCCTGCGCCACCGCCCGCTCGGCAACGTCCACGCCGACGACGTCGAACCCCTGTTCGGCAAGCCACAGGGCGTGCGTGCCGGTGCCGCAGCCGATGTCGAGGGCTCGACCGGGACGGAGCGCGCGGTCGGCAACGACCTCCACCAGCAACGGCTCCGGCGTGGCCGTGTCCCAGGGGATGAACCCTTCTGCATAGCGTGCGTTCCAATCGAGTTCCGGCACGTGAGTCTCCTGACTGACGAAATCGACGACGACCCTACCTGACCTCGTGGAACTGGTAGGTGAGGCGCCATGTCGTCTCCTCGCCGGGGCCGACGCTGACGTCGATGTACGGCTCCGGGCAGACGGTGCGGTCCGCCGACCACACGATCAGTTTCGTGAGCGGACGGTCCCCGCGGATGCGCACGGCGGCGCCCGTGTCGCGCTGCTCGACGCGGAGGTCGTAGTCGGACGCCGTCGTGCCGTACCCGGTGAGCTCCGTGAAGACATGCTCGCCGGGCCCGAGTTCCCGACGGAACCGCAGCGCCCGGTCGGCGATCTCGCCCAGCGGCTCCACGGGGCGCAGGAGCTGCGGGTCGAAGGGGAAGCGCACCACCACGGGCGACCCGGTGGGGCGTCCGTCGATCGTGAAGAAGTTGTGGTTGTAGACGCTCGTGGCGATGGGCTTGCGCCCCGTGTTGCGCAGCGCATGATCGATGACGAGCGTGTCGCCGTCGATGCGCAGCGTCTTCCGGTACGAGTAGGCGTATCCGGACGCATCCGGCAGCCGGTGCGTGAACGTGATGGCGTCGTCGCGGCGATCGATGCTCCAGGCGCCCGGGTCGACGATTTCGTAGGTCGCGAAGCGACGATACGCCGGCTCGTCGGGCTTGCGCACGTGGCCGACGCCGATGCGGACGAAGGTGCCGCCCGTCGGAGCCTCGTCGTAGCCGACCGACGACGCGTCGCTCACGAACTCCTCGACGGGCCCGGTGATGCCGTCGTGCGCGAGTGGATCGTGGCGCTCGAACCAGGGCCCGAAATACTCGTGGCCGTTCCAGCGAAGGCTGGCGATGGCCCCCGACCAGTCGAAGCGCGTGCCGCGGTAGTAGCCGTGCTTGGCATCGGGCACCCAGACCGTCATCTCGATGTGCGGTCCGGCGATCGTGACCTGCGGGAAGGGCGGAGCCGGTGTCTGGATGGTCATGAGCAGGGCGGCGACGACGAGTGGCAGCAACACGGGACGTCAATCCTGAACCGCAAAGGCGAGGATGCTCGAACCGGACGCCACCGCGATGTACTGGCGGCCGTCGAACGAGTACGTCATCGGCGAGGCGCGCCACTGCTGGTTGGTAGGGTATGCCCAGAGCCGTGCGCCGGTGGTGGCGTCCACGGCGACGAACGCGCCGCTGTCGTCGCCGGCAAAGACGAGGCCGGTCGCGGTCGAGAGGACGCCGCCCCACGAGTTGGCGTCGCCCACCTGCGGCTGCTCCCAGGCGATGCGGCCCGTCCGGATGTCGATCGCGCGCAGGATGCGCTGCGGCACGGGATCGTCCGCCGTGCGCTGCGAACCGCCCAGGTACGTCTTGCCGCTCTCCCACGGCCCCTGCGGGCTCGTCGTGTAGACGCTGCACTTCTCGAAGGTCTGCACGTAGTACAGCCCGGTGGCGGGGTTGAACGCCGGCGAGAACCAGTTCGTGGCGCCATCCTGCGACGGGCACACCTTCGTGCCCTGCGCCGACGGCGCCTGACCAGGCAGCCGGCGCGGACGCCCGGTGTCGTCGATGCCGCTGGCCCACGTGAGGTGCGTCACGAACGGGGTGGACAGCAGGCGCTCGCCCGTCACGCGATCGAACACGTAGAAGAATCCGTTGCGGTTGGCGTGCAGCATCAGCCGGCGAGGCTGGCCCTGCCACTCGGCGTCGACGAGCACCGACGTCTGCGTCGCGTCCCAGTCCCACAGGTCGTGCGGTGTGAACTGGTAGTGCCAGCGCAGCGCGCCGGTCTTCGCGTCGAGCGCGAGGATGCACGACGCATACAGGTTGTCGCCGAGACGATCGCTGCCGTCGTACTCCTTCGACGGATTGCCGGTCGGCCAGTACACGATGTCGAGGGCGGCATCGTAACTGCCGGTGAACCAGGTCGGCGCGCCGCCGTGTTCGATGTCCTTGCCCTTCCACGTTTCGGACCCGGGCTGGCCGGGACGGGGCACGGTGCGGAAGCGCCACACCTCGGTGCCCGTAGCCTGGTCCACCGCAGCCACGAAGCCGTTCGCGCCATGCTCGCCGCCCGACACCCCGGTGATGACCAGTTCTCCGGCCACGAGCGGCGCGGAGGACGCGGCATAGTTCTGCCGCCAGTCGGCGAGCGGCGTCTCCCAGAGCAGAGCTCCCGTGAAGCGATCGAGCGCGATCACGTGGGCGTGGTCGGTCATCATGAACACGCGATTGCCTGCGACCGCCACGCCACGGTTCGCGTTGCCTCCGCTGACGCCGGCCGTGCGCGGACGCCGGTAGCGCCAGAGGCGCCGGCCCGTGCCCGCATCGAGGGCGACGCATTCGTTCGGGGCGGTGACGTACATGATGCCGTCCACCACGACAGGCGTCACCTGCAGCCCGCCCGCGTCGGGCAGCGAGGCCATCCACCGTGGCGCCAGTCGCCCGACGTTGGCCGCGTCGATGCCACGCAGCGTCGTGTGACGGTTGCCGCCCGGATCGCCGTTGTACGTCGGCCAGTCGGCGTCGGACGTGACGGCGCGCAGGAGGTCGCCAGCCTTGCGGAACAGGTGCACGCGGGCGTCGGCGGTGCGCAGCTGCAGGTCGTCGATGCCCTCGCCAAGCAGGTCACCGTCGAGCGTGCGTCCGTCGGTCGTGCGCACGGTGCGTCGGGGCAGGGGACGCTCGCGGCGCTGGATGGTTCGCAGGTGTGCGAGGAGGGCCGTCATCTCGGACTCCGACACGGCCTGCCCTGGCATGCCCTTCGACGGCCGGCCTTCCCGGACGAGTGCCGCGATGGCGGTGTCACTCAGGGGTGGCAGTCGCGTCACGATGGCCGGCCCCATCTCGCCGCCGTTGCCGTCGCCGCCATGGCAGACCCCGCATCGCGACTCGAAGGCACGGCGTCCCGCCTCCGGCTGCGCCGCGACGGGAAGCGCGCCGGCGAGGAGGCCGAGCAGCGGGACGGCGACCTTCCACGGCTGCATCACGGCCTGGCGAGCAGCCGCTCCAGCGCGGCGGGGTCCACCGGCTTGATCAGGTGGTGATTGAAGCCGGCTTCCTCGCTGCGTCGCTTGTCTTCGTCCTGCCCCCATCCCGTGAGGGCCACGAGCACCGTGTCGGTGGACCACTCAGCCTGGCGCAGCTGCCGCGCCGCTTCGTAACCGTCCATGCGCGGCATGCCGATGTCCATCAGCACCAGTTCCGGCCTGAACTCGTCGGCTGCGGCGAGCGCCTGCTCACCGTCGTGCGCGGTTCGCACCGTATGACCCATCAACTGGAGCAGGAGCGACAGGCTTTCGGCCGAATCCAGGTTGTCGTCCACCACCAGCACGCGCTTCACGACCATGTCACCTCCGCCCACGTCGCGGTACCGCCGCGCCATGTGTTCCCGGGACTGTCCGGAGACCTCCGTCACGTGGGTCTCGAAGAGCATAAACAAAAGCGGCGCTCGGGTAAGCTGTTCTCCGCATCGTGTCGCAGCGTCTCTACCCCTCCCGGCCCATCGTCGGCGTCGGCGGCGTCATCGTGCAGGACGATCACGTCGTCCTCATCAAGCGCAAGTACGAGCCGCTCGCCGGGCGATGGAGCATCCCGGGCGGCGCCCTCGACGTCGGCGAACACCTGGAGGTCGGTGTCGCACGCGAGCTGCTCGAAGAGACCGGCCTCGTGGTACGGGCAGGGCCGATCGTCGAGGTGTTCGACCGCATCCTCCGCGACGAGGACGGCCGCGTGCGCTACCACTTCGTCCTGGTGGATTACCTGTGCGTGCCCGTCGGAGGCACGCTGCAGGCTGGCGACGACGTCTCGGAGGCGGAGTGGGTCCGGTTCGACGGGCTCGGCCCCTACGACCTCACCGAGAAGGCGACGCAAGTCATCGAGCGCGCCCGACAGATGCGGCTGGACTGGTAGGGAACGCCGAACGCCGAACGCAGGAACGTCGAATGCCGGAACGTCGGAACGCCCCCGTTCCCCGGTCGCCTGTTCCCGGTTGCCGGTTGCCGGTACCCGAGTCCCGAGTCCCGAGTCCCGAGTCCCGAGTTTCCCGATGGTATAGTCCCGACCTCATGCAGCCCATCCTGCCGGCGGACGCTCGGGACACGGGTCTCGACAGTGAGTTCCGTCGTGGCCTCGGGCTCTACGACGCGACGATGGTCGTTGTCGGCTCGATGATCGGCTCGGGCATCTTCATCGTCTCGGCCGACATGGCGCGCCTGATCGGCAGCCCCGGATGGCTCCTGCTGGCCTGGGTGCTCACCGGGTTGCTGACCGTCGGCGCGGCGCTCTCGTATGGCGAGCTGGCCGCGATGATGCCGCGGGCCGGAGGGCAGTACGTCTTCCTTCGGGAAGCCTTCTCGCCCCTGTCGGGGTTCCTCTACGGCTGGACGCTGTTCACGGTGATTCAGACCGGCACGATCGCCGCGGTTGCCGTGGCGTTCGCCCGGTTCACGGGCGTGCTGTTCCCCGTGGTGGCCGAGGACCATTACCTGGTGGCGCCCGTCCACATCGCGTCGGGGTACGCACTCTCGCTGTCGACCGCGCAGCTGGTCGGCGTGCTGCTGATCGCTCTTCTCACGTGGACCAACACGCGGGGGCTCGAGTACGGCAAGATCGTCCAGAACGTCTTCACCACGGCGAAAACCGGGGCGCTCGCGGCGCTGATCATCGCTGGGATCGCGCTCGGCTGGAACGCGGAGGCGGTTGCCTCGAACTTCGGCGACCTCTGGACCGTGCGGGGCGCCGCGGAACTCGCGCCCGGGCTCACGGCGGTGACGGCATTCGGGTTGTTCGTGGCGATCGGCATCGCCCAGACCGGATCCCTGTTCTCGTCCGACGCGTGGCACAACATCTGTTTCACCGCGGGCGAGGTGAAGGATCCCCGCCGCACGCTGCCGCTCGCGATGGTGCTCGGCACGGTGATCGTCACCGGTCTCTACGTGCTGGCCAACGTCGCCTACCTCGTGGTGCTACCGCTGGCGTCCATCCAGACTGCGCCATCCGACCGTGTCGCCACGCTGCTCGTTGACTCGGTCTTCCCGGGAATCGGGGCCGCGACGATGGCGGCGGCCATCATGGTCTCGACCTTCGGGTGCGTGAACGGCCTGGTGCTGGCGGGCGCGCGTGCCTACTACGCCATGGCCCGCGACGGGCTGTTCTTCCGTCGCGCGGCGGAGCTCAACGCGGCGCGGGTCCCGGCCCACGGGCTCCTGCTGCAGGGCATCTGGGCCGCCGTCCTCGTGCTGCCGCGAACCTACGACGCTGCGACCGGGCAGTACGGGAACCTCTACAGCAACCTGCTCGACTACGTCATCTCGGCCGCGCTCATCTTCTATGCGCTCACGGTCGTCGGCCTGTTCCGGCTGCGGTTCACGCGGCCGGCCGCCCCACGCCCGTACCGCGCCTACGGCTATCCCGTCGTGCCCGCCCTGTACATCGCCGGCGCGCTCGCCATCCTGTTCGTCCTGTTTGCGTACCGCCCCGCGACGACGTGGCCGGGCCTGATGATCGTGCTGGCAGGCGTGCCGGTCTACCTGCTGGCCAGGGGCGTGCGGCCGTGAGCTGGACGCCCGAGCGCGACAGGGCGCTTGCGCTGCTGCACGAGTACACGACCGGCGAGAGCCTGCGTCGCCACGCCTATGCGGTCGAGGCGGCCGTGCGGGGCTATGCGCGGCGGTTCGGTGAGGACGAGCCACTCTGGAGCGTGACGGCGCTGCTGCATGACTTCGACTACGAGCAGTGGCCATCGCCCGAGGACCATCCGTTCAGGGGCGTGGAGATTCTGAAGCAGCACGGGTACCCGGAGGTCGTCACCCGCGCGATCCTGTCGCATGCCGACTACAGCGGCGTGCCGCGCGAGACGCTGCTGGAAAAGGTGCTCTACGCCTGCGACGAGATGTCCGGCTTCGTCACGGCGGCCGCCCTGGTCCGACCCTCGAGGAGCGTGATGGATCTCGAGGCGTCGTCGGTGAAGAAGCGGATGAAGGACAAGGCGTTCGCCCGTGCCGTGTCGCGTGACGACCTGGTACGCGGCGCCGACGAGCTCGGCCTGCCGCTGGAAATGCACATCGCCAACGTGATCGCCTCGCTCAGGGACGCGGCAGATGCGCTGGGGCTTCGCGGCGGGTAGGGCGAACCGCGGTTCGTCCCCGTCCGTATGTAGGCTGTAGCCCGAATCGCGAGTCCCGAATCCCCGAATGCCGATTCCCGTCAACGACGCCGTGGTGACCCTGGACGACGTGACCGTCGTCTATGCCAGGAACGAGGCGCTCGCGCAGGTGGCGGTGGCGTTTCCGTCAGGCGCGGTCGGCTTGCTGGGCCCGAACGGTGCCGGCAAGAGCACGATGATCAAGGCGCTGCTGGGGTTCGTGGCGCCGACGCGCGGGCAGATGCACGTGCTCGGAATGGACGTGCGGCACGAGGCGCAGGAGATACGCGCCCGCATCGGCTACATGCCCGAGAACGACTCGCACATCCCGGGCATGAACGCGGTGACCTTCGTGGCCTACTGCGGACAGCTTTCCGGCCTTCCGCCCGTGGACGCGATGCAGCGAGCGCACGAGGTCCTCTACTACGTGGGGCTCGGCGAAGCGCGCTACCGCAACGTCGAGACCTACAGCACCGGGATGAAGCAGCGGATCAAGCTGGCGCAGGCCCTGGTACACGACCCCGACCTGCTGTTCCTCGACGAACCGACCAACGGCATGGACCCGAAGGGCCGCGACGAGATGCTCGCGCTGATCCACGACCTCGGGCACAACAAGCGCGTGAACCTGATTCTCTCCTCGCACCTGCTGCCCGACGTCGAGCACACGTGCGAGTACGTCATCGTCATGGACAAGGGGCGCATCGCCACGCAGGGGCCGATCGCGACCTTGAAGGGCACGGGCGGCAGCGTTTTCGAATTGCGCATCAAGGGCGACCTGCCGCGTTTCCTCGAGGCGCTCCGCACGCAGGGGCTCGAGGCGCACGGCACCGACGAGGACGCGATGCGCGTGCTCGTGCCGGCGGGGCGCAGTGCACGCGACGTCTTCGTGCTGGCAGCGGCCCACGGCATGCAGGTGCGTCATCTGCGTCCGAGCGTGCCGACACTTGAGGACGTCTTCATCGACGCGATCGAAGGAGGTGGCCGTGCCCATCCATGATCAGTCGTACCGCCGCTACTCGGGCGAGAAGCGGCCGGTCAGCAGCGCCTGGCTCGTGATCGCACGGGCCGGGCTGCTGGCGTTCATCACGCGCCGGGCGTTCCTCGGGCTGCTGCTCGTTGCCTGGATCCCGTTCATCGTCCGCGCCTCGCAGCTCTTCCTCGCGTCGAACTTTTCGCAGGCCGCGACGTTCCTGGCGCCATCGCCGCAGACGTTCCGCGACTTCCTCTCGCAGCAGGGCATCTTCGTCTTCCTCATCACCGTGTACGTGGGGTCTGGACTGATCGCCAACGATCGCCGGGCGAATGCGCTGCAACTCTACCTGTCCAAGCCGGTGACGCGCGCCGAGTACATCCTCGGCAAGATGACCGTGCTCGCGCTCTTCCTGCTGGCGGTGACGTGGTTGCCGGCGCTGCTGCTGCTGATCCTGCAGATTGCCTTTTCGGGCAGCTTCGCGTTCCTCGCGGCCAACTCGTCGCTCATTGCCTCGATCACGCTCTACTGCCTGCTGACGGTGCTCGTCATCACCTTCGGCATGACCGCCTTGTCGTCGCTGTCGCGGAGCAGCCGCTTCGTGGGCATCATGTTCGCCGGGCTGCTGCTGTTCTCGGACGCGATGTTCAACGCCCTGCGCTTCATCACCGGCAGCACCGCCATCTCGTGGGTGTCGGTGCAGGCCAGCCTCGACCAGGTCGGCGACGTCATCTTCCGGCAGGCGCCACGGCACCAGACCCCGGTGGCCGTCTCGGTCATCGTGCTGCTCGCGGTGATCGTCATCTCCGTGTCGGTGCTCGAGCGGCGCGTGCGCGGCGTGGAGGTGGTGGCGTGAGTGTCGCGGTGGTCACCGCCGAGCACGTGTCGAAGTGGTACGGGCAGGTCATCGGGCTGAACGACGTGTCGGTGACGATTCCCTCGGGTATCACCGGGCTGCTCGGGCCGAACGGCGCCGGCAAGTCCACCTTCATGAAGTTGATCACCGGGCAGCTGAAGCCGAGCAAAGGCACGGTGTCGGTGCTCGGCTCGCCGATCTGGAACAACCCGGCGGCGTACACACGCATCGGGTTCTGTCCGGAGCAGGACAGCTTCTACGAGCGCATGACGGGCCTCGAGTGGGTGGCGGCGCTGGTCCGGCTGAATGGCTATACCAGCACCGAGGCGAAGGATGCGGCCATGCGCGCCCTCGACGCCGTCGATCTCGTGCCGGCGGCGGACAAGAAGATCGGCGCCTACAGCAAGGGCATGCGGCAACGTGTGAAGCTGGCGCAGGCGCTCGTGCACGACCCGGAACTGCTGATTCTGGACGAGCCGCTGACGGGCATGGACCCGTTGATGCGGCGCCGCACCATCCGCATCATCCGTGAGTGGGCGCGCAACGGCCGGAGCGTCCTCGTGTCGAGTCACATCCTCCACGAGGTGGAGGCGATGACGAGCAACGTGCTGCTCATCAACAACGGCCGCATCCTTGCCGAGGGCGACGTCCACGACATCCGCGCGCTCATCGACCACCATCCGCACACCGTGCACATCCGCGCGGAGCAGCCCCGCGAACTGGCGCGTGAGTGCCTGTCGTACCCGTACGTGCGCAGCCTGCGTTTCGAGGGCGATGCGCTCGTCGTCGAGACGGATCAGCCCGACGTCTTCTACACGCAGCTCACGGGTCTGGCGGCGACCGAAACGCTCGGCCGGATCGACGAAGTGACGTCGCCCGACGACAATCTCGCCGCGGTGTTCGGGTATCTGGTGAAGTGACCGGGATGCGGGGCCGGGTTCCGCATCGTGGGTTCGGTCAACGAGACGGCCAGGTTCGTCAGCAGCGCGATGACCGTCAGCCTTTCGGTTCGAGCGACTGGATGAGCCGGTGCAAGAGGGCACCGACGTCCTGACATGAGCAACGCAAATGCCTGAGCCGGATGGCCGGAAGATGACTTCAGCGCGTGCGAACGTGACGACGACCCTGGCAGAGGAGAACCCGGTACCCGGAGCCCGGTCCCCGGTACCCGGCACCCAGGCCAAGGCGAGCCTGTCCCTGTGGCGAGCCTCAATCCGCATCTTCGACCTGTCGCTCGACCAGATGCTGTGGTCGCGTCGCACGGTGTTCATGGCGCTCGTCGTCGGCGGGCCGCTCCTCATCGCCGTGATGGTGCGCATCGTCGACATGTTCGCCAGCCAGGGCAACATCCAGATCGACGGCGTGCAGGTGGGCAGTTCCGCCATCTTCGGGCTGATGGTGTGGGTCTTCTACCTGAGGTTCACCGTCCCCGTGCTGGCCGTGTTCTACGGGACGGCGCTGATGGCCGACGAGGTGGAGGACAAGACCATCACCTATCTCTTCTCGCGGCCGATTCCCCGCGGCGCCGTCCTGCTGGGCAAGTACCTCGCCTATCTGGTCTGCACCGTTGCTGTGGTGCTGCCCTCGGTCGTCCTCGTGTACCTGCTGATCCTGTCGAGGCCCGGCGGCTCCCTGGCGGGCGGCTTCACCGACCTCGTGAAGGACCTGGTGGTGATTACCCTGGGGCTGGCCACCTATGGGGCGCTGTTTGCGTGGGTCGGCGCGCAGTTCAAGCGGCCGCTGCTCACCGGCCTCGCGCTCGTATTTGCCTGGGAGCCCGCGATCCTGCTGATTCCAGGGTACTTGCGCCGCTTCACGGTCGCGTACTACCTCCAGGGACTGGTGCCGCAGGCCATGCCCGCCGACGACAGCACGATGAGCCTGCTGACGTCCCTGTTCCGGGAGTTCCCGTCCGCAGGGACGAGCCTGTTCTGGCTGGCGGCGATTACGGGCGTCAGCCTCTGGCTCGCGATGCGCACCGTGTCGCGACGGGAGTATGCCCTCGAGCAGTAGGCGCAGTTCGTCCCAGGGCCGATGGCAGAGCTCGGAACCTTCGATGCACGCGGTACGTTACAGTGGCTAGACGGGAGTGATTCGGATGAGCACTGCAAAGACTCGCTATTTCTTGTTTGGCTCGGCCGCTGTTCTCACTGCCGGGCTCGCCGCCGGCACGGTGGCCTACATGGGCGGGATGCCTCGCGCCTTTGCGAGCAACGTGGGTCCGGATGAGCTCTCGCTCGTACCCGCCGGGGCCGCAGTTGTCGCCTACGCCAATGTCCAGGGCGTGATGGCATCCGAGTTCCGCCAGCGTCTCACGGAGTTGATGGACGATGCGGGCAAGGAGCGCCACCAGTTCCAGGAGCACACAGGCATCGACGTCGAACGCGACATCGACGCCGTGATTGCCGCATTTGCCCCTGTCTCCGTCGCCAGCAATCCTCATGAATCAGGTTTCGTCGCCCTTCGCGGACGATTCGACACGTCGAAGATCGAGTCGCTCGTGAGCAGCAAGGGCGGTCGGCTCGGCGAGTACAACGGCGCCCGTCTGTTGATGGCTCCCGAAGACCAGGACGTTGCCGAACTCGAGCCCGCCACTCCCGACGGCACGGACGCCCCGGAGAGAACACGCGGGCACGTTCGCCCGGTGATCGCCCTCGTGAGCCCCAACCTCGTGATCGTCGGTGCCGAGCCCGCCGTGAAGGCCGCCATCGACCGCAACAATGGCGGCGCGTCCGCCACGGCCAGTATCACGAGCGACCCCGAATTCCTCCGCATGCTCGAAAGCGTGGACCAGAACTCCACGGTGTGGGCGATCGGCCGGCCCAAGGCGTTCGGCATGCACGCCGACGCGCAGGTACCGTCGCAGGTACTGCAGCAGATTCCCGAGGTCAAGTGGTTCGCCGCGTCGGGCCACCTCAATGGCGGGCTCCAGGCGACGTTCCGCGCCGAAGGCAAGGATGCCGAGGCCGGCAAGAACATGCGCGAGGTCGTGCAGGGCGTGCTGGCGCTGGCGCGGCTGCAGATGGAGTCCAAGCCCGAACTGAAGCCGATGCTGAACTCGGTGCAGGTGGAAGGCACCGGCAGCGGTGTCGCCCTGCACATGACGCTGCCTTCGGAACTGCTCGACGTCATCGTCAAGCAGGCACGCGCCACCCATACCGACCACGGCGCTCGGCTGCAGCGGCACGCCGAGGAGTGAGCCACGAGCGACGTCGCACCTGACCGTCGCGACAGCCATCCAACACAATCGAGCCACACGCCGGGCCGGGAGAGAGCAACCTCTTCCGGCCCAGCTTTTTTCTGCTAGACTCGGTGTTTCGGACACGCCGCAGACGTCAGCCGGACGCCCCCGTGCTGCCGCTTCGGCCGCGACTCGTCCGCGTGCGTCTAACGCGCAGGCGGATACGACCGCGCCCGCATGCGGGCTGGTCTTCTCGCCGCGGTCGGGTGAGGCTCCGGACGCTCCCGTGCCGCACGCGGTCGAGCGCGTGAGCCCCTGACCCGGACACTGGGTACCCGTGAGTACTGCTGCGTTCTTCTACGGCACCTTGATGACCGGCTTCGACCGTCGTCGACGAGCCGGCATCGAGGGCAAGTTGCGCCATCGTCGGCGCGGCTGGATTCGGGCGTCACTCTACGACCTCGGCATCTACCCCGCAGCCATCCCGGATCCGGATGGTTGTGTGTGGGGCGAGGTGTACGACATGGACGACGTCGCGGGTGTGCTCGCGGCACTCGACGAGATCGAGGGCTACCGCGAGGGACACCCCGATCAGAGCCTGTACACCCGGCACCTCTATCCCGTGATGCTCGAGACCGGCGACCCGCTCGACGCGTGGGTGTACTTCTACAATGCGCCCCTCGGCGGCGCTCAACGCATCGCCTCGGGCGACTACCTCCAACACGTCAGAGTCAGGTAGGGACGGCTCTCCGAGCCGTCCGTCTGCGCGCCCGAAGCGTCCGTCTGCGCGTCCGGCCGGCATCATCCCCTCTTCGCGCTAAGCTCTGCGCATGCTCGCGCGTGCGTCCCTCCTCGCGGCCCTCGCGGTTGCGGCAGCCACCCCTGTACTGGCCCAGACCGTCGATCCCCGCATCGAGAAGGCCCTCACGCAGATCTCGCCAGAGCGACTGAAGGCGACCGTCGACCGGCTCGCACGCTTCGAGACGCGTCACACGCTCTCCAGTCAGGACACGCCGGCCCGGGGCATCGGCGTGGCGGCGCAGTGGATCCACGACGAACTGCGCGCCGCAAGTCCACGGCTCCGCGTTGCCTTCGACGACTACGACATCCCGGCGCAGGGGGAGCGCATCGTGCGCGACGTGCGCGTCCGCAACGTCGTCGCCGTGCTGCCGGGCAGGTCGCCCCGTCGCATCTACGTCAGCGGCCACTACGACACGGTGGCGCGTCCGGTGCCGTTGCCGTCGTCTCCCGGTGTGGCCACTGGCGGCGCGCCAGCCAGATCGGCCAGCGGCGGTTTCGACTGGGCCGCGGGCGACATCCCGGCGCCAGGCGCCAACGACGATGGCAGTGGCACGGCGCTGACGATGGAAGCGGCGCGGGTGCTGGCGGAGAGCGGCCTCGAGTTCGACGCCACGCTGGTGTTCATCGCGCTGGCGGGAGAGGAGCAGGGGCTCGTGGGCGCGCATCTGCACGCGCAGCGTGCCGTGGCAGAGAGAATCACGATCGACGCCGTCTTCAACAACGACATCATCGGCAACTCCGTGGGCGGCAACGGCATCGCCGACGCCGAGTCGGTGCGCGTGTTCGCCGAGGGGCCGGAGGACTCGACGGCGCGCCAGCTGGCGCGCTACGTCCGTCGCATGGCCGGACTCTACGTGCCGTCGCATCGGCTCCGTCTCATCGCGCGGCACGATCGATTCGGGCGAGGTGGCGACCACACGGCGTTCAACCAGCGCGGGTTCGCCGGTGTGCGCTTCAGCGAGGCCAACGAGAACTTCGGGCGGCAGCACACGGTCGATGACACGCCAGACGGCGTGGACGCGGCCTATCTCGCGCGGAACACCCGTGTGCACG
>JAEZCY010000326.1 GCA_023429845.1 Acidobacteriota bacterium
CTGCTGGATCTTCTCGACCGAGATGCCCATCTTCTTCGCGAGGTCCTTCTGCTGGTCCTCGGTGTGCGGCAGGAACTCGTGCAGCGGCGGGTCGAGGAACCGGATCGTGGCCGGGTAGCCCTTCAACTCCTTGAAGATCCCGAAGAAGTCCTCGCGCTGGTACGGCAGCAGCTTGGCAAGCGCCGCCTCACGCGCCTCGAGCGAGTCGGCGAGGATCATCTCGCGCATCGCGTCGATGCGGTCGCCCTCGAAGAACATGTGCTCGGTGCGCGTCAGGCCGATGCCGACGGCGCCGAAGGCGAGCGCGTTGCGCACCTGCTCCGGGGTGTCGGCATTGGTGCGCACCGTCATCCGCGTCGCCTCGCCGCACCACTTCATCAGCTGCGCGAAGTTCTTGAAGGTGCGCCCCTTCTTCGCGTCGGCGTCGTTGCTCACCAGGCCGGCGATGACTTCGGAGGCGCCGGTCTCGATGTGGCCGGCGTAGACCTCGCCCGCCGTGCCGTCGATCGACAGCCAGTCGCCTTCCTTGTAGATCTCGCCTCCCACCGTCAGCGTCCGCTTGTCGTAGTCGATCTGCAGGGCGGCCGCGCCGCACACACAGACCTTGCCCATCTGACGGGCGACCAGCGCCGCGTGTGACGAGACGCCACCGCGCGCCGTCAGGATGCCTTCGGCGGCGATCATGCCGCGCAGGTCCTCCGGCGACGTCTCGATGCGGACCAGCAGCACCTTCTTGCCCTTCGCCGCCGCTTCCACGGCGCGATCGGCATTGAAGTACACCTCACCCGAGGCCGCCCCCGGTCCGGCCGGCAGGCCCTTGGCAATCGTCGACGCCTTCTTGACGGCGGCACGATCGAAGATCGGCGCCAGCACCTGATCGAGCTGGTCGGCCGGCACGCGCATCACCGCCGTCTTCCAGTCGATGAGGCCTTCCTTCACCATCTCGGTCGCGATCCGCACCGCGGCCACGCCCGTGCGCTTGCCGTTGCGCGTCTGCAGCATGTAGACGGTGCCGTCCTGGATGGTGAACTCGAAGTCCTGCATGTCCGTGAAGTGCGACTCCAGGACCTTGCGGATGCGCTCGAGCTCCTTGTAGGCCTTCGGCATCGCGTTGGCGAGCTGCGCGACCGGCTCCGGCGTACGCACGCCGGCCACCACGTCCTCGCCCTGCGCGTTGATCAGGAACTCGCCGTAGAACACCTTCTCGCCGGTCGCGGGATCGCGCGTGAACGCGACGCCCGAGCCCGACGCCTCGCCGGTGTTGCCGAACACCATCGCCTGGACGTTGACCGCGGTGCCCCACTCGGCGGGGATGTTGTACTTGCGGCGGTACACGATCGCACGGTCGTTCATCCACGACCCGAACACCGCGCCCACCGCGCCACGCAGCTGCTCCCACGGATCGGCCGGGAACGCCTTGCCCGTCCGCTCCTTCACGAGCGACTTGAAGCGGACGATGATCTCCTTGAGATCCTCGGCCGAGAGCTTCGTGTCCTCGAGGTGCCCGTCGCCGTGGACTTCCTCCTTGTACGCCTCGATCACGCTCTCGAACGGCTCGTGGTCTTCGCCCGGATCCTTCTGCACGCCGAGCACGACGTCGCCATACATCTGGACGAAGCGGCGGTAGCAGTCCCACGCGAAGCGCGGGTTGTTCGTGGCGCGCTCCAGCGCGATCACCGTCTCGTCGTTGAGCCCGAGGTTCAGGATGGTGTCCATCATCCCCGGCATGGAGTCGCGTGCACCCGAGCGGACGGCCAGCAGCAGCGGGAACTTCTTCGCGTCCCCGAACTTGTAGCCCATGACGCGCTCGATCTTCGCCACGCCCTGCTGCACCTGCGCCTCGAGCGACGCCGGATACGTCCGGCGGTTCTCGTAGTAGTAGGTGCAGACCTCGGTCGTGATGGTGAATCCCGGCGGCACCGGCAGCCCGATGCGCGCCATCTCGGCGAGGTTGGCCCCCTTGCCCCCGAGCAGCGGCTTCATCGTGCCGTTGCCGTCGGCCTTGCCCGCGCCCCAGCTGTAGACGTACTTGTCGGACCGGGCTGCCGCGGTGCGACCAGCCGCCTTGCGGACCGGCGCGGCCACCTTGCGCGCGGCAGTGCTGCGGGCCGGACGGGTGGTGCGGGTGACGGAACGCGCGGCTTTCGCCGTCGCCTTGGCGGCGCGTGCTGCTTTCTTGGCCATGAACGCTATGACTCCTGTTGAACTTGGGTGACGGCAGGGCGCATCAGGCCTGTGGCCCCGCGATATAGGACAGATCGGCGATGTCGCGCACGGTGTCCCGGAGTGCGGCCAGCAGGTGCAGCCGCGCCTCCCGCAACGCCACATCATCCACCATCACGAACACTTCCGTGAAGAACCGGTCCACGGCCGGCCGCAATGCCGCGACCTCCTGCAGCGCGCGCGTGTAGTCGGCCTGACCGACGGCGGCGGCGATCGTCGCCCGGCCCGCGTCGAGCGCATCCACGAGCGCGAGTTCCGCCGGCTCCCGCAACGCCGCACGGATGGCGCCGAGATCCCGGCTCGCCGGCTCGCCGGCCGGCACGTCCTTGACGATGTTGGCGGCGCGCTTGAAGAGCACGGCGAGCGGCTCGAAATCGGGCGAGGGCCGCACGGCGCGCACGGCATCGAGGCGCTGGCGCACCGCCAGCGGCGACAGCCCTGCCAGGCCCTGCCCCTCGGGCAACACGGCGCCGAGTTCGTCGGCGCGCACGCCCCGCTTCTCGAACAGGAAGCGGAGGCGCTCGACCACGAACGCCGCCAGGGCGGCTGTCTTGGACTCGACATCCTGCACGAGCCCCTGCTCGGCATACCCGCGCTGCACCTCGGCCACGAGCGCGTCGAGCGCGACGTGACGCGTCACGCCCGCGAGCTCGGGCAGGTCCACCAGCACCCGGACGAGTCCTTGCGCCGCGCGACGGAGCGCGAACGGGTCCCGCGTGCCGGTCGGCTGCTCGCCCGCGGCAAACAACCCGACGAGCGTGTCGAGCTTGTCGGCCACCGAGACGGCAGCCCACGTGAGCGCGGCGTCGCCGAGCTGCGCAGCGGTCGGCGGCTGCTGCGCCTCGACGCCAGCCGGCAGGTAATGGTGGTGAATCGCCTTCCAGACGGCTTCGCCGAGCCCGTCCTCCCGCGCGTAGATGCCGCCCATCGCGCCCTGCAGCTCGGTGAACTCGCGCACCATGTCGGTGGTCAGGTCGGCCTTGGCGAGACGTCCCGCCACCCCCGCCGCATCGGCCTGTTCGCTCGTGCCGCCGAAGGCCTCGCCAGCCAGCCAGCGCGCGAGCCGCTCCAGCCGCTGCGCCTTCGCCGCATAGCTGCCGAGCGCCTTGTGGAACAGCAGCGTGTCGAGCCGCGCCAGCTTCGACTCGAGCGGGGTGCGGCGGTCGGCTTCCCAGAAGAACTGCGCGTCGCGCAGCCGCGCCGTCAGGACGCGCTCGGCGTTGATGGCAATCTTCTGCGGTTGCTCGACCTCGATGTTGGTGACGGCGAGAAAGGCCGGCAACAGCTTCGCCTGATCGTCCACCACCGGGAAGTAGTGCTGGTGATGGATCATCGTCGTGCTCAGCACCTCGTCCGGCAGGGAGAGGAACTCGGCCGGGAAGACGCCCGCCACGACGGAGGGGTACTCGACGAGATCGGCCACTTCGTGCAGCAGCGCCGGCTGGGACGCCACGCGTCCGCCGAGGCGGCGCGCGTGCGCATCCAGCTCGCGCACCAGGCGGTCGTGCCGCTCGCGGTGCTCGAGCAGCACGAAGTGCTCACCGAGCCGCTGCCGGTAGTCGCTGACGCTGCGCACCTTCACCGACCGCCCCGGACGTCCGCTGAGGGCCAGGAAACGGTGTCCATAGGTAAGCGCGCCGGTACGGATGTCCTGCACGAGATTGGACTGCGCGGCGGCGCTGCGGCGGACCACGAACGGCACGACGCGGCCGCCGAACAGGAACAGCAGCCAGCGGATCGGCCGGC
The DNA here is from genome assembly GCA_023429845.1 of Acidobacteriota bacterium. Classification (GTDB taxonomy): domain Bacteria; phylum Acidobacteriota; class Vicinamibacteria; order Vicinamibacterales; family Vicinamibacteraceae; genus Luteitalea. Next base: position 3,970 of record JAEZCY010000326.1, read on the forward strand.
CGAACGTGAACTCGCCCCGGCCGTCGTCGAGCCACGCGTCCCAGCGCATCTGCTTGGGGAACGTCATGTCGCGCAGGGTGCCGCCGAGCACGTCGGGCAGCACGTCCACCGCGGCCCGGCCGCGCTCGCGCTTGACCACCGAGAGGTACTCGCCCTTCGGCGTGCTGACGCG
>JAEZCY010000004.1 GCA_023429845.1 Acidobacteriota bacterium
CCCCCCCCCCCGCCACCGGTCTACAGTCCGGACGTCGTGGCACGCGCCATCCTGCGGTGCGCCGAGCGTCCGGCTCGCGAGGTCGTGGTGGGGGGCGTCGGACGCGCCATCACGCTGGGCGCTGCCGCTTCACCGCGCGTCGCGGATCTCTACATGAAGCGACTGATGTTTCGCGCCCAGCAGGGCGCGCCGGCTGCCGAGTTGCGTTGGGGCAACCTCGAGCAACCCGCCGCTCCACACCTGGCCGAGGGCCGGCAGAGTCGTTCACCGCTGGCGCGCAGCGCCTACACGCAGGCTGTGCTGTCGGACCTCAGCCGCGCCGTCCCCGCGGTTGCGGCGGCGGCAGCGCTCACAGCCGCTGTCGGCCTCTGGCGCACAAGGCGGAACCCGCCCGGCGTTCGGCCGACAGACGGTCTGGCTCACGAGGTCGGCTGAATCTGCGGTCGACTCCGTGTGAGACCGCTGCTCACGGTTTCGCCGAGACGCCGGTGACGGGTGCAGCCTCCGGGAAGTGCGTGCGCAATGCGTCCACGCCTTCCTGGGGGTGCGCGTGCTCGACGAGGTCGTGGCGTTCGCGCCGCGCCGACGTCGAGTCGAGCCCCATTCGGCTGTCGCGGTCTTCGACAAGACCGGGCATCGCTTCCCCGTCACGGTTGAAGCTCCACGCGAGATGAGGCGCACCGAGCGGCAACGCGTCAGGCTCGCGGCCTCGAACGCCCGACATCCACACGTGCCACGTCTTGCCGTAGCTGTTGATCTTGCGCGCCAGCGTCGCCTTCTCGGCCGCCGCGGGCAACCCTGGCATGCGCAGAGTGCCCGACAGAATCTCGTAGTTGTGCGGATGCCAGTACTGCCGTTCGCCCTGCGGCAGCTTCTCGAACAGCGCCTCGCTGATGATGTACTCGATGCCGTGCAAACGTGCCTCCGCGGTGTTGCCGTCGTAGAGCACGCACTGCATGAAGTCCTCGTTCACCTGGTCGCAGTAGTGGTGCGACTCCATCTGCATCGACGGATCGTCCTTGGCCGGATGGAAGCCGTTCAGATAGACCGAGATCTGCTCGACCGGCGTCTTGTCCTGTAGCAGGTTCCCGCCGGTTTCCAGCACACGGGTCGCCTGCGTGCGCGAAGTCCCCGGAGCCGTGGCCCCTCCTTGCGGCCCCGTATCGCCGCCCCCACACGCCTGCGAGAGCACGCCTGCCCAGAGCATGAGCAACGGAAGGGCCGAGCGCGACCAGGCGCGCGTGGAGTGAGTGCGCAGCGTGTCCATGCTCTCCGTGAAAGCAAGTCGCAGTCCGCCTTGCACCGCGACGGCCCAGGTGGACCGCGGTGACCGTCGGGCAGGGCCCGACGGCTACGTACGAGAGGACTGATCGACGTCGCCGTGCCTGGCGATGACGCGAAGACGATGACGTGGAATGGCGCTCACGCGCGGAGACCAGCGGCGCGAACCGATCGGCGCGGTGACCGTCGGGCTGGGCCCGACGGCTACGTACGAGGACCGTACCGCCGAGCCGCCCCGGTGGGACTCGAGCCCGAGGCGAGCCGCAGGCGGAGCCGAGGGCCTGAGGCCAGCCGGGCGTGCCACACGAGCGCAGCGAAGTGTGGTGCGCCCGGTGGGACTCGAACCCACGACCAACCGGTTAAAAGCCGGTTGCTCTACCGACTGAGCTACAGGCGCATCCGACCAGTCTAGCAGCTACGTGCCGAACGGCTGATCGGCGCTGTCGCCGTAGATGGGCGGCACCTTCGAGTCCATGGCCCGCAGGTACGACGCCAGCTGCCCGCGATGATGGATGCCGTGATTGTTCGCCAGGCCCAGGAGGGCCGCCGCGGGCTGCTGGAAGAGTCCGAAGAAGTCCACCTGGCGCGTGGCCTCTTCCGCGCTCATCGCCCGGACGCGCGCAATCGCCGCGGGCATGGCCTTCTCGTAGTACGCCACCACGCCGGCGATGTCGCCGAAGCCGTCGATCAGCGCCTTGGTGCCCGGCTGGTCGAACGTGAACGCCCCGTTGACGATGCACTCGACGAACCAGACGTCGGCCTGCGCGATGTGCGTGGCCAGTTCCCACGCGGTGCGCGACTTCGCGTCGGGCCTGTAGTCGCGACGGTCGTCCGGCACCGCGCGCAGCACCTTGAGGGTCGCTGCCCGCTCGCTGTCCATCAGACCTGCAAAGTACTGCGCAAGAAACGTCGCCTGTTCGCCAGTCATGTCTCTTCTCCAGTTCGACAATCGGAAATCGACAGTGCCACAACGGCTCAGCGCCAGCGGAACAGCTGCAGCGCCGCTCCGAAGCTGGCCATCGTCCACGTGACGAGGATCAGCACCTGCGTCCAGAGCGAGGCCAGCCCGCTGCCGTCGATCATGACGCCGCGCAGCGACTGGTTCAGGGCCGTCAGCGGCAGCAGCGAGATGAAGGGCTGCATGGCATTCGGGAAGTTCTCCGACGCGAAGAATACGCCCGAGAACACCCACATGGGCACCATCACGAGGTTCATCAGGCCGGACACGCCTTCCACGGTCTTGGCGCGACTCGCGACGAGCAGCGCCAGGCCCGAGAACGTCACGGCGCCGAGCAGGCACAGCGCGGCGAGCAGCAGCCATGATCCGTTCACCGGCACGCCGAACACCAGCACCGCGAACCCGAGCAGGATGCCGACCTCGAGTACCAGGAAGATCAACCGCGATGCCATGTGCGACAGCAGGTAGTCGACCTTGCGCATCGGGGTTGCCGTCAGCCGCTTCAGCAGCTTGCGCACGCGCGATTGCACGACCGAGAAGCCCACGCTCCACATGCCGGTGCCCATGATGTTCATTCCGAGCAAGCCAGGCACGACCCAGTCGATGTAGCGCGATCCCGGCACCGTCACCAGGCGCTCCTCCACCTGGATCGCCGGCGTGCGTCCGGCGTCCGCCTGCAGCGCCTCGTCCACGACGAAGCGGCCGACACGGCTCTCCGGACGGCTCGGATCGAGCTCGTAGGTCACGGGCGCGCCAGGGATGACGAGCAGGTGAATCGCGCCGTTGCGCAGCGCCACGTCCGCCTCGGTCCTGTCGACCATCCGCACGCGGATGCCAGGCACCGTGCCGAGTGTCTCGGCAAGTGCCGGGGCCCGCTCGTGCTGCAGGACGCCCACCAGCACGTCGGGCGTGCCCTGGTTGCGAAACGCCAGGCCGAGCGCGCAGGCCAGCAGCACGGGAAACGCGAACACCCAGAAGACGGCTTCGGGCTCGCGCAGGAACTCGCGGAATCGCGACAGGGTCAACTCGACCAGCGGGTGTCGCACGCCGGAGCCTCGCCTACTCATCGCGCAACTGCCGTCCCGTCAGCGACACGAACACGTCCTCGAGCGTCGCGCTGTGCGTCGTCAGCATCGTGAATGCGTCCGGATCGGCGACGGCGGCCAGCAGCGCCGGCAGCGCCGCGTGGAGGTGTTCGACGATCAGCGTCCCGCGCCCGCCTTGCACGGAGGCGCGGCGCACGCCGGGCAAGGCGTGCAGCACGTCGGCCGTCGGCACCTGCCGGGCCTCTGCCAGCGCGAACTCCACGACGTGCTCGGCACCAAGCGAGGCGATGAGTTCGATTGGTGTACCGAGCGCGATCACCCGCCCCCTGTCGACGATGGCGACGCGGTCGCACAACACCTGCGCTTCGTCCATGTAGTGCGTGGTGATGAGGATGGTGCGGCCCTGTTCCTTGTACGCGGCCAGCAGGTCCCAGAGCTGGCGACGCGACTGCGGGTCCAGTCCGGTCGTCGGTTCGTCGAGAAACAACAGGTCGGGATCGCCTGCCAAGGCACAGGCGACGGCGAGGCGCTGCTTCTGCCCGCCCGACAGCTTGCCGTACCACGCACGACGCTTGCTCTCGAGACCGACGCTCGCGAGCAGCTGGTCCACTGTTGGTCCCTGCTCGTAGAACGACCGGAACAGCCGCAGCGTCTCCTCGGCGCTCAGCTTCTCGGTCAGCTGCGTCTCCTGCAACTGGATGCCGAGGCGCTGCCGCAGCCTGGCCGCGTCGGTCGCCCAGCGCAGCCCCAGCACCTCCACCTCACCTGCATCGGGCGTATTGAGACCTTCGAGAATCTCGATGGTCGTGGTCTTGCCTGCCCCATTGGGGCCGAGCAGGCCGAAGCACTCGCCGGCGCGCACCTCGAGATCGAGGCCGTCCACGGCGACGACGTCGCCGTAGCGCTTGACGAGTCCGGCGCAGCGGAGAGCGACGGCTGGCGCATCCTGCCGCGGTGCGGCTCCCGGACGCGCACCGATCGGCAGGGTGTCGGCCATGTCAGGCAGGCAGGGTGAACCAGCGGGCGGCTATCGAATCCGCGCGCAGGATCGTGTCGTGGCGATCGGATCCCGTAGAGATGAGCGCGACCGGTACGCCGCACACATCCTCGAGCATGGCGATGTAGGCGCGGGCTTCGGCCGGCAGCGCGTCGAAGGAGGTCACGCCTGCAGTCGGCAACGACCAGCCCGGGACGTCGCGGTAGACGGGTTCGCAGCGCGCCAGCTGGCCGATCTCGGACGGAAAGTGCTCGAGCGTCTCGCCGTCGACCCGGTACCCCGTGCAGATGCGCAGCGTGTCGAAGCCGTCGAGCACGTCCATCTTCGTGATCGCGAGTGCGTCGAGGCCGTTCACGCGCACGGCGTAGCGCACCGCCACGGCGTCGAACCAGCCGCACCGGCGCGGACGTCCCGTCACCGAGCCGTACTCGCTGCCGCCGTCGCGCAGGCGTTGCCCCGTCTCGTCGAGCAGTTCGCTCGGGAACGGTCCCTCGCCGACGCGCGTGGTGTAGGCCTTGGCCACGCCCATCACGCCGGTGATGTGACGAGGCCCGATGCCGAGTCCCGTGCAGATCCCGCCTGTCGTCGCGTTCGACGAGGTGACGAAGGGATAGGTGCCGTGATCGATATCGAGCAGCGTGCCCTGCGCGCCCTCGAACATGACGCGCTTGCCGGCCCGGATGGACTCATCGAGCAGCACCGACACGTCGGCGACGAAGGGCTGCAGCCGTGCCCACGCCGCATCGAGCTCCGTGAGCACGTCGCGCCAGTCCAGGTGCGCACCGGCGATCAGGTTGTTGCGCGCTTCGACGTTGTGGCGCACGGCGTCCTCGAGCACCTGCCGCGAGGCCTTGTCCGACAGGTCGCCCACGCGGATGCCGCGGCGGCCGATCTTGTCCTCGTAAGCCGGGCCGATGCCGCGCGCCGTGGTCCCGATCTTCCGCTCACCGCGCTTGGCCTCTGACAGGACGTCGAGTTCCTTGTGGTACGGCAGGATCAGGTGCGCCTTGCTGCTCACGAAGAGCCGCCCCGTCACGTCGATGCCGGCGGCGGCGATCTCGTCGATTTCGGCAAAGAGCGCCTGGGGATCCACGACCAGGCCGTTGCCGATGATGCAGGACACGTCCGGGTGCAGGATGCCCGACGGGAGCAGCCGCAGGATGAACTTGCGCCCGTTCGCATACACGGTGTGGCCAGCGTTGTGGCCTCCCTGATAGCGAGCCACGAAGGAGAAATTCGGCGTGAGCAGATCGACGATCTTGCCCTTGCCCTCATCGCCCCACTGGGCACCCAACACGGCAATGTTCATGATGGACGTTATGCGGAACCCGTCGCGCGCCCTCGCGCGACAACCAAACACGCCATGCTAGCAAACCGGCGACGGCGAGCGCCACCGCACGGGTCCGTGCGCGACGGTTGACAGCCCTGTCCCCGGTTCGTAGGCTCTACACCTCCCGCACATGCCCCTCATCGACCGCGTGTTGTCCGTGCTAGCGTCGCCCACGCCTGGCATCCCGCTGCTTCTTGGCGGCTGCAGCGCCGGGCGGACGCACGCGCTGCACGCGCTCGTCGCGCGGCTCGGCAGCGAGACGACCGCCGTGTACCTGGACGTCGAGCGTCTCGCGACCACGCCGGAACAGTGCTACCGCGCGCTCCTGCGACACGTGCGTCTGGATGACGAGGCCGCGGCCCTGCCGGCGCCGGCCTCGTTGTCGTCGCCCCGCGCCGCGTTCGACGCCTTGCTGCGGGTGTTGACGGCGACGCGAGCGGCCTCAGGCCGGCGGTTCACCTTCCTCCTCGACGAAGTGCTCGATTTCCGGACGTTCGAGAGCTTTCCCGGCCTCAAGTCGTTGATGGCGGAAACGGGCACGGCCATCGCTGCGTCGGAGAACCGCTTCGTGCTCGCCACGCGCTTCCGGCAGCGCGGCACGCGTCTGGCCGCGTCGTGGCCTCGCATCGCCTCTGTGGCGATCGACGATGCGGCGGCCCCCGACGACGGGCGTGTGAGCGACGCCCTCGCGGGACTCGACTCGTTCGAACAGCAGCAGGTGCTCGCGCTGACGGGCGGCCGGCTCGGGTACGCCGTGCTGGTGAGTCATGCGCTGCGGCAGGCCAGGCGGCAGGGCATCGCCGACCCCGTTGGCGCCCTCACCGAGCAGTTGCTCGAAGGCAGCCCGCTCGAGCGGCGGCTTCGCCTGTCGTACGAAGTGCGCCTGCAGCGGGCGCGCGGGTACGGCGCATTGCGCGCGATCCTCGACGTGCTCGCCGAACAGCAGCCGCTGACGCTGACGCAGATCGCGCAGCGCCTGCACCGGACGCCCGGTTCCACGAAGGACTACCTGTCGTGGATGCTCGACGTGGACCTGCTCGCCGTCGAACGCAAGCGCTATACGGTGGCCGACCCATTGCTGCGACTGTGGGTGCGCCTCAACAACGGGCCGCACGCCCCGAGCGACGCACACGTCGCGCGCGAGACCCAGCGTTATGCGCTCGAGCGTCTCAGTTCCCTGCCCGCGGCGCCGCTGCCCGTCACGCGTCCCCTGTCGTCATCGGGCGGCATCATCGAGATCGATTGAGCCCGCGGCGAGGGCCTCGAGCGCGGCTCGTGCCGCCTGCTGCTCCGCTTCCTTCTTGCTGCGGCCGTCGGCGCGCGCCAGCAACCGCCCCGCTGCGTGCACGTCCACGGTGAACAGCTTCGCGTGGTCGGGCCCGGCCTGGGCGACCACGCGGTAGGTCGGCGGCGGCAGCCGCCGGGCCTGCAGGTACTCCTGCAGTGAGGACTTGAAATCGCTCGCGCCGGCCACGGCTGCGCCGCGCGCACGCGCCTCGTCGAGTTGCGTGGCGAGCGCTCGCAGGATGAAGGTGCGCGCCGCGGCCAGCCCGCCATCGAGATACACCGCCGCGATCACGGCTTCGCAGGCGTCGGCGAGCAGCACGGGCTTGCGACGTCCGCCCGTCTTGTCCTCACCGCGTCCGAGCAGCAGGTGCGTGCCGAGATCGAGCGACGCGGCGACGCGGGCCAGCGCCGTATACGACACGAGCGACGCCTTGATCTTGCTTTTCTGGCCCTCGTCCGCTTCCGGGTACTCCTGGTAGACGAGGTCGGCGACCACGAACCCGAGCACGGCGTCGCCGAGGAACTCGAGCGACTCGTTTGTGGACTCGGGACCGCTGCCGTCCTCGTGAGCGCGCGATCGGTGCGTGAGCGCCCGCACCAGCAGCTCGCGATCGCGGAACCGGTACCCGAGCGCCCGTTCGAGCGACGCGAGCTCGTCGCGCAGCGGCACGACCTTGCTGGCGCTGGCCGGTGAGTCGAACCGCCGCAGCAGACGCGTGGCTTCGTCGGCCTCGTCGGCGGGCACGGTGATGCGCAGCTGTCCGAAGAAGGCGACGGGAATCGGAAAGACGCTGCGGAGCGGCGACCGCTCGATGACCGCGGACATGCCCTCGGCTTCGAGCAACCCGTTGACGAGCACGGCCTCGGGCTCGGACGAGGTCGTGAACACGACGGTTCGCTTCGTCACGCGCGCGCCCCGGCTTCGAGCGGGGTCACGTCCATGGCGGCGGCCTCTCCCACCTTCAGCACGATCATGGTCATGTCGTCGTGCTGCTCGGCGCCGTCGGCGAACTCGCGCACGCTTTCGAAGATCTCGTCGCAGAGCGCGTCGGGCTCGAGGTGGGCATGCTCTTCGACGCAGAGACACAGACGGTCTTCGCCGTACAGATCACGGATGCCGTTCATCGCCTCGCTGATGCCGTCGGTGAACAGCACCACGACGTCGCCGGGGGCCAAGGTGATGGTCTGCTCCTTGAGGAGGCTCTCGAACCGCTGACGCACCGATTCCATCCGCACGCCGAGCATGAGGCCCTCCGGGGCCAGCAACCGGGTACGCGGGAAGACATCGCCGGCGCGCAGATGGATGAGCGGGGTATGCCCGGCACGCGCGTGCGTCAGCGTCCGCCGCCGCAGGTCGAGCACCGCGTACGTCATGGTCACGAAGCTCGTGCGCCCGAGGTTCACGGAGAGCACCCGGTTCACTTCGCCGAGCAGCGCACGGGGCGACTGGTGGGTCTTGGACAGGGCCAGCATCAGGCCCTTGAGTTCCGCCATGTAGAGCGCCGCGGAGGCGCCCTTGCCCGACACGTCGGCCACGAGCAGCCCCACGCGCCCGTCGTCCAGCGGGAAGAAGTCGCAGTAGTCGCCGCCGATCTCGCGGGCTGGCCGGCACGCGGCCGCGAGCGTCACGTCGCCTCGTCGGAGCGTTTCGGAAGGAAGCAGCGAGGTCTGGATGTCGCGGGCGATCTGCAGCTCCTGCTGCAGGCGCTCCTTCACGACCTTCTGTTCCAGCAGTTCCTCGATGTTCTCGATCATGCTGTTGAACGAGGTGGCGAGCGCGCCGAACTGGTCGCGCGTCCGCACCCGGACACGATGCGTCAGGTCCTCGGCCTGCACCCGCCGCGTGCCCTCGAAGAGTTCGTGGATCGAACCGGTGATGGACCGCGCCAGGCTGACGCCCATGACGAACGCGACGGTCTGGATCACGAAGAACAGCCCGCCGATGATCACGAGCATCATCAGCAGCACGTCGCCGAACGACATGCCGCCGCCGATGGCCTGTGCCTCGGTGATGCGGCGGTACAGGTGCACCAGGCTCGGCTGGATGTGCAGCCCCAGCTTGCAGGTGCCGCCTGTCTCCCAGTTGGTCACGTCGAGGAAGTTCACCCAGGAGAGCGCGAACGGCGAGCCTTGCTCGCGCACGTCGGCGTCGGTCGCCGCGTCGGGCACGCGGCATGGATCGGCGCTCGACGGATTCATCCGCGCGAGTCCGCCAAGCCGGATGCCGGTCTCCTCCCGGATCACGCCGGCCGCCGCGTCGTCGAGCGGCAGGTCCACGACCACCGCGCGCCGCGCGATGCCTGATGCGCCGATCCACGACACGCTGCGCACGATCAGCCGCGCGCCCGCCGCAGGGGCTGCCGTGCCGCCAACCGGCAGGACGACGGCAGACGGGCCCTGCCGGAGCAGCCAGTCGGGCAGGGAGGCTGGCGCGTCGCCGTGATCCCAGGCGCCGACAGTCAGTCGTTCCGTGCGGGTGTCGCCGTTCATGGGCAGGAGGGCGATCGAGATCCCCGGATAGGTGCGGGCGCCGGCCGCGGCCTTGCGAGCCAACAGGTCCCGAATCTCCGCCGTCGTCCGGGCCTGCTGCAGTTCCACCGCAGCCATGTCCGCGTACACGCGGCCCTGCGCCTGCAGGTCGGCAAGCTTCTCCTTGACCAGGTACGAGCTGAAGCTGAGGAGCGTCAGTGCGCCGACGATCAGGAAGAACAGACAGATGAGCGCGGCGGGCACCACACCCATGAAGAAGTAGGACAGGATGAGCTTGCGTCGGACGCGCCACAGCAGGCGCTGCCGCAGCACCCGGCTCACCCGCCACAACACCATCGTGCCGCCGACGATGGCGGCGATGGTCGCCAGGCGGCGCAGGGTGTCGAGGGCGCCGAACGGGCCGGTGACCTGGACGAGGATGGCGAGGGTGAAGCGCGCCAGGAGACCGCCGACGAGCAGCCGGCCCGACCAGTGCTCGAGGAACAGCGCGCGCGGCGGCGGCAGCGGCGGCAGGTCGTGCGCTGAGGGCGCTTCGAGGCGCGCCGTGCCGAGCGAGTCAGGCGGCATGCGGTCTCGGCCAGGGGCGGCACAGGGCGCCGTGCGCGTCAGGCCAGCAGGTGCCGAATGATACCATCGCGTTTTTTCGCGTCCGCGAGAGGAATGCCGTGAACGTCGACCCGACCGCCCGCTTCTCCACCCTGTGCATCCACGCCGGCCAGACGCCTGACGAAAGCACGGGCGCCATCATCACGCCCATCTACCAGACCTCCACGTACGTGCAGGAGGGGCTCGGCCGGCACAAGGGCCACGAGTACGCACGCACCAGCAACCCGTCGCGATCGGCGGTGGAGGCCAACGTCGCGGCGCTCGAGGCCGGCACGACCGGGTTCGGATGGGCCTCGGGCATGGCGGCGATCAATGCGGTGATGTCGCTCCTGAAACCGGGAGACCACGTCGTGGTCACCGACAATACGTACGGCGGCACGTACCGATTGTTCGAACGCGTGCTGCGGACGACAGGGCTCGACTTCACGTACGTCGACACGTCCGACGTGGAGGCCACCGCGGCGGCCTTCACCGAGCGGACGAAGATGCTGTTCCTCGAGACGCCGACCAACCCGGTGTTGCGTCTTGCCGACATCGCGGCACTGTCGGCGGCTGCCCATGCCCGCGACATCACGGTTGTCGTGGACAACACGTTTGCGAGCCCTGCCGTGCAGCAACCGCTCGTGCTCGGCGCCGACATCGTGCTGCACAGCACGACCAAGTACCTGAACGGGCACTCCGACAGCATCGGGGGGATGGTCGTCGTCAAGCATGCGGCACACGCGGAGTGGCTGAAGTTCTACCAGAACGCGGCCGGGGCGATCCTCAGCGCGTTCGACTCGTGGCTGGTGCTCCGCGGCACCAAGACGCTCGCGGTGCGCATGGAGGCGCACAACCGCAACGGGCAGGCGGTCGCCGAGTACCTCAGCACGCACCCGAAGGTGCAGACCGTGCACTACCCGGGCCTGTCGTCGCACCCGCAGCATGCCCTCGCGCGGCAGCAGATGCGTGGCTACACCGGGATGGTGTCGTTCGACGTCGGCACGCCTGAAGGCGCGAAGGCGGTGCTCGAGAACGTGAAGTTGTTTGCCCTGGCCGAGAGCCTGGGCGGGGTGGAGAGCCTCATCTCGCACCCGGCGTCGATGACGCACGCGTCCGTGCCGGCCGATCGTCGTGCGGCGCTCGGTGTCACCGAGAGCCTCGTCCGGCTGTCGGTGGGCATCGAGGACGCTGCCGACCTGCAGGCGGATCTGGAGCAGGCGCTGCGCGCGGTGTGACGGCCGTGCCGCGGCTCGTGGTGATACGAGGTCGGTGATCAGCGTTTCCGCTCACCGGTCCGACTCCCCTTGCTGTCTGCCGTGCCGGTCGTCCGGGTGGTGGACTCCACGACCCACCTGAGATAGGCATCGCTGCCGCCGGTTGCCTCGATCACGATCCATTCAGGGGTGTCGTAGGGGTGAGCGGTGCGCACCGCGTGCCACAGGGCGGCAAGGGAGCCGCGGGTCGTCTTGATCACCCACTGCTGCTCCTCCGCTTCCTCGATGGCATCCTTCCAGTGGTAGACGACGCGATGTTGCGGAAGGCGCGTCACGCAGGCAGCCAGGCGCGTCTCGACGAGCTGACGCGCCACCTCCGATCCGCCGCCGTCGCCGGGCCATGTCGTCAGCACGAGGACGACGTCGCGGGGGGCTTCATCCACGTTGTGCATGGCGATCGATTCCTGTATCGTCCTGACGACTCAGCATGTCTTCACCCAAGCCTGTCGGCCAGTCCAGTTCGAGGTCGCGGCGCGGAGCCGGCGCAGACGCCGGGTCGGCGATGCGGCGTCGCGTCGTGCGCGGCGGACTGACGGTGGTGCTGGTGCTCGCGCTGGTGGACGGCGTCTTCGGGGCGCGCGGCCTGCTCGAGAACCTGCAGTTGAAGAAGCGTAACGCAGCGCTCGAGACCGCCATCGAGGGTCTCGATGCCGAGAATGCCGCGCTCGTGGACGAGATCCGGCGGTTGCGCGAGGATCCGGCGGCGATCGAGGAACTGGCGCGGGACGAACTCGAGCTGATCAAGGAGGGCGAGCTGTTGATCATCCTCCGCGACACGCCCGCGCCGAACGATGCCTCGTCGCGCACGTCCAAATCCACGACCGCCGCGCGTTGACGCCAGTCGCGTCTGGTGGTACAGTCTCCAAGTTGTCTGGCAGCGCGAACAGCGCTGCTGAACAAGGTGACGCGGGGTGGAGCAGCCTGGTAGCTCGTTGGGCTCATAACCCAAAGGTCGCGGGTTCAAATCCCGCCCCCGCAACCACAGCAGTAAGGTCACAAAGCCGCGAGAAATCGTGGCTTTTGCCGTTCCTGGGGTCCTCCACCAGACACTCGCCGTCGCCGCCCAAAACCCGTATGGTGACAAATTGGTGACAATCGCGCGGACCAACTGACGTCCGCGAGCGATGCGCACCCATTCAGCTTCCTGACGCGAGCCGCAGGGGCCTCCCCTGCTGGCTCCAACTCACCTCCAGTCCCCGACGCAATTCTTCGTCGGTCACGTTTAGATAGCGCTGGGTCTGCTGGATGCTGGCGTGGCCCAGCATCAGCTGGATGATGCGGATGTCCACGCCGTCGGCCAGCAGGCGACAGGCGCCCTCATGCCTGAGGTCGTGCCAGCGCAGGTCGACGCGCTGCAACTGCTCGCGGTTCCACGCCGCGCCGGCACGCCCCGGCTTCGGCTCGTGGCCATAGGCCAGCAGCTTCAGCGTCTCCCAAGCTGTCTGGATGTTGGGCTGGTAGGCGCCGTCCTGCGCACCGAACACGAAGGCCTCCGGTCCGAGGGCCGCACGCCGTTGCAGGATGGCCGCCAGGCGTCCCTCCGGGTTGAAGGGCACGCGCCGGTTCTCCTTGTCCTTGGTCGTCGCCCCCGGGATGCCAATCTGGCAGGTGTCCCAGTTCACGCGGCGATTCTGGATGAGCAGCATCTCCCCGCGCCGGCACACCAGCTCGATCGCGCCGATGATCCGGTCATGCAGGAGCGGACCGGCGAACCGGTGTTCACCGACGTTCATCTGCTCCAGTGCCGTGTCGAGCAGCCGCTTCTCCTCCTCGCGTGTCAGCCGGCGGTCGCGGGTGGTCTCCAGCTTCTTGTTCATGCGCACGCCGAACCGGTGGAACGGCGTCTTCGTGAACATCGAGGGCGTCTGCGCCATGCCCCAGTTCATCGCCGCTCGGACGAGCTCGAGGGCGCGGTGCATCGTCGCGATCTCGACCTCCTCGGCGTAGTCCGAGTCGGTCTTGAACCCGTTGATCTCGTCGGGCTCCTCCAGCGCTTCGAGTGGCAGATCACCGAGATACCGTTTCAGCACCGCCACGCGGCTCTGCACCGACGCGAGACTGCTCAGTCCGGCCGGCTTCACGCAGCGCTCCATGTAGGCGTCGAGGAACGCCGCGACGGTCTTGGGCGTGCCGTCCCCAACCGCCCGCCGCTTGCGCGGCCGCCGGGGATCGCGGCCGGCCTGGATCTCGCCGATGAAGCGGCGCTCCCAGTGACGCGCTTCCTCCATCGACTCGATTGGCCGCTGCTTGCCCGGGTCCATGAGGGGCACGGCGAAGTCGTTCGCCGCCACCCGGTACCGGGCCCCGGCATACATCACGTCGAACCACAGATGCTCCAGGCACCGCCGCGGATTGCGGCAGCTGCCGCGGCAGCGTCGCACGATGGCCATGGTCTCCTCCTTGGTTGTGGGTTACGAAACTTTCGTAGGGGCGCCTCGACCCAGCCAGTCGAGGACGTCGTCGGGATGGAACCTCCTTCCTCTGACGCCGAACCGCTGCGAACGCAGCAGCCCGCGCCAGTACGCGCGACGCACAGTCTCTTCGTGGCAGCCCAGGAAGGTGGCCACCTCGAAGGCCGTCAGCAGGCGGTGGGGCAAGCCCTGCCGCTGCTCGTTGTTGCCAACCAGGTGATTCTCCACCCGGACGTCGTCTGAACCCACGTGCAGATGCCTCATCGCGTCCTCCGAGAACTCCGTGCTGTCCGACGCCGGTCGGCAGTGCCGGCCACAGGCGAACAGCGAACGTGGCGCCACGCGTTGTGCGCCTGGCACCGTGGTGCGTGGGAGAACGAGCCGGGAGGCTCCGCCCATCGATGAGGACCCGTGAGGTCGTCATCGATCGGGCGGCCGGCTCGAAGGTCCGGATGGGGCGGAGGAACCTGGGCTCACCGCGCGGTGTCCGGTGTGAGCCGATGACAGTCGTCAGCTTCAACTCCCTGACGGTGTCGCCGCCTACACCGGCGCTGTGGCTCGGCGAGTCGGTGGTGTCGGCTCAATGGCTGGGCCACGTGGGACCGGAATCCGCACGTGCTCTGCCATCAACGTCTCGGAGTCACCGGCCGATCGATGTCGCGCGTCCGCGCGGTTGACGATGTGGTCGAACCGCCGCGATGGCGCTGGTCGCGTGCTGCCGTTGCCCGAGTTGCCTCACATGGTCTCGGGTTGCGTTCTGTCGGCTGCGACCGTGTTTCACCGTTCCGGTGCTGGGTCGCTTCTCGCTCGTGCTCGGTGAGCGACGAACGCGAAGCAGGCTCCACGCTGACCTGGGCCGGCGTGGAGGGTGGCAACTCGTCGCCACGTCTTTCGAATGTGCTGACGCTACGCCTGTGGGACGCATCTGTCAAGACTGCGTCTACATGCCGGCGAAGCAACTATGTCCCGCCGCGCCCGTCGTTTCATCAAAGTGCTCGCTGCCTCTCGGCCGATCACTGGATGCTGAGTCAGATGCGCCAAGAAGATCGACCACCTCATCGTGGCCCAGCCTGACGAGCGGAGGCAGCAGCATTACTCGGACGAACCGAGCGACTCACCCGCGATTTATGCTCAGCAACTCGTGAGCATGCTCGTCGGCTGTGCCGGTGCCACGGCGCCCGCCGCCCCCTGCTGCGCCCCAACTCCGAAAGTGGTGACCGCAAATTTCGGCCAGCCGCGGCTTGTCTGGTCGTCGATCAATCGGCTCCGATAGCCACCCGCGAGGACCGTCCTCCCTGGTCGAAGTAGACCTCCAGAATCATCGTGTACTCTCCACGCGGCCTTTCAATGACGTAGCTGAACCGGTCGCCTTCGCTGCTGGGGGAGTCGGGCTTGCCCAGCATATGCACTATCTAATCGCGTGTTTTGCCGATGAGCAGACCGCGACGATCGATATCGTTCCAGAGCAAATAGCGCTCGTCCGGAGCCAGCGCCTTCCATTTCTCACTGGTGAAAACTACGTCAGACAATCGGCGCGATTCAGTGATCCGCGCCAGGCCAAATCCGACAAGTCCACCGAGTACGGCTGCGAAGACTGCCACGAAGAAGTACCGCCACATTGCACGACCGATCCCCATCTGCCGCTCTCTTTGGTCCCCTACGGCTTGCACTTCTTGGGCTTCTCGCACATGAGATCTTTGGGCTTGCAGAGCTCACCGCAATTGCGTTCGTGCTCGAAGACCCAACTCGGCGGCCGACATCATTGTTGTAGAGATCCATGTCGCGCTCGCACGCGTCGTTCTCAGGGAAGTTCTCGTGCGCATCGGCAAACCGCTTCGCCTCCTCGACCCCGATCTTCTGGGCCATGCAGCAGTTCCAGTAGCGGGGCCGGAAGGCATCGGACGTGTCATTGCGCCCCTGGCGACCGAAATTCGCGACGGTCTCGCTGAAAGCCGTTTCGGCACACCCACTGACTTTGCCGCAGTCGAACGGGTTCGTGATGCAGAGACGGGCTTCAGCGGCGTTGGCGGACTGGAGACCCAACATGTCTCGCATGTTGAGCGGTCATCACAGCGACCCGACCGAATCAGCTGTGGGTCGCCGACTTCGCCTACGTCGCCACCTGGCGCGGCTTCGTGTATGTGGCCTTCGTCGTCGACGTCTTCGCGCGGCGCATCGTGGGCTGGCGTGTCTCGCCCACCCCGGTGACTGATTTTGTGCTCGACGCGCTCGAGCAGGCGAACTATGCCCGCTGCGGGACCGACGTCCGCGACCTGGTCCATCACAGCGACCGTGGCACGCAGTACGTGTCCATGCGCTACACCGAGCGGTTGGCGGAGGCGCAGATCGCGCCCTCCGTGGGCAGCCGCGGCGACTCGTATGACAACGCGCTGGCCGAGTCGGTCATCGGCCTCTTCAAGACCGAGGTGATCCGTCGGCAGGGGCCCTGGCGGCATCTCGAGGCCGTCGAGTATGCGACCCTCACGTGGGTCGCCTGGTTCAACACGCAGCGCTTGCTCGAACCCCTCGGGTACGTCCCACCGGCCGAGTACGAAGCACGCTACTATGCGCAGGTGGACGTGGCCTGAGTCACACTCCGAGCCCCCAGATTGCCGGTGCGATTCAGTCGTCACCCGCCCGAGCGCATCGTAGGCCAGCGTCAGGCTGTTGGCGGCGCCGTGGATCGTCCGCCCCGTGACGCGACCGAGCGCGTCGTAGGTGTACGCGATCGTATCGGCTGTCAGCGGGCCCTCAACGGTCGCGACCTGCCCCGCCCCAGGCTGCCCCGCGGGGTGATAGCTCCACGTCGAGGTCCCCGTGCCATCGACCATCGTCGCCATCGGGCCGTAGATGGGGTCGTACGTGTACGTCACGCCCGGTGTCGCGATCGTCGCATGGCTGAACGTGAGGCCGAGCACTGCGTCGTCCAATGCGTACGTGTACGACGTCACCTGGCCGCCTCCGTCGCGCCTCGATCATCCGCGACTACGGCGAGACCCGCCGTAGCCTTGGCGAAGGCGGGCCCCTTCGGGTCGGTCACGGTCGACAGCCGGCCGCTCCGGGGCTCATAGGTGTAGAGCGTCTCGGTCGTCCCGCCGCCGCGGACCTCCCACTCACCCCTCAAGTGTGGCACGCGGCGAGCCCGAACTGCCACGCAGTCTCCGAATGGTCCAAACGTTACGTTGTCAGCGCAATGAGCACCACTCCACACATGACAAGTAGGCCGACCGCGAACAAAATGCTGCTCGCGAATCGCCATGGCTGTACTCGGCGAATCCGCTCTGCGTCACGCGTCCCCAACATGCGACCAGTTCGAAACCACGCTTCCGCGCCGACCCATCGACACGCAGCGCCAGCAACAGCGAGCGATAGCGCTCCCAGCGCGCCCAGCATGAGGGCTGGGGACTCGACTTCAATCGTCTGGCGGCTCCGCACCAACATAGCCAGGAGCGAGAAGAAGCCGCCCACGACGATTAGACCGAGAATCCTGATCACGACGATGCCGACTACGGACAGGTCTTTCTGCACGCGCCGCCTCCGAGAACAAGCTTGCAGGTCCCGGCCGTCACGCCTAGGCCGCCCCCGAATCCACCAGAACCACCTACACTCGCCTGAGCGGTGGCGCCCGATGAACTGAAAGCCACGCCTCCACCGCCCGCCACGTTGACTCCCGTTGCACCATAGAAATTGACCTGAGGTTCAACGAAGTTACCTTCTAGATCGCAGATCGTCTGGCAGGAAGGACAGAATGCGGTCAGGCCTTGAACTCCGCCAGCCAAGGCAACTCCCGCAACCATAGGGCCGGCGGCCGTGCAGCACAACAGTCCAAGGTTGCGGCCGTCGAAGACGACAGCGCAACTTGCATCTCCCATGATTCCGCTCATTACACCGATCGCGCCTCCCACACCGACACCTATGCCACCCGCTTGCAGGCCCAGTGGGTCAATGAGGACCGTGACCCTCCCTCGCACGTAGCCGTAGAGGTTCAGACCATCTTGCATTCCGATCGGGTCCTCACTGATCCAACTGGCGAGCCCCGCGTCGTACCCCCGATAGAGTGTCAGCGCGAGCCCTGAGGTGGCGTGCGTGCGGTGCCCGGTGAAGCCGACCGTCGTGACATCGGCACCAGCCGTGACCGCGCGTCCCCCCCACGGGTCGAAGGCGTAGTGCGCGAGCAGCGTGCCGGTGCTGTCCGTAACCTCGCGGACGCTCCCGAGATGATCGGTGATGAAGTAGCGCGGCTGCCCGTTGACTTGCTCGCCGAGCGCGAAGGCTCGTCGCGTCACCGTCACGCCGTCGGCCGCGGGCTCCTCGCAGATGGCCGTCTCGCACCACAGCACCTGCGTGTCCGTCGTCGTGACGCCGTTGTCTTTCTCGATCTGCCGGACGCGCCGCCGCTGCCCGTCGTACGTAAACTCACTTCGCAGCGTGCCGACGGTCACCGCCACCAATTGATTTCTGGCATCCCACTCGAAGGTGCGGGTGCCATCGGTGGTGAGATTGCCATTGGCGTCGTACGTGAACGTCTTGGGCGCGCTGCTCACATCCACCTGATACTGCGCCGTCGCGCTGTTGCCGTTGGGGTCGGTCGCCCGCACCGTGAACACATTCGCACCGGGCGTCACCGGCAGGCCACCCTGAAACTGCCCAGCCGCATTCACGGCGGCGCTCTGCCCCTGAATCGTCACCTGCGCCGGTTCGTTGACCAGCCCCTCCACCTGCAACACGCCGCCGCCGGCCTGCGTCTGCAGGCGGTTCAGCGGGTCGTACGTCCACGCCGTCACCGCATCATCGATCTGCTCGAACAGCCGGTTGCCCGCCGGGTCGTAGCCGTACGCGTACCGCTTCAGC
>JAEZCY010000047.1 GCA_023429845.1 Acidobacteriota bacterium
ATGAATGCGGTCGCGGGCAGCGCACGCAGCGCGGCAAGCGTCGGCGCCGAGATGGCCTGCGCGAACTTGACGCCTGCGGACTCGCGGTCGGCGAGCGTTCCTCCGCGGCCGGCGCCGGTGCCGCCGATCAGGCCGGGGCCAGCCATGCCGATCGCGCGCGTGAAGAGCCCCTGCGCCAACGGCGAACGCATGAGGCCGGCAACCGAAATCCCGCCTGCCGACTGTCCGAAGATCGTGACGTTGTGCGGGTCGCCGCCGAAGCCGGCGATGTTTGCCCGCACCCATCGCAACGCGGCGATCTGATCGAGCAGCCCGTAGTTGCCCGACACCCCATGCGCGGATTCCTTCGACAGTTCGGGATGGGCCAGGCCGCCGAGCACGCCAACGCGGTAGTTCAGGCTCACCACGACGACCCCGCGAGACGCGAGCGGCGCACCGTCGTACACGGTCACGGCACTCGACCCTTCGTTGAACCCGCCGCCGTAGATCCACACCATCACCGGCCGAGGGCCCGTGGCGTGGCCCGAGGGCGTCCAGACGTTGAGGGAGAGGCAATCCTCGCTCACCTCGTTCTGGGTCATGTACTCCTCGGTCCAGGGCAATCGCGAGCCGGCCTGCTGCTGCATGCAGCTGGCGCCGAAGCGATCGGCCGCGCGCACGCCGGTCCAGGAGGCAGGCGGCTGTGGCGGTCGCCAGCGCCACTCGCCGACGGGCGGCGCGGCATACGGGATTCCGAGATAGGCGCGCACGTCGTGGCGTGCGTCGAACACGCCGCTGACCTCTCCCTGGCGGGTCGCGATGGTGGGCGGCGCCGTGGGCGATTGCGCGACGACGAGGGCCGACGCGCAGGTAGCAGACGCGCAGACGGCGAGGCGAAGAAGCATACGCATCGAGAAGTCCTCGCGGCGCAGCATATCCGGAATCACCGTAAGGCGGCCGACGGCACGGGGCCGAGCGCGACGCCATCCCGCGCTGCACCGGCAGGCCGCCGGCGTCTGCCACCGATGCGCCTGCGGCAACGCCGTGTACGTCACGTCATGCGTGCAGGGCGCGACGTTCGGCCGAGGCCTTGACCGGGCAGAGCAAGAGGCGACGAATCAGCCAGATGCCCGGGGAGACGCACGCCCAGTAGGCCCGGAAGCGCGCACGGGCGTATGCATCGGTTGCGACCGCACGCGTCTCGGTGCGGAAGATCGACGTGCGATCGCTCACGGGGTCGGCGCGCAGCGTCCAGGCGATCTTCACGTACGCCGGTTCCGCGAACGCGGCGAAGGCCGCGGGCGGCACGGGCCGGAACGTGGGATTGGCCTCCCAGGGCCGCGTGGCCGCACCCATGACGATCTCCCGCCCCGGGCGGTGGGCGAGCACACACCAGCCCAGCGCCTGCATCTGGTCCAGGAGCCCTGCCGGCACGGGGCGGGCACTACGGGTGCTGCCCATCAGCCACTCACGCGCCGCGAACACGCTTCGGACCACCCGCGACTGCCCCATCTCCATCTGCTGTGCGGCCTCCAGCGTCGTCGCAGCAGGCGCGCCCACGGCGATGTGGTGCCGCTCCACGACGTCGTACGCGGGCATGAAGCGATCGAGCAGCGGATCGTGCTCGTCGCCGTGCGCCGCCGCGGGATAGCCGTATCGCAGCCACTGCCGTGCCATCCAGCCGGCGGCCACTGCAGCGATGACGACCACGCCCTGCCGTGCGCGTCGTCCGACGACCGATGCCTCGGACATGGGCCCCTCCATCACGGTGGCACGGCACGATGCCTGCCAGCTGGAGGCGAGCCAGCTGCGCAACGCGTGATTGCGAAAGCGCGTGCGAACGCGAAACATTCCCCACTACCCGGGAAAGCGTTCGTGATCTGCGATCCTGCGCGTGTCGATACGCCCCCCTGTTGCGGCGCGCGACTGGTACCAGCGTTGCAGCGACCGAGGTCGATGGCGCGGGCCATCGGAGGAGGTGCCATGTACGACGTTCCCGTCTTCTTCGCCACCAGCGAGGGTCAGACGCAGCGCATCGCGGAAGCCATCGCCCAGTCGCTGCGAGCGGCAGGGCTCGGCAGCGTCGCCCTCGACGTCGCCTCCGGCAGCGCAGCGGCGTTCGACTGGAGCACGGCGCGTGGGGCGGTGCTCGCCGCGTCGTTGCACGTCGGGCGCCACCAACGGAGTGCGACGGGATTCGCGCATCGGCACCTGCCGCAACTGGCGCGCGTGCCGACGCTGTTCGTGTCGGTCAGCCTCAGCGCCGCCTCGCAGAACCCGGAAGAGCGACGCGCCGCACAGCGACTCGCGGAAGAGTTCGGCACGGCGATCGGATGGACGCCGAGCCGCATCGCCTGCGTCGCCGGCGCGCTCACCTATACGCGCTACTCGTTCCTGACTCGCTGGTTCATGAAGCGCATCGCGCGCAAGGAGGGCGGACCCACCGACACGACGCGCGACCATGAGCTGACCGACTGGGGCGCGCTCGCGCAGGTCGCGACGGAGTTCGCCGGCCACGTCCGAGGTGTGGCCGCAGCGCCCGTGTAGCAGCTAGAACGCGAACTCGACGCCGAGCCAGGCGGCCCGGGGCGCACCAGGACTGTGGAAGCGCGGGTCCCCTTCGAAACGGTCGCCGAGGAGGTCGGCGTGTGCAAGCGCGCCGAACGTCGCATACCGACTGTCGAGGATGTTGCTGGCCTGCGCGACCAACGCCATGCGTCGCTGCACCTTCCAACGGACGCGGGCGTCCAGCACGGTGAACCCCGGCAGCGGCGCCAGGAGGTTCGCTTCGTCGCCCCGCAGATAGTGCGAGCTCTGCATGCGTGCCGTGCCCGCGACGTCCACTCGCGTGCCGAGGCGCACGGCCGCGCCGAGGCGGGCGATGTGCGAAGGGACCCCGGGCAGGTGATCGCCAGCGTCGACCTCGATCTCGAGGGACTCCGCCTCCGGATGGTGCGGACTCGCGATGCGTAGACCGGTGCCGAACGTCGCCCGCTGCCACGTGTAAGCCCCCGCGAGATCCACGCGACCGAGCCGCACGTCCATCGACGACTCGATGCCGGCACGCCGGGTGCTCGCCACGTTCTCGAAGTGCCCCTCGCCGCGCATCGTGCCGCTGCTCACGAAGATCACGTCGTCGCGCACGCGGGTGGCGAACGCCGCGACCGACCAGCTCGCGACACCGCGGCGTCCGCGGGCGCCCGCTTCCCACGTCCCGGCCACGACCTGCGCGAGCGGCGGGTCCGACACGAACGAGTTGGGCAGCCGGCACGGATCCTCGGGATCCGCGCACGTCAACTCCACGGGCGTCGGTACGCGCGATGACTGCGAATAGCCGCCGTACAGGTTCACGGACGACGTCGCGTCGAAGGTGATGCCGGCCGCAGGGTTCAGCCGCGTGAAACGGTGGTCGCCGTCGAGTGACGTCCCGAGCCGATCGCGGAGCGTCACCGTCGTCCAGTTCAGCCGTGCCGAACCGGTGAGGTGCGTTCGGGGTGCGATGGCGACCGTGTCGCTCACGAAGAGCGAGTACGTGTCCTTGCGTGCGTCGAGGTCCACGGCTGCTGTCGGGTCGACGACGCCCACACCGATGGCCTCGCGCGTCGGACTGAGCATCGCGTACTCCGCGCCGAACCCGAAGTCGGTACGGGCCAGGTCGGCGGCGGCGCCGGCGATGAACTGGTTGAAGCGGCCGCGTGCCGGTCGTGTCGCGACCACCTGGACCATGCCCCCGGCGGCATTGGTCCTCGTGCGGCTCCGGTTCAGCACGCCATCGAACTCGTCGTCGTCGCCCTCCTCGTGCATCTCGGACTCCGAGCCAGCCTCTTCGTCTGCGCCTCCGGCGTCATCGTCGTCATCATCGTCTCCAGCGTCGCCGTTGAGGGTCGCGATGCGGCTCGGGCGGAAGTACGCCACGGCTTCGGTGCGCAGCCACGTGCCGTGCTGGCGCTCGAGTCTCACGGTAAAGGCACTGAGGTCGTGATCGGTGCGGTCCGGGTGCGTGAAGACCGCGGTCCAGTCCTCCTGGAGCAGCTGTGCGGGCACGGTGCCGTTGCCGAGGAGGTCGTTGGTCGTGAACGTGGCGTTCACGTCGGCGCGACTCGCCTGCCCCCGCCAGCTCACCTTGCCGAAGACGCGGCGGAGGCGGGACGGCGAGTAGTCACGCCAGCCGTCCTCGCGAAGCCAGGACGTGGCGACGTATGCGGCCAGCGGCCCCCGCGAGGCACCCCAATCCGCTTCCGCGCGGATGCGTCCGAATGCACCGCCTGCAAAGGCGGCGCGGCCCCCGGCGACGTCGAACCCGTCACGCGTGCGGATGGAAATGGCGCCGCCGAGGGTGTTGAGGCCGAAGAGCGGGTTGGCGCCGGGCATCACCTGCACGCTGTCGATGGCGCCCGGTGGCAGGGCGTCCCAGTTCACGACGTCGCCGAAGGGCTCGTTGCTGCGCACGCCATCCTGATAGACGGCGATGCCTTCGGACGCGCCGAGGAGCGGGGAGCCGGTGAACCCGCGAAACAGCAGATCGGGCTGGAACGTGCCGCCCTGCGCCTCGCTGACGGCGAGGCTCGCCACGCCGCTCGCGAGCAGCGCCGCGAGGTCGGTACTGCCATTGGACAGGACGCCCTCCCCCACCACCTGCACGTTCGACGGCACGGCAAGCCGCGGCAGGCCTGACCCGTGCAGCGGCGTGACCGCGACGACGTCGACGGTCTCCTGCACCGCAGGCGGCGTATCCTGGGGCGCGGGCGCCGCTTGCGCCGCCACTCCCGTTGGAATCGCGCAAAGAAGAGCACCGAGCAGGGCACGCATCCGTCGATTGTACCGGCGCTGTCGGCGGCCCTGGCCCGACCGGCCCAGGACGATCTTCACGGCACGCAACATAGGCTGTCCGGACGTCGTACAAGCGACGATGGGCACACGCAGTGCCCCTGCCCCGCCGTCATGCATGCGCGGGTCGAAGGAGAGACGGACTCATGAGAGCTGGTACAGGGTGGATCGCCGCGATGTCGCTGGCGGTGGCGCTGTCGGTGACGATCCGCGCGACCGGAGAAGCCCCGCAGCAGCAGCCGGCGCAACCGCCGGTCATCGAAGGACACGGCGGACCACCGCCGCCGGGCGCACCGGCGCCGCAGGCCCCCACGACGCAGGCACCACGGCCGGGCGGCCCTGGTGGTGCGGCAGGTGCGGGCGCCCCGCGCGGGCGCTTCCCCGCCCAGCAGCGACCGAAGGGCGATCCGGACGTCATCCAGCGCGGGCGCGGCATCTTCGCGGGGTCGTGCGGCCCGTGCCACGGCGCCGACGCCCGGGGCGGCCAGCTAGGAGGCCCGAACCTGCTGCGTTCGGAGCTCGCGCTCAACGACGCGGCCGGTGAACTGCTCTTTCCCGTCATCAAGGACGGGCGTCCCGGCACGACGATGCCGCCGAGCCCGCTCCCCGACCAGGACATCCGGGCCGTCATCGCGTTCATCCACGATCTGCACAGCCGGATCAGCGGGCAGGGCAGCCCGCCGCCCGGCGAAGAGGTCGAACTGGACATCCTCGTCGGCAACGCGCAGGCCGGGCAGGCGTTCTTCGCGGCGCAGTGCGCCACGTGCCACTCACCGACGGGCGACCTGAAGGGCATCGCGTCGCGCGTGGCCACGCCGAAGGCGCTGCAGAACCTCTGGGTGTCGGGCGGCCGCGCCATCGGACGCGGGCTTGCCGCGCCTCGGCCCGCGGGGGCATCGCAGGCCGTTGTCGTGGCCACGGTCACCCTGCCGTCCGGCGAAGAAGTGAAGGGCGCGCTGCTCCGCATCGACGACTTCACCATCACCATCGCGCAGCCCGGCGGCGCGCAGCGCACGTTCCGGCGCACGGGCGATGTCCCGAAGGTCCAGATCACGGATCCGCTCGAAGGCCATCGCCGGCTGCTGACGGTGCTCACCGACACGAACATGCACGACGTGACCGCCTACCTGGTGACGCTGAAATGAGAACGAACCGACTGTTGTTGACGCTCTCGCTGCTGGCGCTGCCGATTGCGCTCGCAGGCCAGGCGCCTTCCCTCGACCCCAAGACTCTTGTGCAGCCCCTCGGCGACGAGTGGCCGACGTACTCCGGCGACTACACGGGCAAGCGCTTCAGCCCCCTCACCCAGGTGGATCGCACGACGGTCAAGCGGTTGTCGCTGGCCTGGACGGCCAAGCTCACGGCCGGGGCCGGTGGCGGACGACGCTTCGGCGGCGGCGGTGCTCAGGTCATCGTCGGCGGAGACGGGCCTGCCGACCTGCCGGCGGTGAATGCCAACGTCAAGGGCACGCCGCTGATGATCAACGGCACGCTCTACGTGACGTCACCCGACAACGTCTGGGCCATGGATGCGCGCGACGGTCGCGAGCTGTGGCACTACTTCTGGCGCACGAAGGGCAGCACGCCGATTGCCAACCGCGGCGTCGGCATCTGGAACGACTACCTGTACTTCGTCACGCCCGACAACTACTTCGTCTCGCTCGACGCGCGCACGGGCAAGGAGCGCTGGAACAAGGTCCACGCCGACTTCGCCCAGCAGTACTTCTCGACGATGGCGCCCATCGTGGTGGACGACCACCTGCTGCTCGGGACGGGCAACGACATCGACTCGCCCGGCTACATCCAGTCGTTCCATCCGGAAACCGGCGAGGTGCAGTGGCGCTTCTACACGGTGCCGATGAAGGAAGGCGATCCCGGTCTCGACACGTGGCAGAGCCTGCAGGCGGCCAAGTATGGCGGCGGCCACCCCTGGCTGCCGGGCGTCTACGATCCGGAGACACGGCTCTACATCTTCGGCACCGGCAACCCCATCCCGGCCTACACGGCGGGGCGCGGCGACGGCGACAACCTGTACACCTGCTCGCTGATCGCGGTGCACGTGGACACGGGGAAGATGGCCTGGGCATTCCAGACCTCTCCGCACGACAAGCACGACTGGGACTCGGCCCAGACGCCGATCCTGTTCGAAGAGACGATTGACGGCAAGACGCGCAAGCTCGTGTCCACGGCCGCGCGCAACGGCTACTTCTTCACGCTCGACCGTGTCACCGGCGAGCACCTGGTGACGACGAAGTTCAGTTCGGACGCCAACTGGGCCAGGGAGGTGGACAGCAAGGGATCGGTGCGCCGCAACCCGGAGAAGGACCCGACGATCCCGGGTGCCCTGACGAACCCGCCGTCGGGTGGCACGATCAACTGGGAACCGCCGGCTTACTCACCGCTGACCAAGCTGTTCTACGTGACCGAGCGCAACGGTTTCGCGATCTACTACCTCACCGACCCCGACCCGCGCGGCTCGATGGGCCTGGGCGGCAAGGACGAGGTCACCGTCGGCTCCACGGGCAACTTCCTGACGGCCATCAACCCGGCGACCGGGAAGGTCGTGTGGCGCCGGCCGTACCCGAGCGCCAGCGGCTTCGGCAGCGGCGGCGGCGGCGGCCTGCTGGCCACCGCGGGCAACCTCGTGTTCGCCGGCGACGCAGGCGGCAACTTCGTCGCCTACGACGCGGAGAACGGCACGCCGCTGTGGCACACGCGCATCGGCAACGTCAGCAACGCCGCCATCACGTACATGCTCGACGGTCGTCAACACATCCTCGTGGCGGTCGGCGACACCCTGTACGCCTTCGCGCTTTACGAGTAGGGTTCGGCATGCGACGTCACCTGCGATCCCCTCACTCGGTGCTGGCTGCGGTGGTCCTCATGGCCGCCGCGGCCTGCAGCCGTCCCAGCGAGCCGGCCGGCTCCGGCACGGCGACCGAACCGGCGTCCGGCAGACCCTCGGGCGCCGCGATCGCCGCGGCCCGCCTGTATGTGTCCAACGAGACCGGCGGAAAGATTGCCGTCATCGACCCTGCGTCCGGGAAGCTGGTGAACGACATCCCGGTCGGCAAGCGGCCACGCGGGCTGAAGCTGTCGCAAGACGGCAGCCTCCTGTACGTGGCACTCTCGGGCTCGCCCATTTCGCCACCAGGCGTCGACGAGTCCACGCTGCCGCCGGCCGACCGCAGCGCTGACGGCATCGGTGTCGTCGATCTCGCGACGGGTAAGGTGGTGCGAACGTACCCGAGCGGGCAGGATCCCGAGAGCTTCGACCTGTCGGCCGACGGACGCACCTTGTATGTGTCCAACGAGGAGACGGCCGAGATGTCGGTGCTCGACCTCGAGACCGGCACGATCACGAAGAAGGTCCCCGTCGGCGAGGAACCCGAGGGCGTGACGACGAGCCCGGACGGCAAGACGGTCTGGGTGACCTGCGAGGAGGACAACGAGGTGGTCGGCGTGGACACCGGCACACTCGAGGTCGTCGCCCGTATCGAGACGGCGCGCCGGCCACGCACCATCGTGTTCAGCCCGGACGGCAACACGATGTTCGTCACCGGCGAATTCGGGTTTGCCGTGTCGGTGGTGGACGTACCGAACCGCAAGGTCGCCGCCACCATCGACCTGCCCGCCGCCGACGGCGGCAACCTGCCGGCGCGACCGATGGGCGCGGTCCTGTCGCCAGACGCGACGCGGCTGTACGTGACCAACGGTCGCGGGCGTTCCGTCTCGGTGATCGACGTGGCGTCGCGGCGCGTCCTGCGCACCTACGAAGAGATCGGCGAGCGGCCATGGGGCATCGCCATCAGCGCCGATGGCTCCCGGCTGTTCACGGCGAACGGACCGGGCGGGACGGTGTCGGAGATCGACGCGGAGAACGGCACGGTCGTCCGGCAGATCGAGACGGGCGGCAGCCCGTGGGGCGCGGTGCTCGCATCGGGCCGGTAGCCGTCCTGCATACGACCGCCGGGCAAGGCCCGGCGGCTACGTACCTCCCGAAATACGTACCTCCAGAGATACGTAGGCGTCCGGCCTTGCCCGACGCGCAACATCGCCTACGATGGCGGGCATGTCCCGCACGGCCCCGCTCCGGACGACGATGGTCGCGCTCGCGTGCGCAACCATCGCGTCGCCACTCGTCACGACGCACGCCCAGCATCGCCCCCTCCGCGGCATCTACGGCGGCGTACCGCAGGAGATCCTCGACACCGGCACCACGTTGCGCGCGTTCGGCGCGGACGCGGTATGGCTCGGCTCGGGCAGCATCACCGCCGAGCGGCTCGCTCTCCTGCGCGAGCAGAAGGTGCAGGTCTATGCCGAGTTCAATACCCTGCACGTCGCCGACTACCTGAAGACGCACCCGGACGCCGCGCCAATCGGCAGCGACGGGCGCGTGAGCCCGCCCCCTGACGGGTGGCAGGGCATCTGTCCGACACATGACGGCTACCGGCGTTGGCGGATGCAGGCATTCCGCACGCTCCTCGAGCGGTTCGCCATCGACGGCGTGTGGCTCGACTACCACCACGCGCACGCGAGTTGGGAACAGGCCGTGCCGAATCTGCCCGACACGTGCTTCTGCGAACGCTGCCTGGCCGCCTTCCAGGCGGCGACGGGCGTGCGCTTGCCGCCGGGTCCGACCGCCGAACGGGCCGCGCTGCTGCTCTCGACGCACCACGACGTCTGGGTCCGCTGGCGTGCCTCGGTGTTCACCGACTGGGTCCGCGAGTTCGACGCCATTCGCGACGAGGTGCGGCCGGGAGCCCTCCTCGGCACGTTCCACAACCCGTGGACCGACGAGGACTTCGAGGGCGCGCGATTGAAGAAGCTGGGAATCGACCTGCGCGCGCAGGCTCCGTATCTCGACGTTTTCAGCCCGATGCCCTACCACGCGCGCTTCGGCCACGTGCAGGATCCCGAGTGGATTGCCCGGCAGGTGCGCTGGCTTGGATCGCACCTCGGCATCGAGGGGCGTCCCGGCGAGCGCCATCGCATCTGGCCGATCGTGCAGATTGCGGACTGGGGCGAGCCCGTCCCGCTCGCGCAGGTCGAGCCGGTGCTGCGGCTCGGCGCGCGGAAGCCTGCGACGGGCGTCCTCGTGTTCGCGTGGAGCGGGCTGCGCAAGCAGCCCGACAACAACGCGGCGCTCGGG
>JAEZCY010000079.1 GCA_023429845.1 Acidobacteriota bacterium
GAACCAATCCACCCAGGCGAGCGTCGCGAACTCCACGGCCTCGAGCGACCGCCACGGCCCCTTCCGTCGAATCACCTCCGTCTTGTAGAGCCCGATCACCGACTCGGCGAGGGCATTGTCGTACGCATCGCCCGGGCTTCCCACCGACGGTGCAATGCCGGCATCGGCGAGCCGGTCGGTGTACCGCATGGAGAGATAGTGGGTGCCGCGATCGCTGTGGTGCACGAGGCCGGTGAGCGCGTCGTGACGACGCGCGTCGATGGCCTGCGCCAGCGCGTCGAGGACGAAGTCCGTGCGCATCGACGCGGACACGCGCCAGCCGACGATGGGCCGCGCGAACACGTCGATGACGAACGCCACGTACACGAAGCCACTCCAGGTCGCGACGTATGTGCAGTCCGACACCCAGAGTTGATTCGGCCGCGGCGCCACGAACTGGCGGTCGACGAGATCGGCAGGACGGCCGCCGTCACCGGCCTGCGTCGTCGTGGTCCACGCGCGTCCGCGCACTGCGCCCGCCAGGCCCATCGCGCGCATCAGACGCTCGACGGTGCAGCGTGCCACGGATACCCTCCCGCCGGAACTGCTTCCAGACCTTAGCGGGGGCCGTACACCTGATGGTGCTCGTCGAAGACGCGCTGGATCTCCACGCGCAACGTGTCATCGCGCCGCGCCCGCGCCGAGCGCCGGGTCGGATCGGCGCCCTGACGACGGTGGCGGTGATAGGCGACGGGGCGATCGCAGCAGGGTGCAGATCGACTCGCCCCCGTACTGCGCCCGATGCGCGTCGATGAACGACACCATCGTGGCTACTTGCTCCGGCGGTCGAGCGCCGCTGGGCGAAATACGCGGACGCCGTCTTGAGAATCGCGTTGGTCCGCTTCAGCTCGCGATTCTCGCGCTCGAGGGCTGCCAGCCGCTCGCGCTCACTCGTGGTCAGCCCCGGGCGCTGGCCGTTGTCGCGCTCCGCGTGGCGCACCCACGTGCGCAGCGTCTCGGCCGTGGTGCCGAGCGTGGTCGCCACCGCCTGCAGCGCCGCCCACTCCGACGGGTGCGGGCTGCTGCTCCATCACCAGCCGGATGGCGCGCTCACGCACCTCCGGCGAAAACCGACTTGGACGTCCCATCGACCCCATCCTCCCAAGAAGCGAGGTCTCCGAGAAAGTCGGTGCGCTTCAGGAAGTGCCTCGGAACCGTTCGTGTTCGACATTCCCGTCTTCGACATTCCCGCATTGCCGCATTGCCGCATTGCCGCATTGCCGCATTGCCGCATTCCGCATCAGGCATTCTTGTAGTCGCCATTCCCGCATTCCGCATTCCCGCATTACGATCGTCAGTAGTCTTATGTCCTACGCCACGCCCCTCGAGTCCCGTATCGCGAAGAAGGTCGCCAAGGCCTCGATCGAGCACCAGCTGATCGCGCCCCACGACCGGATCATGGTCGGCCTCTCCGGTGGCAAGGACAGCTGGGCCCTGATGCAGGTGCTCGACGTCGTGCAGAAACGCGCGCCGTTTCCGTTCACGTTCCTCGCCGTCAACGTCGACTCCGGCTACAAGGACTTCAAGCACGACGTGATCCGGAAGACGTGCGACGAGCGGGGCTGGGAGGTGCGCATCGAGCACACCGAGATCGGCGAGGTGATGGACGACCTCCTCGAGGTCAACGCCACGCCGTGCTCGCTTTGCGCCCGCCTGCGCCGGGGTGTGCTGTACCGGGTGGCAGACGAGGTCGGTGCGACAAAGATCGCGCTCGGCCACCATCTGGACGACTTCATCGAGACGCTCCTGCTGAACCTCTTCTTCGGCGGTGCGCTGAAGGCGATGCCGGCGCGCCTCGTCTCCGACAGCGAGAAGCACGTCGTCATCCGGCCGCTGGTGTACGTGTCGGAACAGGAGGCGCAGGAGTACGCGCTTGCGAGCGAGCTGCCGATCATCGGCTGCTGCTGCCCGGCCTGCGGCGACCTCAGCCTGCAGCGGCAGCGCCTCAAGCGTCTGATCGGCGATCTCGAACGGGAACACCCGGGCGTCAAGTCGTCGATGCTCAAGGCCATCCAGAATGTCCACCCGCGCCACCTCCTCGACCGGCGTCTGAATCCGCTCGAGGCCATGGCCCGAACCGGGCGCGTGGACGGCGACGACGAGTCCCCGGTGGCCGCGGGGGCGGCCGTGCAGCCGCTGCGCGTGCTTCGTCGCGACGACGTCACGGGAATGGCACACGCCTCGAACGCCAAGCCGTGAGGGCCGTCGTCCAGCGTGTCAGCAGCGCCTCGGTTTCGGTGGACGACGAGGTCGTGGGTCGCATCGGCACCGGTCTCCTGGTGCTGCTCGGCGTCGTCGTCGGCGACACGGACGCGGATCTCGCCTACATCGTGGACAAGGTCGCGGCCCTGCGCGTGTTCCCCGATGCGGACGGACGCATGAACGTGGACGTCCGTGGGGCCGGCGGCGCGCTGCTCGTCGTCTCGCAGTTCACCATCGCCGGGGATTGCCGCAGGGGCCGACGGCCATCCTGGGATGGCGCAGCGCGGCCCGACCATGCGCGTGCGTGGTACGAACGGGCGATCGCTGCCTGGCGTGCCACGGGGGTGACGGTGCAGACGGGCCTGTTCCAGGCCCACATGGACGTCGCCCTGGTCAACGACGGCCCCGTGACGTTGCTGCTCGACAGCCGGCGCGAGTTCTGAGACGCTACCCGGCGAGACCATGCACTTCTGGAAAGCTCACGCTTACGGTAATGACTTCCTCTACGCCACGTCCGCCGATGTGGCCGGCCAGGACCCTGCAGACCTGGCGCGCCGGATGTGCGCGCGCACCACGGGCATCGGCGCCGATGGTCTCATCCTCTTCGAGGCCCGTCCGGACGGCGCCCGGATGCGTCTGCACAATGCCGACGGCTCGATAGCGGAGGTGTCGGGCAACGGCGTGCGCGGCCTTGCCGCGCTGCTGGCGCATCGCCAGTCGGGCGTCCCGGGCTCGGTGTACGAG
>JAEZCY010000085.1 GCA_023429845.1 Acidobacteriota bacterium
CCGACGCCTAGGTATCCCCGGGCACGTCGGGTTGCTGCCACGTGCTCATGCCGCCGTCCACGAGCAGCATCTGGCCGTGGATGTGCCGGGCGGCGTCACTCAGGAGGAACGTCACCGCCTCGCCGCAGACTTCGGGGCCGGGCACCTCGCCGCTGGGCGTGTGCATCTGCATCCAGCGCATGGCCGCCGGATCCGAGAGAAAGGCATCGGTGAGCGGCGTGCGCACAAGTCCCGGCGCCATGCCATTGACGCGAATGCCCTTCGGCGCGAGCGACACGCACAGCGTCTTCACCATCATCTCGACGGCGCCCTTCGACGTGTCGTACGCCGCGTGGGTGGGTTCCGCGAGGCGCCCGTTGATGGACCCCGTGAAGACCACGCGTCCGCCGATGCCGCGCGCCACCCACTCACGTGCGAACTGCTGCGTGAGGAAGAACGGCGCTTCGACGTTCAGGCGCATCGTGCGGGCGAACACCTCCGCCGGCAGCTCCAGAAAGTGCATCGTGTCGAGGCACGTGCCGGCGTTGTTCACGAGCATGTCGATGCCCGGCATGGCTGCCGCGGCGTCACGGAACAGCCGTGCGGTCGCATCGACAGGCGAGGTCGCGAGGTCGCCCTCGACAACGGCCACGCGAACGCCCTCGGCCTCGCATGCCGAGCGGGTCTGGTCCGCTTCGACATCGGCGCGCAGGCCGTGAATGACGATGTCGGCGCCGGCGCGGGCGATGGCGACGGCGATGGCGCGTCCCACTCCCTGCGTTGCGCCTGTCACGAGGGCGCGGTGACCTTTCAACGAGAGCATGACGGGGATTGTAGCCGCCGGCACTCTGCGCGAGGCGCCCTCGGCACGGGAGAGTGGCGGGTACGCAAGCGTCGGTCCTTGCCCGACGCGCAGGCCAGGCCGTCGCCCCGCGGGCGACGGCTATGTCCGATCCGGGATGCGCGCAGCGCTGCGGCTACGCCTGACCGGCCGACGCGGTGGATGTCGGCAGCGCCGGTGGCTCGCCATACTCGCGATCGGTGACCAGGCCGGGATGCGGCATCGGGTACTTGCCGTCCGGTCCGGGCATCACTGGCGCCACGCCGTTCTCGGTGAGTGTCGCGACGTCCGGGGCGAGTTCGTGAGGGCTGTTCAGCGCCTCGTCGTACGTGATCACCCGACCCGTGTGCGCGGCCATGCGGCCCATGCTCGTGACGAGGCTCGCCTCGGCGCCACGCCGCACCTCGTTGTACGGCTTGTCGTTGCGGATGGCGTCGATCAGGTGGATCCACTCGACCCGATACGGGTTGCGCTCGTTCTCCGGATAGGCCCAGAGCAACTTGCCCGGGTCCGGATTGTGCCCGTCGTAGATGCGGCTGCGCGCCGGGGTGTGATCCTTGGCCGAGATCACGGCCAGCCCCTTGGTGCCGTGCGCATACGAGGCGAACTCCGACCACGCGCCGGTCATCGAGCGGCCGTCGAGGAACAGCTTCGTGCCGTCGGCGAACGTGTACTCGACCGAATACACGTCGAAGTTCTGGTCGACGAAGTCTTCGCGGTAGTGCCGTCCGCCGACCGCCTGCGCCTTGACCGGCCAGGCGTCCTTCATCATGCAGCACTCGTCGATGTTGTGGATGTAGAAGTCGGAGAACATCCCGCCCGAGGCCCAGATGAAGCCGTGGAAGCGGCGCAGCTGGAACATCACCTCGGACATCGGCGCCGTCGGGCCGCCGGTGATCTGCGGCGTCACGCCGTTGGGCACGCGGGCCTTGGTGAACGCCGAGCCACCCGGCCCGTGCATGCGATAGGCACGCATCGTCACGATGTCGCCGATCTGGCCGTCCTTGATGCGGCGCTTGAGTTCGTTGCGGGCGTCGCAGTGTCGGCACATCAGGCCGACCCCGACCTTCATGTTCTTGCGCACCGAGGCTTCCGCGAGCTCGAACATCTTCTTCGTGGTGGGCCCGTCGACGGTGACCGGCTTCTCCATGAAGACGTTGATGCCCTTCGAGATCGCGTACTCGAAGTGCGGCCAGCGGAACGCAGGGGGCGTGGCGAGAATGGCCACGTCGCCCGGCTTCAGCAGGTCCATGGCGTGCTTGTAGCCATCGAAGCCGAGGAACTTGTGTTCGTCCTTGACCGCGATGTCGGCGCCGACCCGATTGACGAGTGACGTATGGCTGCGCTTCAGCTTGTCCTCGAAGATGTCGGCCATCGCCACGAGCTTGATGGGGCCGTTCTTGGTGGCGAGCGCATCGACGACGGCGCCGGGGCCGCGGCCGCCGGCGCCGATGAGGGCCAGCTGGATCGTGTTGCTCTCCGCGCCATGGACCGCCGGCGCGTTGAGCGATGCCAAGGTCGAGGCCGCGGCCACCTGGCCGAGGCGTTGCGCGAAGCTGCGCCGTGAGAGTCCGCTTTGCTCGCCGTCCACGTCCGTCTCCTTGCAAACTTTGGGGAAGTCCAGGCTCAAGCATAGCGCCGAATGCGGGAACGGCGGAACTGGCGAACGCCGAACGCCGAACGCCGAACGATGAACGTCGAATGGCGGCCGACGTGCTTCAGGCGCGCCCGCGCTCGCCGAGCACCGTCCACGGGTGCGGCGTCTTGCGGTGGGTGAGCCCGAACCGGCTGATGG
Organism: Acidobacteriota bacterium; assembly: GCA_023429845.1. Lineage (GTDB taxonomy): Bacteria > Acidobacteriota > Vicinamibacteria > Vicinamibacterales > Vicinamibacteraceae > Luteitalea. Next base: position 2,616 of record JAEZCY010000085.1, read on the forward strand.
CCCGTTCACGGATGTGTGCCATGGCTTCTTCCACATCGTCGGTCACGAGCAGCAGGTCGAGGTCACTCTCCGAGATCGTGGCCTCCTTGACCATCAGCTTCAGCTGTTCGACCAGAGGCGCCCAGTACTCGACGCCGATCAGGACCATCGGGAAGTTGCGGAGCTTGCCCGTCTGTATGAGCGTGAGCGCGGAGAACAGCTCGTCCAGCGTGCCGAACCCGCCGGGCATGGCGACAAACGCATACGAGTACTTGAACAGCACGACCTTGCGTACGAAGAAGTACTCGCACGTGACCCAGCGATCCAGGTACGGGTTGGCCGACTGTTCGAAGGGCAGCCGGATGTTGCAGCCGACAGACCAGCCGCCGGCCTCCTTCGCGCCGCGGTTGGCCGCTTCCATGACGCCGGGGCCGCCACCGGTCATGACGGTGAAGCCCAGTCGGCTCAAGGCCGCGCCGACTTCTCGCGAGAGTTCGTAGTAGGGGTGGCCGGGAGCGAACCGCGCCGACCCGAACACGGTGACGCACGGTCCGGCGAAGTGCAGCGTGCGGAAGGCATGGATGAAGTCGCGCACGGAGCGGAGCACGAGCTGCAGGTCGAGCAGGCGCGACTGCGGCCCCTCGAGCATGATGCGCTCGGCACTGGTGCCGGGTGGCGCGGTCGGCGACGTGACGTCTTCGGCAGCGGGAGGCGGTATGGCCATGGCCCACAGTGTCGTACGATCGACCCATGACCGTCGATGGTGCGCCCAAGAGCCGGCTGGAGCTCGTGATGGAACGCCTGCGCAAGCAGGACGAAGCCCAGGGCATCACGCAGGTGACGCTGACCGATGCGCAACGCGAGGCGATCGCCGAGACGAAGCGTCAGCACGAGGCCCGCGTCGCGCAGCGCCGCATCATGCACGAGACCGCCATGGCGTCCAGTTTCGACCCGGCGGCGGCGCTCGAACGCCAGGACGAATTGCGCCGCGACCTCGATCGCTTCGAGCGCGAGCACGAGGAAACACTGGCGCGGATTCGGCGCGGCGAGACGTAAACCTGTCGTCGACGATCCCGCCCCGCGCCGGCGGGTCCCGTGGAAGGCCGGTGCCGGCGCAAGAGCCTCGCGTCTCTCTTCAGCGCTGCGTCAGGTCCCGCGTCGCCCGGTACCAGGGCGTGCGACCCTGCGCCGTGTTCGACAGCGTGCGGCTCGGGTTGAACAGCATGCGCACCGAGGCGCGCCACACCCTGTTCGTCGTTCGCTGCTCGACCCAGCGGATGACGTACCGGTCGAGGGCGTCCTCGGCCACCATGAACCCCAGCGCGCCGACGGGGGTGACCACATGGTCCACCCAGCCCGTGGTGTTCGGCCGCAATCCGACGTTGCCGATGCTCGCCTCGCTCAGGGGCCCGAACTCGAACTGCAGGCTGTAGCCGGCGGCCCACACGAAGGCGCGGCTGCGGCTCGCCCAGTACTCGGATGACCAGCCGAGATCGGGATCGTGGGCGCCGTCCTCGTGATCGAGCCAGATGTACCCGGCGGCAGCGCCGTGGATGGGATGGCCGATGTAGTTGATCAACCAGTGGTCGCCGTCCCCCCAGGTTCGCGGCATCTTCGCCGACCGCCGGTAGTCCTTGAGGAAGGGGCCAGAGAGCTCCACCCGCGTCTTGTGCTGGAACGCGACCCGCGTCCCATGTTCGATCAGCAGCAGTCGCAGTGAATCCTCGACCGCACCGCGCCACGTGGGCGACGTGGCCGGGATGTCGCTGGGATCCTCGATGCGTTCGCGGTCGTCCACCGCGTGGGCCGGCGATGGCATCTGTGCGGAGGCGGCGCGGGGAGTGAGGAGCAGGGCCAGGAGCAGGCACAATCGGCCTGCAGCGGTCGCGGTGAACATCACCAGCGATTGTACCGGCCGGTCAGACCGACGCGTCCGCTTCCGGGGCCGAGGCGCGGCTCACGAGGACGCGATCCACCCGGTGGCCGTCCATGTCCACGACCTCGAAGCGGCAGCCGCCGCTCTCGAAGACGTCGCCCGTGCGCGGCACTCGGCCGAGCACGAACATGGCGAGCCCCCCAAGCGTGTGGTAGTGCTGCCGCGTGCTCGGGTCTGGCGTCACGCCGAGCTCGTGCGCCAGATGCGCGACCTCCACGCCACCGTCCACGAGGAACGTGCCGTCCTCGCGCCTGACGATGGCCGGGTCCTCGCCGGAGGTCTCGGGCAGTTCGCCGACGATCGCCGCGGTGACGTCCGTGAGGCTGACGAGGCCGTCGATGCCGCCGAATTCGTCGATGACCAGTGCGAGCGGCGTGTGCATCTGCTTGAACTGCGTCAGCAGGGCCATGAGGGTGGCCGTGCGCGGCACGAACAGCGCAGGGCCGGCCAGCGCCTGCAGGTCCACGGCCTCGCCGCGCAGCACGCTTCGCAGCACCGTCGATGACCGCACCACGCCGAGCACCTCGTCCAGCCCGCCGCGGCACACGGGCAACACCGAGTGCGGGTTGTCCTCGAGCATCGACGCATTCTCGGCCCAGGGACGCGCGACGTCGAGGTACACGATGTCGGTGCGCGGCGTCAGGATCGCGGCCACATAGCGGTCGTCGAGGCGGAGCACGTTCCTGACGATCGTGTGTTCGGCCGGCTCGAAGATGCCCTCGGCCGCGCCCTGGGCCATCAGCAGGCTGATCTCCTCGTCACTCGTGCTGGGACCCGGCTCGGGCGAGACACGCAGGAGGGTGAGCACGAGGTTGGTGGACCCCGTGAGCAGTGTCACGATCGGTCTGGCGACGCCCGCGAGCACCGACATCGGACCGGCGACGAAGGCCGCGATACGCTCGGGGGATGTCAGGCCCAGGCGCTTGGGCACGAGTTCGCCGAGGATCAGCGACACGTACGTGAGGCTGACGACCATCAACAGCATCGACAGCCACGTGGCGTGGGCGGCGAGGGCGGGCACCTGCACGAGCAGACCCTGGATCCGCAGCGCCACGGCGGACTCGCCCACGGCGCCGCTGAGGATGCCGATGCTCGTGATGCCCACCTGCACGGTGGAGAGGAAGCGCGTGGGTTCGTCGGCCAGCGCGAGCGCCCGGCTGGCGCCCGGCCGTCCCTCGGTCGCCAGCTGCTGGAGCCGCGCCTTGCGCGAACTCACGAGGGCGATCTCGGACATCGCGAAGGCGCCGTTGATCAGGATCAGGACGAGCAGGAGCAACAGGTCGCTCATGCGCATCGCCTCGAGGGCCGCGCGGGGTGCACCTGGTGATTATCGTCTGTCGTCTGCGGCCTTCGGCGGTCGGCCGTCGGCCATCGATACGGCGCGTGCGACGGTTGCCGCAGCCGTGCCCCCGGACGTGGCTGCCGGCGACGCGATCGAGCCGGCGATCGAGCCTCTCGAACCTCTGAAGATTTGTACATGGAGCCGACGGCCGGACTCGAACCGGCGACCTGCTGATTACGAATCAGCTGCTCTACCAACTGAGCTACGTCGGCGGGAGGCGGGAGCGAGCGGGCGCTCGCGAACAACCGGGCAAGGATACCACAGCCCGGCCACGCGCCAGGCTCCCTAGCGTGCGTCCACCGGGCCCGGCGCGCGGTCGTATCGCTGCCACGCGCCGTCGCTCCGCCGTTCGTGGGGCCGGAAGTTCGCCTTGTACGAGAGGTGCGCGGATTCAGCCACGTACAGGCCCAGGTACAGATGCGTGAGCCCTTCGGCCACGCAGTACTCCCACTGCTTGAGGATCGAGTACGTGCCGGGGCTGTTCTTCTCGTACGCAGGATCGAAGCAGCAGTAGACCGCCGACAGCGACCGTTCGCCGCGGTCGGCCACGGCCACCGAAACCAGCGTGTCACCGTCGTAGACGGCGAACTCGAGGCTCTCGCAGCAGGTCTCGACGAGGAACGCCGCGTACGTCTCGACGTCGGTCGTCTCCTCGTGGTCGTCGGCCGTCGTGAGCCCGCGGCCCCACTTGTGGCGCGCATACAGCGCGGCTCGCGCCTGATCGGCCACCGGCCGCCCGACCTCGACCCGGAACCTGGCATCACCCGCGCGGAGGATGCGGCGATGCGTGGCCGACGGGGAGAACTCGCTGACCGGGATGCGGATCGGCTCGCAGGCGTGACAGGCCGGGCAGCTCGGTCGGTACAGGAACACCCCCTGGCGGCGATCGCCGGCCGACAGGGCGGCATCCACCTCGCCGCGGGTCAGGGGACGCGCCGGCACCCGCAGCGGCAACCGCGCCACATGCCCGGCCAGGTACGGGCATCGGTCGAGCTCGTCGTAGACGATGAAGGTGGCGACCACTCTCCGTATGGTAACGCCCCGCAAAACGCCGACGTCAACAACCGCGGGCCGGAGGCGGACGCCGAACGGGAAGTCAGCTATAGTCGCGCGATGCGTCTTTTCCGTCCCCTCTCGTTGGCCCTGTTGTTCGTCGCTTCCACTGCCTTGTCGGCCTCTGCCCAGCAGCCCCCTCGCCCCGTGCGCGGCGGCGAGGACTGGATCCAGTTGTTCAACGGCAAGGACCTCACCGGCTGGAACAACGTCGGCCAGGAGAAGTGGTCGGTCGAACCCGGCGGCATCCTGCACGGCATCCAGGTGACAAAGGGCTACGGCTACCTGCAGACCGACAAGAACTACAAGGACTTCGTGCTGTCGATGCACTTCAAGTGCGAGGGCGACGGCAACAGCGGCGTGTTCTTCCACACCGGTTTCAAGCCGGGGACGGCCGACGTCTCGCAGGGCCTGCAGTTCGAGGTCGATTGCGGGATGATGAAGCACACCGGCGGCATCTACGGTGACGGCCGCAACTGGATCGTGTGGCCCGCGCCCGAGAACGAGTCGGTCGTACGCCGCGGCGAGTGGAACGAGTACCTGCTGGAAGTGCGAGGCAACCGCTACATCTCGCGCCTCAACGGCGTGGTGCTCGTGGACTTCACCGACCCGCAGCCGCGCTCGTTCGACGGCACCATCGCCCTGCAGCTCCACTCGGGCGGCACCGGCGACATGAAGTTCCGCGAGATCTGGCTGCGCGATCTCACGGCGCGATAGCGCCTGCGCCAGCGGGCGGGCATGGCCCGACGGCTACGTACCGAATCGCGAGTCCGCCGGCCAAGGCCCGACGACTGCGTACCGCAGCGCGCGTCCGAAGGCCCAAGGCCGACCGACCAAGGCCGGTCCTTACGCGTGTGGAACGCGGCGCCGTGCGGTGACGAGCAGGTCGTGCAGCGTGACGGCGAGGTCGCGCAGCGAGAACGGCTTCGCGAGACGACCCGCGAAGCCGACCTGCTGGTAGTCGGCGAGCAGGCCGGTGTCGGCATATCCGCTCATCACGATCGCGCAGATCGCCGGGTCGTACTCGCGCAGCTGCGCGAGCGCCTCGGCGCCACCCATGCCGCCAGGCACGGTGAGGTCCATTACCACCGCATCGAACGGCTCGCCGGCTTCCAGCGCCTGCAGGTAGCGCTCGACCGCCATCTCGCCGTCCGACGCGACATCCGGCGTGTAGCCGAGCGACTTGAGCATCGACGCGGTGACCGTCGCAATCGACTTGTCGTCGTCCATCACCAGCACGCGTCCCCGCCCGTGCGGAATGACGATGGCCGGCATCGCGCTGGCGGGGGCGACGCGCTTGGTCGAGCGCGGCAGCATGATGTGGAACACGGTGCCCGTGCCCACGACCGACTCGGTCTGCAGCAGCCCGCCGTGGTTCTTGATCACCGCGTGCGACACCGCCAGCCCGAGGCCCGTGCCCGACTGCTTGGTGGTGAAGTACGGGTCGAAGATGCGCTCCAGGTGCTCGGCCGGGATCCCGGCGCCCTGGTCTTTCACGCTGATGCGCACGTACTGGCGCATCGCGCCCGGCGCAATCGGCGCGTCCGGCGGCGAGGCGAGCCGCACGTTGCTGCACGTCACGTGCACCTGGCCGCCGCGCGGCATCGCCTGCTTGGCGTTCAGCACGATGTTGTGCACCACCTGCTCGATCTGGCCTTCGTCGGCTTCGACGGTCCACAGGTCCGGCGCCACCTCGACGGCGCACCGCACGTTCGACCCGCTCACGGCGAACCGCACGGTCGCGTCGACCAGCGGCCCGATGTGCATCGGGCGCTTCACCGGATCGCCGCCGCGCGAGAACGTCAGCAACTGATGCGTGAGAGTGCGCGCGCGCAGGCAGGCGCGTTCGGCCTCCTCGAGCCACGACGCCGTTTCGCGCGACAGCGTCTCGTCGTTGCGCGCCAGCGCGATGTTGCCCACCACCGCCGTGAGCACGTTGTTGAAGTCGTGGGCGATGCCGCCGGCGAGCACGCCGAGCGACTCCAGCTTGCTGGCGCGCACCCGCTCCTGCGTGAGACGCACGCTCTCGGTGATGTCGCGCACCACGAGCACCACGCCGACCTTCTGCCCTTCGCCATCCGAGATGGGCGCGCCCGTGAGGTTCACCGCCAGGCGCGAACCATCTGGCGCAATCAGCGAGGCGTTCGCCTCCGCTTCCGGCATGCGGCCCGACTCGAGGATGCGCGCGATCGGCACCTCCTGGACCGTCGCGCCGTCGGGGTCCCACAGGCACAACACGTCGTCGATGGCCCTGTTGACGGCCGTGGCCGTCGAACGTCCCGTCAACTGCTCGGCGACGACGTTCAGCATCGTGACGCGGCCCTGCAGATCGGTGGTGATGACGGCATCGCCGATGCTGCGCAGCGTGACCGCCAGACGCTCCTTCTCTGCGGCCAGGCTCTCGCGCGCGGCGGCCTCGAGTTCCGCCATGGCCTCCACGGCCTTCTGCTCGTCGCGCAGTCGCCCGAAGTAGACCTTGTACGACCGGTAGATGAAGCCGATCGGCAGCAGGACGAACAGCAGCACGCCCCATTGGCCGTACTTGAGGCCGAGGGCGGCGAGCGAGACGACACCGGCGGTGAGGAAGTAGCCCGGCGCCGTCCACAGGAAGTTGTCGTGCCAGCAGCGCCAGAGCGGCTGCCCCGTGGAGACCGCCACCGCGGTGGAGACGATCAGGGAGTTGGCGAGGAAGTACGCCGCCGTCGCGCCCACGAGCGGGCCGATCTCGAGCGCCTGCTCGAAGTCGCCCAGTTGGCCGCCCAGCGCGCGGAAGACCGCACCCGCGGCGCCGACCGACACCACCAGCATCATGCTGTTGAACAGGTGACGCCAGAGTGGCGACTTGGTCTTGCTGTGGAAGGCCGACTGCACCCATCCGGACACGGCCGCGATGACCAAGGCCGGGCCGAAGCCCATGGTGAGCATCGCGACGAACAACGCCGCGAACGACGTGGACATCGTCGCCCACCCGCGTGCGAGCGGCACGTGGATCTTCAACGCGGACAGGGCTGTCGCCAGCGCGAGCAGCGCCGCGAACGCGTAGGGCCGATCACCGACGAGCGGATTGGCCGTGACCAGCAGACCCAGGCCTGCCGTAATCACGCCACCGACGTACAGCGTCAGCCAGCGCGGTGAAGGTGTCGTTGACACGCGATGCGGCGCAGCTCTCCAGACCGTCTATCGGCCGGATGAGCCGGTGACGTCAATGGTGCAGGCAGCAATCGGCCCGAGACAAGCGAATTGGGCGCGCCAGGTCAGGGGGCTGGTGTGAAGTCCACGTGCTCGACGTGAGCGAAGTCGGCCGACCAGACGACGCGGGCGCGGCCGCGTGCGGCGATTCCGAGGTATGCGGCCGGCTGGGTTGAGGCCATCTCCCAGCACACCCCAACATCTAGCGACGTCCACGCGGCGGTATAGCCGACGGCGACAGCTATCGTCAGTGAGGAGCCGGCCAGCGTGGCCGAACCCGGAGCGGAGACGCGCCCCGATGGCTCCGACACCACCTCCAGGTCGCCCAACTGGTAGCGGCCTGGCGCCGCGCCAGCCGCCATCATCGCGTCCGTGACGAGGATGCAGCGCGCCGGCGACTTGGCGCGCACCATCGTCCGCACCGTTGCCGGCGGCAGGTGGTGGCCGTCGACGATGAGCGACGCGTGCAGCGCATCGGTCGCGAGTTGATCCCAGATCACGTTGGGATGCCGGGGAAGGACGGCGGGGCACCCGTTGCCCAGGTGCGTGGACATGGTGGCGCCGGCGCTGACCGCATCGGCGATCTCGCGGGTGCTGGCATTCGTGTGGCCGATCGCGACGCGCACGCCCGAGGCAACGGCGTCCTCGATCACCGCGATGGCGCCGGGCACTTCCGGAGCGAGGGTCAGCAGGCGGATCTGCCCGTCGGCCGCCTCCTGGCGTCGCCGGAAGTCGTCCACGCTCGCCTCGGCGACGCAGGCGCAGGGGTGCGCGCCGCGGAAGCCATCGACCGGAGAGATGTACGGGCCCTCCATGTGCAGGCCGGCGACGATCGGGTGACCGGTCGCGAGCACCGCACGCGCGCAGGTCGCGAAGTGGGCGGTCGTGGAGGTGATGATCGTCGGCAGGCACAGGCCGACGCCGGTACGCTGCATCGCCTCGAACGACGCGGCGATCTGTTCCGGCGAGACGCCCGGCGCGTTGTAGTCCACGCCGGCGAAACCGTTCACCTGCAGGTCGACGAATGCCGGGCCCGTGAACTCAGGCACCGGACGGCACCTGGCGGATGCGGCCCAGTTCGCCGATCAGCACCACGACGAGGAAGAACGCGATCAGGTAAGCGGACGCGCACGTCAGGAACACCGGCGCATAGCCGGCGCCTTCGACGACGCGCCCGATCAGCAGCTGGGTGATGACGCCGGCGACGCTGCCGAGGAGGCCGCCCAGACCGGTGACCGATCCGACGGCACGCGCCGGGAAGACCTCGGCGGGCAGGATCACGTTGCCCCACGCCCCGTGACAGAACATCGCCAGCGTGACGCAGATCAGCGCCAGGGTCGTGATGTCGATGCCGATCGCGGCGACGTACGGCGCCAGCGAGTCGATGCGCGCCAGTGAGAGGAACAGCACGAGCGCGGTCGCCGACACCGTGAACGTCGTCAGCTTGCGTGCGCGGTTGACGGTCCACCCGAAGGAGTTGACGAGGTAGCGTGGGATGGCGCCCGACGCGATGTTGCCGGTGGCCAGCGCCGCGTACGGCAGCCAGCCTACGGCCAGCAGCGTCGTGCGCGGAATGTCGTAGACGTCCTCGAGGTACTTCAGGACCCAGAAGTTGAGCAGGTACGAGATGGGGTCGGTGAGCACGCGAGCGGCCACGCAGCCCCATGTCTCCTTCATGCGCAGCAACACGCCCATGGACGGCGGCTGCGTCGCCGATTCCGACAGGGTGCGGTCGGCCGTGATCAGCGCCCGCTCTTCGGCGGTGATCATGGGGTGGTGTTCAGGCTTGTGGTATAGCCAGTACCAGAGCGGCAGCCACAGCAACCCGAGCCCACCCGAGACGATGAAGGCGGCCCGCCAGCCCCAGTAGAGGCTGATCGCACCGATCACCGGCACGGCGAGCGTCGATCCGAGCGCCGTCCCCGCGTTGAAGATGCCGACCGCGAGTGCGCGCTCGCGGACGGGGAACCACTCGGTCGCGGCCTTTACGCCGCCGGGGATGACTGCCGCTTCCGCCGCACCGAGGGCGAAGCGGGCGATCTGGAAGTGGGGGACCGTGCGCGCGAGCGCGTGGCTCATGGCCGCCACCGACCACGCCGCGACGAAGTACAGGTAACCCCGCCGCGTCCCGATCACGTCGAGGATCCGCCCGCTGACCAGGTACATCACCGAGTAGCTCACGAGGAACGCCGACGTGATCTGCCCGTATTGCGTGTCGGTGAAGCCGACGTCCTGCTGGATCTGCGTCGCCAGCACGGAGAGCGCCTGGCGATCGAGATAGTTCAGCTCGGATGCCAGGCACAGCAGGACGGCGATGTACCAGCGCAGGTGCGGGATCTTGCGCGTGTTGTCGGCCACGACGGTCTAGGTGCGCGATGCGAGCGTGTCGGGCTTCAGGCGCGACGCCGACGCCGGGTCGAGGAGCAGGCGCGTGTTGCCGTGAGTCTGGAGGATGGACGCAGGCACCGTCGGCGTGACCGGCCCCTCGGTCGAGGCCTGCACTGCCGCGGCCTTCCGCTCGTCCGGCACGATGCAGAAGATCTGCCGGCTCTTGAGGATCTGCCGCACCGACATGCTCAAAGCCTGCGCCGGCACGTCGTCCAGCCCCGCGAACCACCCTTCGCCAACCTGCTGCCGGCGGCACGCCTCGTCGAGGTTGACCACGTGATACGGCTGCTCGGTCTCGAAATCCGCGGGCGGGTCGTTGAACGCCAGGTGCCCGTTCTCGCCGATACCGCAACAGCACACGTCGATCGGGGCCGCGCCAATCGCGGCGGCCGCCTCGGCCAGCACCTGCTGCGGGTCGGCCTCGCCGTCGAGCAGCAACGCCGAGCCGATCGGCACGCGGCTGAACAGCCTCTCGTTCAAGTACTTGCGAAAGCTCGCCGGATGCGTGATCGGCAAACCGAGATACTCGTCGAGATGGAACGCGTCGACCTGGGCCCAGGGCACGTCATCACGCGCCACGAGCGCGTCGAGGAACGTGAACTGCGAGGCGCCGGTCGCCACGATGATGCGCGCGCGACCCCGAGCCTGCACGGCATCGACGATGGCCTGCGCCACTTCAGCCGCGGCAGCTGCGCCGAGCGCGGCGGCGTCCGCGTGAACCGAGATCTTCATGGGCGCGCACTCTAGCACATGGCTCGGCCTCGTCGGTCGCCCTTCGGCCTCCGCTGGTCGTCCGCGGTCTTCGGCGTCGCCGCCGGCGCTTGGCCGTGGCGAGTGCGATGCGCGCGCGGGCCGGGGGGCGGCGGGCGGGAAG